>CABTYA010000015.1 GCA_902488965.1 uncultured Veillonellaceae bacterium
GCGGATCTCGGCTTGCGCTGGATGTTCTAAGAACATGTTTTACTATCTTCGGAAGGCATATGCCTTCCGAAGATTTTTTTGGTGGCACAGTGCAACAAATGAATTCCAAATTATATTGAGTAAAACGGAAGCAGATGTGATTTGCTATGATATGACTTTGGTGTAAGGGATAAAACTTAACACAAATTATGCAGGCATCATAAGAATGGAGTATGTTGATGGCTAAAATGTTTGTGTGAATTGTGAGCATGAATAAATTGCAGCAATCAGCAGAGTGTGATATCATATTAACTAATAAAATCCGTAGAAACGGATGAATATTTATCTAACCGTCAGGGGAGTGAATTATATGGCAAGTTTTAAATTTGAAATTGTCGCGCGTTTGGGTGAGTTGTCGGGCAACCCCGATCCGCAGGCGGAGCAGGAAACATTGAGCGATGAAGAAGCGGCCGCTAAAAAAGATTGGTGGAGCAAGGAACTCACGTATACCCGGTGGGGTGAGCGCGAAGCCAAGTTCGACTTACGGTCGTGGGGGCCCCGCTATGAAAAAACCGGCAAGGGATTGACATTGACCAAAGAAGAATTGATGAAACTGAAAGACATTTTAAACGAGATTGATTTTGATAAATATTAATACCGAGTACGCTCCGTTCAGGCGGGGCGTACTTTGTTATTGAGGAGACTGTATGCAGGGAACAATCAAAATCCGTGAGATGACATTGGCATTGGCGTTGTACCTAACGGTAAAGACGTCGCTGTCCGCAGCCAAAATCGGGATCGGCTATTGGTTCGGTTCGCTGGCGGTCATGAGTGACGGGATGCACGACATTACCGACGTGGGATACGGGGTATTGATCGGTGTATCGCTGTATATGATGATGCGGCCGGCAAATTACCAGCACCCGTTCGGTCGGGCCCGTCTGGAATATGTGATGACCGGTGTGGTCGGTGTCGTCATCTTGTACGCGGGGCTGAGCGTTGTGGCGGAGTCCGTCGTGCGGGCCATGAATCCTGTGGCGGTCAATTATGATCCGATTTTGCCGGGGGTGCTGATTATTTCGGCGATTGTGCAGGCGGGGCTGATTGTCGGGCTGCGGTATTGGTACCGTCTGACCGGGTCGGAAATCATGCGGGCGTTGGTGGCGGACGGATTTTCCGATATGGTGATTACGCTCGGCGTCTTGGCGGCATTGGTCATCGAGTTTACCGTCGGATGGCAAATCGACGCCTATATCGGCGGTTTGGTGGCCGCGATGCTGCTGATGACCGGCGTGCGAATCTTGCAACGGGGGCTGGACAAGTTGCTCGGCAAGCGGGTAAATGCGGAAGAAGAGCGGGAGATTTTGGAGTTTATCTCTTCGTGCCCCGGGGTGTACGGAGCACATGACCTGATCATTCATGATTACGGACCGGGCTACAAGTTCATGACTTGTCACATCGAGGTCGACAGTCGCAACAGTTTCATCGAGGCGCACCGTATCGCCGATGAAGTCGAACGGCGGATGGAGACGCAGTACGATGCGCAGGCACTGGTGCATATGGATCCGCGCAATCTGGCCGATCCGAAGGCGGCTGTCGCGGAAAACGAAGTCCGTCGGGCATTGGCCATGTTGGATCCGAAGTGGGTGGTGCATGATGTGTACGCGCTGGCGACATCGAACGGGTGGAATATCAGCTTTGACGTGTCGGTCGGCGATGCGACGGAAACCGACGCCCAAATCGTTCGGGATATTCGTCGTACGGTGCAGCGCCACCATCCGGAATACCATCTGACGATTCGGATTGACCGCCATTATTTAAGTTATTTGCCGGATGCGCAGGATGACGGAGAGAGGAGCGAATGATTGAGCGGCGAATACCGATGTGATATAATGATAAAGTATTGATAATGAGTATTATAGGAGGAGACAACATGAACGAGGTGTTCACTACGGAAGTCGCAGGGCGACCTCTCATCATTGAAACGGGAAAATACGCGAAACAGGCCGGCGGTGCGGTGATGGTCCGCTACGGCGATACGGCGGTATTGGTCACGGCGACGGGCGCCAAAACGCCGCGCGAAGGGACGGACTTTTTTCCGTTGACAGTCGATTACGAAGAAAAATTATATGCGGTCGGAAAAATTCCGGGCGGTTTTATCAAACGGGAAGGTCGTCCGGGCGAATCGGCGATTTTGAACGCTCGTCTGATTGACCGACCGATTCGGCCGTTGTTTGATAAAGGGATACGCAATGACGTTCATGTTGTTGCGACAGTACTTTCCGTCGAGCATGACAATGCACCGGAAATGGCGGCAATGATCGGTGCGTCGGCGGCGCTGTCCATTTCGGAGATTCCGTTTGACGGTCCGATCGCCGGGGTCAAGGTCGGACGCGTTGACGGCGAGCTCGTCATCAATCCGACGGTGGAACAGACAGAAGCCTCGGACATGGTGATTACCGTGGCCGGTACGAAAGACGCCATCTTGATGGTGGAAGGCGGCGCCCGCGAAGTGCCGGAAGAAACGGTGCTGGACGCCATCATGTTCGGGCATGAAGAAATCAAACGTCTGGTGGCGTTCCAAGAAGAAATCGTCGCCAAGGTGGGTAAAGAAAAACTCGTGTACGAAGTTCACCAAGTGCCGGCGGAGATTACGGCGGAAGTGGAAGCGCATGCCGCAGCCAAACTGAAAGAAGCGATTTTCGACCCGGATAAACAGACGCGCGAAGCGCATATGGATGAGGTCAAACAGGAAGCGCAAGCATATTTTGAAGAAAAATATCCGGAGCAGGCGGGCGATATTCGTCAGGCGCTGGATAAATTAACCAAGTCGATTGTACGGCGGATGATTTCTGTCGATAAAATCCGCCCGGACGGACGCGGGCTGACTGAAATCCGGCCGATCAGCTGTGAAGTGGGATTGTTGCCGCGGGTACACGGCTCGGCGCTCTTTACGCGCGGACAGACGCAGGCGCTGACGGTGACGACACTGGCACCGTTGTCGGAAAAACAGGTCATCGACGATGTATCGCCGGTAACGGAAAAACGGTATATTCACCAGTACAATTTCCCGTCTTACAGTGTCGGCGAAACGCGTCCGACGCGCGGACCGGGACGCCGGGAAATCGGGCACGGCGCACTGGCGGAACGGGCGCTTTTGCCGGTGATTCCGAGTGAAGAAAAGTTCCCGTATTGCTTGCGTGTCGTTTCGGAAATTTTGGAATCGAACGGATCGTCCTCGATGGCCAGTGTATGCGGCAGCACGATGTCGCTGATGCAGGCGGGCGTACCGATCAGCGCACCGGTGGCGGGCGTTGCGATGGGCTTGGTCAAAGAAGGCGAATACTACACGATTTTGACGGATATTCAAGGGATGGAAGACGCGCTGGGCGATATGGATTTTAAGGTCGCAGGTACGGCTAAAGGCGTGACCGCCATCCAGATGGATATCAAGGTGGACGGACTGTCCCGCGAAATTTTGGCGTCGGCCTTGCAGCAGGCGCATGAAGGACGTCTTTTCATCCTCGACAAAATCGCCGCATGCATCGACAAACCGGCGGCAGATCTCTCGCCGTACGCACCGCGGATTATTACGATGAAAATCGCGGTCGATCAAATCCGCACCGTTATCGGACCGGGCGGCAAAATGATCAACCAAATTATTGATGCGACGGGCGTCAAAATCGATATTGAAGAAGACGGCACGGTCTATATTGCATCGGTCGACGGCGAAGGCGGCAAAAAAGCCGTGGAAATGATTGAACAGCTGGTCAAAGAAGTCGAACCCGGCGAAGTCTACATGGGTAAAGTGACCCGTTTGATGAAGTTCGGCGCGTTTGTGGAAATCCTGCCGGGCAAGGAAGGTCTCGTGCATATTTCACAGTTGGCGAACGAACGGGTGGAAAAAGTCGAAGACGTCGTCAATGTCGGTGATGAAATCATGGTCAAAGTGACGGAAATCGACAAGCAGGGGCGCATCAACCTCTCGCGCAAGGCCGTGTTGAATACCGGTGACAATGCCGGCAAACAACGCTCGCGAGGCACGAAGGAGGGCTAATATGGAACCGATACGCGGATTTGAAGTGGTGTCCGCCTATGCGGGGCAGGGATTGACACTGCCGGAACGCAAGACGGCGGAGAGCGCCGGCTATGATATCGCCAGTGCGGAAGATGTCGTATTGGCACCGCAACAGGTGACGATGATCCCGACCGGACTGAAAGCGTTCATGGGCATCGGCGAGTACTTGGCCATCTATATCCGTTCGGGAATTTCGATTCGCAATAGTTTGTTGCTGATCAACGGTACGGGCATCATTGACAGCGATTACTACAACAACGAGGAAAATGAAGGGCATATCATGATTGCCGTTTACAATGCAGGGACGCAACCTTTTGAGATACACAAAGGAGAGCGCATCGCACAAGGGATTTTTACTCGTTACTTGTTGGTGGCCGATGATGAGGCAACCGGCGTTCGGACCGGCGGTATCGGCAGTACCGGAATTTGACATACGTAGAATAAAAAAAGACTGCCGCGGCAGTCTTTTTTGGCAAGGAGGCATATGGATACCGTACATATTATCGAAAAAACACGAGACGGAAAGGCGTTGACAGCGGAAGAAATCACTTATTTGGTCGATGCCTACACGGCCGGCAAGATTCCGGATTACCAAGTGGCGGCGTGGCTGATGGCGGTGTATTGGCGCGGACTCAGTAATGAGGAAACCGTGGCATTGACATTGGCGATGGCCCACTCGGGCAAGATGTTGGAATGGCCGGATGAATGGCGCCCGATTACCGATAAACACAGTACGGGCGGGGTAGGTGATACGACGACGCTCATTGTGGCACCGATTGTTGCGGCGGCGGGGGTACGTGTCGGCAAGATGTCCGGCCGAGGGCTCGGATTTACCGGCGGGACCTTGGATAAATTGGAATCCGTGCCGGGTTTTTCCGTGCATTTGTCGGCGGAGGATTTTCGTCGGCAGATTGAGACATTGCGCGTCGCCGTCATCGGCCAAAGCGAAGAGCTGGCGCCGGCGGACGGATTGCTGTATGCACTGCGGGATGTAACGGGGACGGTGGAAAGTCTGCCCTTGATTGCGTCATCGGTGATGAGCAAAAAGCTGGCGTCCGGTGCGGATGTTATCGTGCTGGATGTCAAGTGCGGTGCGGCGGCGTTTATGAAGACACGCCGCGAGGCGGAAGCATTGGCGCGTTTGATGGTTGATATCGGCGAGCGGTCAGGAAGGCGGACATTGGCGATCGTATCCGATATGAACGCACCGCTCGGCAGTGCAATCGGCAACAGCTTGGAAATCGACGAAGCGACCGAAGTGCTGCAGGGACACGGCAATCGCCGTCTGATTGAGGTGTCATTGGTGCTGGCGGGTGCGATGATTTACGGTGCGGGTAAGGCGGCCACATGGGATGACGGCATCCGCATTGCCCGTCGGGTATGGCAATCGGGAGAAGCGCTGACGCTTTGGCGCGAGTGGCTCAAAGCGCAGGGCGGTGCGGTGGATTGGCTGGGACAGCGGCCGCTGACACAGGCGGCGCATACTGCGACGGTGACCGCAGGGGTATCGGGATTTGTAACGGCAGTCGATGCGATGGCGTTGGCGCAAATCAGTCGCGAACTCGGCGCCGGCCGCATGGTCAAGGGCGACGATATATTGCCGATGGTCGGGGTGCAGCTGCATCGGGAGTTAAACGATGCCGTCAGCGCGGGAGATACATTGGCGACGGTATACAGTGAACGGCCGATTGACGCGGAAAAAATGACAGCACGGATTCGGTCGGCATTTACCGTTGCGGCGGAAACCGCGGAAGCGGTGCTGATTTATGAACGGATTGACGGGAAGGAAAAAAACGCACAATAAAAAAAGCTACCGAAGTAGCTTTTTGAAAGCGGTTATTTGCTTTCCGTTTCTTGCAAATGAGCATGCAAACGCGCTTTTTTACGAGCAGCATTGTTCTTATGAATTACACCTTTGGAGGCTGCCTTGTCGATGATACGCGCAGTGTTGGAAAACTCTTTGCGAGCGGCATCGGCATCTCCTGCTTCTGCGGTCTGCAGCGTCTTTTTAATTGCGGTACGGATGCGCGATTTAACAGCAGCGCTTTGGGCGCGACGTTCGGCATCGGTCTTCATGCTTTTGATGCTGGATTTGATTTGCGGCAATGGTGTCACCTCCTATCGTGGTTCATTTGTTTATACCTTGAAATTTTATCATAAAAACGCCGGTTGTGCAAGATTGAGAAAAGGAGTCTCGGATGCGAATCAGGTACGGAACGGATATTGTCAAGATTGAACGAATCGAGCGGTTGTTGCGCCGAAAAGACGCAGCCGCCGCCAAACTGTTTACGGAGAATGAGCGTACCTACGCCGAAGGTCGGGGCCGCGGTATGTACGCCACCTATGCGGCGATGTTTGCCGCCAAAGAAGCGGTGATCAAAGCCTTGCACGGCGGGGACGGCACGTGGCATGATATTGAAGTGTGTCATGATGCATCCGGCGCGCCGTATTTACGCTTGACGGGCGTGGCGCAGACGCGCAGCTGTGAGCTCGGGGTCATGTCATCGACGTTGTCGCTCAGTCATGAGCGGGACTATGCAATTGCGGGAGTGGTCATGTGGGAAGAAGAAACTACGTTATAACGGCGGAAGAAATGCGTCGTTGGGAATGTGCGCAACGCAAGAGCGGCATTTCCGCCGAAGTGATGGTGGAAAGTATCGGCGCTCAGCTTTGGCGGCATTTGGCAGAGGTACTGGCCGATGTGGCCGATCCGCATGCGGTGGTCTTGGCCGGTAGCGGCAATAACGGCGCGGATGCGCTGGTGTTGGCGCGTTATGCCGCCGTTGCGGGCTGGCGGGTGACAATCGTGTCATTCGGGACGAAGGAAAGTGATCTTCGCCTGCTGGAACGGGAACGACTGCAACTCGTTGCGGCGGAAAGCGACGCACGGATACGGTTCATTACGGCGGCGGAGAAAATGACCGCGTGCCTGCCCGCGGATGCGAATGCCGTGATTGAAGGAATCAGCGGTATCGGATGCCATGGGGAACTTGACGATGTGTCGTTGCGCTGGGTGCAGGCTGTCAATGCATGGCACCGCCACGGCGGATTTGTCGCGGCCGTGGATATACCGATCGGTACGGATGCGACGACAGGAGAAATAGCGGCGACGCCGTTGCGGGCGGATGTGACATGGATGACGGTCTGGCCCAAGCGCGGCTTGTACTTTTATCCGGCATGTGCCTATGCCGGCGAAAAAATGCTGGTGTCGTTGGGGCTTTCCGCTGACCGCACATGGGCAGCGGAACTGGTTGCACCGGGGACGTCGCTGTTGCGGCGCTCCATTCGTCAAGGAAATGCGCACAAGGGCTCGCAGGGGCATGTTGCGGTGTTAGCCGGCAGTGAAGGCATGGAAGGCGCGGCGCTGTTGGCGGCACAGGCAGCCCTGTACAGCGGTGCGGGAAAAGTTACACTATGGGTCCCCGAAGGGATTCGCGCACAGGTGGCGATGGTTGTGCCGGAAATCATGGTGCGCGGTATCGGTACGGGCGGTATCTGGACCGAGGAGATGATTCCCGATGTCGATCCGGCGATATATGATGCGCTGGTGATCGGTTGCGGCATCGGCCGTTCGCCGCGGACACAAGCGTGGGTCGGCGAGATACTGGCTCGTTGGCAGCGGCCGGCGGTGGTCGATGCGGACGCACTGTGGGCATTGACGACACAGAAGGAGATGGCATTTGCACAGTCGACGGTGTTGACACCGCATGCGGGAGAATTGGCACAGTTGGCGGACCTCGAGTCGCCGGTGGGAGAAACGGCGCGTTGGGATGTCAGCGGCACGCTGGCGGCAGCGCGACAGGCGGTCGTGGTCGCCAAGGGGGCGCCGACGATTACGGCGTTGCCGAATGGAGAACGATATGTGAATACGACGGGAAATCCGGGGTTGGCAACCGCGGGCACGGGAGATACGCTGACAGGCATTATCGCGGCCTTGTTGGCACATGGTTTTTCCGCGGCGGAAGCTGCGGTTTCCGGCGTATATTGGCACGGCAAGGCCGCCGACAAGCTGGCGGCGGACGGCTACGGATTTACGGCGGGAGCGGTCTCACGGATGATGCCGAATGTCATCGGAAAGGGAGAGGACGATGCGGCGAATTAAATGGATTACGGCAGGACTGGCGCTGTTATTGCTTTTTGTCGGCGGATGTACTCGCGCACTGCCGAGCGCTACCGGTGCAGGCGATTGGCTGAAGGAAATTCCGATTGTCGGCGAATGGGCGGCGGCGCAGGACGGGACACTGTACGTTCATTGCTTGGATATCGGCCAAGGCGATGCGATTTTGATTGAGTGGCGAGGCCGTTGGACGATGATCGATACCGGTGATGTCGAACACCGTGCGCAAATTGCGGATTATTTGGATCGCTATTCGGTCAAACGGTTGGAACAGTTGATTATTACTCATCCCGACGGTGACCATTTGGGCGGCGCTTATGCGGTACTGCGCCATGTGCCGGTCGGACGGGTGTATGATAACGGGCAGGAAAAATTGAACTATATGTACCGTACGTATTTACGAACATTGGCGCGTACCGGTGTGAAACGGACGACCGCACGAAAGGACGATGTCATCGATCTCGACGACGGGGCGACGCTGACACTGATGGGACCTCCGCAGCCGTTATTGACGCGCAAAGCCGGCAAGGCGGATTATAACAACAATTCCGTTGTGGCGATGCTTTCTTACGGTGATTTTCGGATGTTGTTGACCGGTGACGCGGAAAAAGAAGAAGAAGCATGGCTGGTGGAAAATTATGCGAACAGGTTGCGTGCGACGGTATTGAAAGTCGGTCATCACGGGAGCTATACTAGCTCATCGGCGGATTTTTTGCGTCGGGTGCGGCCGCAGATTGCGGTGATTTCCTGCGGGCGTAATAATTCGTACGGATTCCCCCACAAGGAACCGATGGCGCGTTTGAACGGCATCGAAGCGAAGGTATATCGGACGGATCGGGACGGCACGGTCACCGTGCTGACGGACGGCAAAGCGGTAGCGGTACGAAAAGAGGCGGACGGATGAAACAACGGATTGTGATTGAACGGGCAACGGACACCGGCTGGTGGGTGGTCGCGGAGGGCAGCGACCGTGAGGTGTGGCTCCCGCGCACATGGCTGCCGGCGGATGTCGATGTCGATACGGTACTGGACTGTACGGTGGAAATCGATGCGGCGGCGCAGGAAGCACTTCGTGGGGAAACAGCCGCATTGCGGCAGGCCGTGGCAGAAGAAAAAAATGAGAAATAGTCTCTTTTTTCTTGCAGGCAGGCGCATAATGTGCGTATGTTGTTGTATAATAGGTCTACCGACAAGAAAGGGAGTCGATTATGAAACGATTGTTGTTTTTGATGATGGCGCTGGTCCTGACGGTCTGCGGCAGTATGATCGGCCGGGCGGCGAGTGAAGTGACCGATTTTCGCTGGGTGACGCGCAACGACAGTGCGGTACCGTTTGTCAGGATGGTACTGGATGTCGATCGGTTGCCTCCGATTGATGCGGAGTTGAATCGTGACGGAACGGTACTGACCGTCACATTGAAGAAGACGGAAGGTAAGCAGGTTGAGGGCGTATATTCGCTTGATCCCGCGATTGTATCGGGGGTGCGTGTCGCACAAGAAAAACGGAATTTGGTATTGGCGGTACAATTACCCAAGGCCACAGCCAAAGAAGATGTGAAGGTGTTCCCACTGAAAGCGGACCCCGCGCATCAAAAACCTTATCGCGTAGTCATTGACGTGTATAAGGTTGTCCCGCCGCCGACATTTAAGACAACGGCAGGATTGCAGGACAAGGTCATTGTGATTGATCCGGGGCATGGCGGTACGGATACCGGTGCAATCAGTGCCAAGAATTTATATGAGAAAGACGTGACGTTACCGATTGCGTTGCATCTCAAACCGATATTGGAAGAGCGCGGCGCCACGGTGATTTTGACTCGTGACGGCGATTATGACGTGTACGGTCCCCATGCCGATGCAGTGTCCGAGCTGCAGGCACGGGTGGATATTGCCGAGCGGGAAACCGCGGATGTGTTCCTCAGCATTCATATCGATTCGTTTGTGCGACCGAATGTCGGCGGCGTAACGACGTACTATCATCGTAAAACGGTATTCGACGAAACGCTGGCCGAAGCTTTGCATGACCATACGACCCGGGTAGACGGGTTTGACGACCGGGGAACGCGGACAGCCAATTTCTATTTGCTGGTCAACAGTACGATGCCGTCCGCACTGGTTGAGTTGGGCTTTTTGTCGAACCCGAAAGAAGAAGCGCAGTTGCGCAAAGACAACGTGCGGCGTGCATTTGCAGAACAAATTGCCGACGGCCTGGAAGAGTACTTCCGTCGTGCGGATCGGATTTCAAGATAAGGGGGAATAGCCATGCGTCGGAGTATATGGGGCGGATTGGTATTGATGATGATCGTTGTGTGCGGATTGGCGGCGTGTACATTCGGCGAGCCGCCGGCGGCACCGGCCGAGCAGAAGCCGACGGTGCAAGATTGGCAGCTGGTCACGTATATACCGAGTGAAGACGCCGAGCATATCGTCGCTAAGACAGTGACGGTCAGTGCACAGGAGTTGACACCGAAGATTGCGTTGCAGGAAATGCTGAAAGTCGATGCGGCGGAAGAGTATCCGTTGTTCCCGCAAGGGACGACCGTCCGTTCCGTAACGGTGGATCGCGAATCGAAAGTGGCAACGGCGGATTTTTCACGCGAGTTAATCAGTCAAAATGTCGGCGGTTCATTGGGTGAAATATTGATGGTATATATCATTGCCGATACGCTGACCAATTTGGACGAAGTGGATGCGGTACGCTTTTCTATCGAAGGGGAGCATGTGGACACACTGACGGGACATATGGACTTATCACAGCCGGTTCGGCGCAATGAAGAAATCATCGTAAAATAATCAAAACGTGAAGCCCGCGAAGGACTTCACGTTTTTGATTGCGGATGAGAAGAGAATACGGGATGTGGTACAATGAGTAAAACAGTACGCAACAGGAGAGCATATGACAATACCTCGAGATGAATTTGCATGGATCCGTGCATGGACGGCCGGCTGTCCGACGCAGTCGGCGGCGGTGGCGGTGCCGATCGGCGATGATGCCGCCGTGACCCGTAACGATTACGGGCAGGACACGGTCAGCTGCATCGATACGATGACCGAGGGCGTTCATTTTGACCCTACGCAAATGACGATGCGGGAAATCGGCTGGAAATGCGTGGCCATCAATCTGAGCGATCTTGCCGCGATGGGGGCGGAGTTGATCGGGGTGCAGGTTGCCGTTGTCGTGCCGCCGCAGGTGACGGCCGAATCGGTGGCGGAATTGTATCGGGGGATTGATGATGTGTTGCGCGAGTACCGCGGAGTGCTGTTGGGAGGCGATACCGTGCGCGGATGCCATGATTTTACCGTGACGGTCGCCGCGTTGGGCAGTGTTCCGTCGGGCACTGCGGTGACACGTGCCGGGGCACGGCCGGGTGATCGACTGCTGCTGACCGGCCCGACAGGATACTCCGGCAGCGTCTGGCGGGCGTGGGCTCGAGGCGTCACCGTACCGGAGCGATACCGTGCGGCACATACCAGGCCGCAGCCGCGTCTCAGGGATGGACAGGTATTGCGCGAACTGGGAGCGACGGCGATGAACGATATCAGTGACGGGTTGGCGGCGGATTTGTATGAAATCGCAGACGCTTCGCAGGCGGGCATCGTGCTCGACGCGTCCGCATTCGACTGGTTACCGGATTTGGCAGAAGGCGCGGCGTGTTGCCGTGTATCCGCCGAAGAATTGGCATTGTACGGCGGTGAGGACTATGAACTGGCGGTGACGCTTCCTGCAGCGCTGACCGTTCCGAAGGGAGCGCGGGTGATCGGACGGGTCACGGACGGGCAAGGCGTTTACTGGGAATCGGCGGAAGGGGCCGCCTTGTTGCCGCGTAAAGGGTTTAATCATTTTCAGGAGGATTTGTGACATATCAGCAGGAATATATTAGCAGGTCGGAGTCGCTGACGAAATCGTTCGGTCGGATTCTCGGCGCCCATGCCGTCGATGGACTGGTGCTGGCTTTGCAAGGCGATTTAGGAGCGGGGAAAACGCATCTGGCGCAGGGGCTGGCCGAGGGATTGGGAATCGGCGGTACGATTGCCAGTCCGACATTTACTATATTGAATGAATACGAGGGGGAAGGACATCCGTCGTTCCACCATTTCGATTGGTATCGCTTGGAGCAGGTCGAGGAATTGGAGAACGTCGGGTTTTACGAATACGGCACGGAAGGCGTGACGTTGATTGAATGGGCGGACCGATTTCGTGACGAGGTGCCGTTGCAAGCGATTTGGATACATTTGGAAAAGACAGCCGATGATGCGGTACGAAAAATCATTGTGAACGTACCGGAAAGGCGGATTGCATGGTGGAAAGGAGTCGACGCGGATGTGGTTAGCACTGGATACTTCGGGGCGGACTTCGACGGCGGCCATCACGGACGGTGACAGTATCATTGCGGAAGTGCAGGTCAGACGGGCGCGAATGCATTCCGAGCAATTGATTACGCATTTGGACACGGCGCGCCGTCTGGCAGGGGGGCCTCCGATTGACGGTATAGCCGTCAGTGCGGGACCGGGGTCATTTACCGGCTTGCGGATCGGCCTGGCGACGGCCAAATCATTGGCCTATGTCTGGCAGGTGCCGTTGGTCGGCGTCAACAGTCTTACGGCGCTGTTGTATAATTATCGCGAGGCGTCCACACCGTTGTGTGCGATTGTCGATGCCCAAAAAGGAAATGTGTATTACAGCTGCGGCTACTGGACGGACGGCACGCTGCATTTGACATCCGATTCGCGGACGGCGCCGTTTGCACAGGTCGCCGCGCAATTACAGGCGCAAGCGTCACAGACGATTGTGTTGGGAGATGCGGTCGATATATTTGCCGAGGAAATCGCGGAATGCCCCAGGTTGACGGCGGCACCGCCGCATCAGCGCTATGTTCGGGCGGGGGCCGTCGGTGTGTTGGGACAGGCGGAATATCTGCGTCGGGGGACGGATGATCCGATGACATTGACACCGCTCTATTTGCGACGCAGTGAAGCGGAAGTTTTATGGGAGAAACGACAATGCCGACAATAAATATTCGACGTGCGATTGCCGATGATTTGCCGCGCTTGGAACAACTCGAACGGGCATGCTTTCCCGACCCGTGGTCGGGTGCGTCATTGCGGCACGATTTGTTGCAGGGGCCGGGATATTATGTCGTAGCGACACGGGAAAATACGGTGATTGGCTATTTGTCGCTGTGGTTCGTGGCGGATGAAGTCCAGATGATTCGGCTGGCGGTCGATCCCGCCGTGCGTCGATGCGGTATCGGTCGCCGATTGTTGGCGCACGGTTTGAAAGAAGCGCGGGATCGGCAGGCGGCATACTTTCATTTGGAAGTACGCGTGTCCAATTGGGCGGCGGTGGAGTTATACCGCTCCGCCGGATTGACCGTCCGTTCGACGCGGCGCAACGCCTATGAAAAACCGGTAGAAGACGGCTATTTGATGGCCATCGATGTAGGAGAATGACGGATGAAAATTTTGGCAATTGAAACCAGTTGTGATGAAACCTCGGCGGCTGTCGTGGAAGACGGACGCCGGATTTGCTCCGACGTAATTTCGTCGCAAATCGATATCCACCGAAAGTTCGGCGGCGTCGTGCCGGAAATTGCGTCACGTCATCATGTCGAAGACGTATTGCCGGTCGTGGATATGGCGTTGCGAGAAGCGGACATGTCGCCGGCGGACGTTGACGCCGTGGCCGTGACTCAAGGGCCGGGGTTGGTCGGCGCACTGTTGGTCGGCGTCGCGGCGGCCAAGGCGCTCAGTTACGCCGCGCAAAAACCGTTGATTGCGGTGCATCATATGGAAGGGCATATTTATGCGAATCTGGTTGCCCATCCGCAGCTCGAACCGCCCTTTTTAACGCTGGTGGTATCGGGCGGTCATACGATGTTGGTGGATATTCCCGCATACAATGAGTTTCATCTGTTGGGCGAAACCAAAGACGATGCCGCCGGTGAAGCGTTTGACAAGATTGCGCGTGTGATGGGGTATCCGTATCCGGGCGGACCGGAAATCGATCGATTGGCCCGCACGGGAAATGCGCAAGCCATCGAGTTTCCGCAGGCGATGATTCACGAGAATAATTACGATTTCAGCTTTAGCGGCGTAAAATCCGCGGTCATTAATTATCTTCACCATCAAGAGCAGATCGGTGCCGACTATTCGGCGCCGGATGTGGCCGCTTCGTTTCAAGCGGCGGTGGTGGACGTATTGGTCGAAAAAACGATGCGTGCCGCACAGGAGTACGGACGGACGACGATTTGCCTGGCAGGAGGCGTAGCGGCCAATACCGCATTGCGTGCGCGTTTGACGGAGCGTGCGACTGCAGCGAACTGCCGGGTATTGGCGCCGACTGCTCGTTTGTGTACGGACAATGCGGTGATGATCGGAGCGAGGGCGTATTACCAATGGCAACAGGGAGAATGTGCGGACTGGTCGTTGAACGCCGATCCGCGCTTACCGTTTCGTCGCGGAGGTAAATGATGAGCTTTACGACACACGACTATGCGACGCGTACCGATGTGGGGGCGGTCGGGGCGCGAATGCTCGGCGAGACGACGCGCTGGTTGCCGCTCTTGGCCGACTTGACGCACAAAGAGGTGTTGCTTTTGGTGCGCGGGCGTGATGATCTGACTGCGTTGATTGCAGCACGTGCGTTGCCCGCGGTCGGGACGCATATCAGTTGGGAGACGGAAGGCGACAGCGTCAGCTTATACAATGAGCATATTATTGCTCCGGCATTGTTGCGGGGCGAGGTGACAAGCGGTACCAAGGAAGCGAAGTTGGGGATTCCGGTGCCGCTTTCCGTGTATCCGGTATTTGACAGTGCGGGACTGCCGATTGCGGGAGTGGGGATGTACGGTCCTGCGGGGACGCATGAGCAAGTGCTGCTCGATGCGGCGGTCAAATTGTTGGCGATGCCTTCGAGTGTCATTGCCGAGCATGATTTGCATGTGATGCCGCAGGACGGCGTGCTCGTTTATGACCGCGCCGGGCGGATTGCGTATCGCAACGAAGTGGCGGCACGCCTGCTGCATTTGTTTGACAAGCCTGACGACCGTCCGCGCTTTCGTTTGGATGAAAGCAGCGATATCGCGCCGGTGGTGCGTGCCCGTCAAGAACGTATCCCGATTTCGCAGGAATGGGAGTCGGGAGAAACCGTACTGCAAGGGACGGCACTGCCGCTGCTCGACGGCGGCACCGTGGTCGGGGTACTGTTGGTCGTGCGTGACATTACCTTGCTGCGGAAAAAAGAAATTGAATTATTGCATAAAGACGTGGTTATTCAGGAAGTACATCATCGGGTGAAGAATAACTTGCAAACGGTCGCGAGTCTTTTACGGATGCAGGCAAGGCGCAGCACGCCGGAAGTGCGCGAGGCACTGCGGGAGACGGAGCGGCGCATATCCGCTATCGCCGCCATTCATACGATTCTTGCGCGTGAAGTCAATGACACGGTCAATGCGGTGACGGTGATGAATGAATTGGTAGTGCAGATGCGGCATGAGTGGAATCGGGCGGCGGATATCGACTGGCAGTGTACAGTCGATGTGTTGCCGATGCCGTCGACACAGGCGGTTGCGCTCGGCATGATCGTACACGAACTGATTCAAAATGCCTGTGAGCACGGTGCCGACGACGGCGACGGAACAGTTTGCGCGACATGTGTGTGCGAAGGTAACACGTTGCGATTGTCGGTAGAAAACAGAGGCACGGTTTCCCTGTCGAGCGAGGCGGATATGCGCGGCCATCTGGGACTTCAAATCGTCAAAAATTTGGCGCAAACCAATCTGGACGGTCGCTTCTCTTTGCGCAACAGTGCGGGGGACCGTGTGTGCGCGACAGTGGAATTTACAATATAGGAGGCGGATATGGCAAAGCATACGGTCATTGTAGCGGATGACGAAGGCATCATCGCGATGGACGTGGCGGAGATTTTGTCGGAGGCGGGGTATACGGTGTTGGGTGTCGCCAAAGACGGCATCGAGGCGTATGAGCTCGGGCGGGATAAGCGGCCGGATTTGTTCGTTTTGGATATCCAAATGCCGCGAATGGACGGAATCCAGACCGCGCGCCGGATTGCGGCGGACGGCTTGGGCCCTGTCGTGTTGCTGACGGCCTTTGCGGAAGATGACCTTGTCGCCAAGGCGAGCGAGTCGGGCGTATATGGTTACTTGCTCAAGCCCGTGGATGAGACTGCACTCAAAATTACGGCGCAAATCGCATTGCGTCGCTATGCCGACCAGCAAGCGAGTCGAAAGTCGCAACGCGAAACGCAGGCGATGCTGGATGAACGCAAAGTCGTCGATCGCGCGAAAGGACTCCTTATGGAGCGCTATCGGGTGTCGGAAGAAGAAGCCTATCGCAAGATTCGCCGAATGGCGATGAATCGTGGTTGTAAAATGGGGGCCATGGCGGAGCGGATACTTCGTGAACTGGGCGTGGAAAAATAAAAGTCAAAAAAACAAAAAAGGCTTGCAATTTGATCGGAGATGGGGTATCATATAATCATCGATTAGCACTCAACACTGATGAGTGCTAACAAAATCAAAGGAGGTTATCCAAATGCTGAAACCATTGGCAGATCGAGTGTTGATTAAAGTAGTAGAAGCGGAAGAAAAAACAAAAGGCGGTATTTTGCTTCCGGATACGGCGCAAAAGAAATCGCAACGCGGTGAAGTGTTGGCGGTAGGACCGGGGAAATTTGCCGACAACGGTACGCGCATTCCGTTGGATTTGAAAGCCGGCGATAAAGTGCTGTTTGCCAAATATGCGGGGACGGATATTGAAGACAACGACGAACAGTTCCTTTTGATTGCGGAACGCGATGTCTTGGCCGTGATTGAATAAATAGCGGATAGAGCAGCTGATTGATAAAGGAGAGATTGTACGATGGCAAAACAAATTTTGTTTAACGAAGAAGCGCGTCGTGCCTTGCTCAAAGGCGTCGATACGTTGGCGGATGCAGTCAAAGTCACATTGGGACCGAAAGGCCGCAATGTCGTATTGGATAAAAA
>CABTYA010000016.1 GCA_902488965.1 uncultured Veillonellaceae bacterium
CTCCTCTCCCTTGGGCTCGGGCGCAGCCATTTCCTCATTAATCGATGAACTGCCGTCGGCGGAGAATCGGTTGTCGCTTGATCCCTCACGGGAAACTACCGCAAAGATGCGCATTGTGGGCGGACAGCAACAAATGCTGCGTGTCGATTTCGAGCAGCGCTTACCGCTGTCGACGCAGGCGGCGGATGCATTGTTGGCACGATTGGAACAGGATATTTCCGCAGGCTTGCGGGGCGTGGTGATTTCGGACTACGACAAAGGAATATGTACGGAATACCTTTGTCATCGTGTTATTGAATTGTGTCAAAAGTGTCGGGTGTCGGTGGTGGTCGATCCGAAAGGGACTGCTTGGGAAAAATATTCCGGAGCGGATTTGGTGACTCCGAATGTTGCCGAGTTATCGCTGGTGTGTGGTCATCCTGTTGCGAATGATGACGATGAGGTCGTGACGGCGGCACGTGAAATCAGTCGGCGCTACCGTTTGGAGCGTTTGGCGGTGACCCGTTCGGAGAAGGGGATTACGCTGGTGTCGGCGGCGGGAGAAGTGACCAATCACCCGGCGACGGCACGGGAGGTATTTGACGTATCGGGCGCGGGAGATACGGTCTGTGCGGTGCTTGCGGCGACATGTGCGCTGGGAGTTCCTGCGGATACGGCATTGTACTTGGCCAATCGGGCGGCGGGAATTGTTGTCGGCAAGGTCGGTACCTATCCGATTACCCGCCAAGATATGGAGATACCGGAAACGGAGACGGAAGATGCGGCAGCAGGCGTTTTTTCAGCCGCCGCGTTGGAAAAACGGATTCGCGGATGGCAAGCGCGCGGAGAGACGGTCGTCTTTACCAACGGATGTTTTGATTTGCTGCATCGAGGGCATGTGAGCTATTTGGAAGCGGCGGCCAAATTGGGACAGCGACTGGTCGTCGCCGTCAACAGTGATGCGTCCGTTCGCCGCTTGAAAGGCGAGACACGTCCGATTTCCCGTGCGCAGGATCGTGCCTATTTGTTGCAGGCATTGCGTTGTGTGGATGCGGTAACGATTTTTGAGGAAGATACGCCGGCGCAGTTGTTGTCGCTTTTACGGCCGGATATTTTGGTCAAAGGCGGCGATTATCGGCCTGAAGATATTATCGGCGGGGAATTTGTCCGAAGCGTCAAAGTCTTGCCGTTTGTGGAAGGCTATTCGACAACGGAAACGGTGCGGCGTGTCTTGCGGGGTGCCGATGAATAAACGTTTGGTTCTGCTCGACCGGGACGGTGTACTGAATGTCGACACCGGATATGTGCATACGGCGGCGCAATGGCAATGGATTCCCGGTGCGCCCGAGGCGATTGCTTACTTGAGCGAATGCGGTTGCCGAATCGCCGTCGTAACGAACCAGAGCGGCATTGCACGGGGAATGTATACGGAGGGTCAGGTACAGGAGTTGCAGCGCTTCGTTAATCATCAGTTGGCGATGACGGGCGGGCAGATCGATCGATTTTATTATTGCCCGCATTTGCCGCAGGCGCCGATTGCGAAGTATGATTGTGTGTGCGAGTGCCGTAAACCGTCCCCCGGAATGATTGTCCGAGCATTGCAGGATTTTGATTGCAAACCGTGTGAGGCGGTGCTGATTGGCGATAGTGCACGGGATTTGGAAGCGGCACGGCGGGCCGAGGTGGATGCGTATTTGTTTGCCGGCGGCAATCTGTATGAGTTTGTACGGGCATTGCGGATAGGAGAGGGGGCGCACGAGTCGGATGATGACGGAACCGCCGAAACGAATATTAATTATTAAGATGAGCTCTCTCGGTGATATTATGACGGCATTGCCGATACTGGCGCCGTTGCGCAGGGCATTCCCGCAGGCTTATATTGCTTGGGCCGTACAGCGGGAATTTGCGCCCGTCCTGCCGGGGGCTCCGCATATCGATGAAATGATACCGATTGACCGTGCCGAAATTCGAAGTCCGCGTTATTGGCGGCAATTACGAGCGCAGCTTCATGAAAAACGATTTGATTGCGTGCTGGATTTGCAAATGATCGCTAAAAGCGCAATAGTAGCGGCATTGAGCGGCGCTTCCCGACGATACGGATACTGGGAAGCGAGGGAGGGTTCCGGTTGGATCAGTCGACCGCTGGTCGGCGCGCATCAATACGGTCATATTACGGATCGCCTGCTTGATGTGTTGCGGGAGCTTGATATCCCGGTCGGCGAGATTACGTATCCCTTGCCGAATATCGACGGTGAGTGTCGAGAGGTGAGAAGGATACTGGCGGAGCGGCAATGGCGGCATTCGTTTGCGGTGGTCGCGCCCGGATCCCGTGGTGCGGGCAAAATATGGCCGGTCGAAAAATGGCAAAAGGTCGTGGCGCATTTGTTGGCGCACGATGTGGCGGTCGTTTTGACGGGAAGTGCGTCCGAACGCGAAACGGTCAATCGCATTTGCGGACCGTTTGAGGGACGTGATGTGCTGTCGCTGGCGGGGCGAACGAATCTGCGCCAGTTGATGGCGTGGGAGCGTATGGCGTGTTTGCATATTTCCGGAGATACAGGTCCGTTGCATATCGCCAATGCGCTGCGGACGCCGATTGTCGGTTTGTACGGCCCGACCTTGCCGGAGCGCAGCGGTCCGTATGCCCATCCGCAGGCGTGGACGGCACTGGCTGCGCAGCCGGCCGATCGGGCTGCGCATGTCAAACGTGATGATCGCGTGGATATGAATACATTGCCGGTGTCCGAAGTGATTGCGTTGATTGATTGCGGATTGTCCGCATCGACGGCAGAGAAGTAGCATATAAAACACCCCCGAGGAGGACCCTCGGGGGTGTTTGTGTAATGTTAGCGGCGATTGAGATAGATCAGGCGCAGATTGTAGGAGACGGAGGCGGCGGCCAGTCCGGTGATGGCGCCGATCCAGTAGCCGTAAGGTCCGTAGTCGAGTAAGCGGGCGAAGATGCCGCCGGTGCCGAGGCCGAAGAGCCAATAGCAGACAAAAGAAATGCAAAAGATAAACTGGACGTCTTTGTAACCGCGCAATGCGCCTTGGATCGGAGTACCGGTCGCATCGGCAAAAATAAAGCACATGGCAAAGGGAACAAAGGTCGAAATCAGGGCAATCATATCGTCATCGGAGGAATACAGGCCTGCGACTTGATCCATGTGCAAATAGGTGAAAACGAACAGCATCATGGCGATGACGATTGTAAAGAGTTGCGCCATCCGCGCATAGCGGAGCGCATAATCGCGTCGACCTCCGCCCAATTCATAGCCGCACAGAATCGTTGTTGCAATGCCGGCGGAAAGCGGCAGCGTATAGGCCAGGTTGGAAAAATTGTTGGCGGCTTGGTGAGCGGCGATAATATCCGTGCCGTAAGCGGTGACAAGCAGACCGATAAGCGCAAACAGGCTGATTTCCAAAAAGTTGGCCCCGCCGATCGGTATGCCGATTTTGAGTTGTCCTCGCCAAATATCAAAGCGGACGGACTCCCATGAAAAGACGCGGTAGTCCTTGAACGGAGAACAGAACGTCATCAGCAGCAAAAAGCAGACGCAGTTGAACGCATTGGACAGGGCAATCGCGATCCCGGTGCCGGCACCGCCCATTTCGGGGAAGATGCCGATTCCGTAAATAAAGCAATAGTTAAGGATAATGTTGACCAAGAATCCGCAACTCATGATGGCCAGCGAGATGCGCGTCAGGCCGTGGGCATCAACAATATTGCGCAGGGTGATGGAGACGAATGTCGGGATAATCCCCGCGCCGATGTAGAGCAAAAAGCGATAAGTGATAGCGTGCACTTGCGGGTCGAGCGCAAGGATGGTCAAAATCGGCGCGATGGCCGATGCGGCCAACAGTGTGACAATGACACCGATGGTGATGGCGAGATAGATGGCTTGTCGGACAATCGTCGGGATGGTTTCGGTTTTGTTCGCACCGAGCAAGTGGGAGATGATCGGCGTGACGCCCATAAACAGACCGATGGAGGTCATCAGTACCGGCATCCACAGATTGACGCCGACGGCGACGCCCGCCAGGTCGACACGACCGTGATGACCGGCCATTGTGGCCGCGAAAAAACTGCCCAACACCAGAGAGAGTTGGGTGAAAAATACAGGTAACCAAACAGAAAAAAATTGCCCCCACATGGAGCGTGTAGTGACGACGTGTTGCATTGGATTCTCCCTTATCTACGTAGCTAAATTCTTCTCATATTATAGCATACGGACCCGATGCAAGATATGATTGCGGTCGGATGACCGGAATGGATACAAGTGCGGCCTATGTTATAATAATAACTAAGTTGAGTATAAAAGGATGGGGATGAATATGACAAAAAAAGGGTGGATGGCGGTTGCTGCGGCCGTTATTTTTGTCGGTGCCTGTGTGTGGTGGCTGATGCCCGATGAGTCACCGAAAGAGGAATACACGGTCGGGCAGGTGGCGTCCGGCGATATGACGGAGAAAATCGACGTGACAGGGACAATCGAACCCCTGCGGCGGGTTGATCTCAGTGCGACGGTCAGCGGAGTTTTGCGTGAGGTGCGTGTCCGTGAAAACGACAAGGTCGCACGCGGACAAGTGATTGCCGTGATCGAGTCGGAAACGGCGGAAAGTCATTTGCGGCAAGCGAAAAGCAATTTGGAGAATAAACGGGCGTCCTTGGCGCGTTATGAAGAGTTGTATCAATCGGGGGCCATTTCTGCGGAAATGCGCGATGATAAACGGCTGGCTTATGAGAGTGCCGCCGCGGAATATGACCGTGCGCAAGGAGACTTCAGCGATACGGTTATTGTCTCGCCGATTGCGGGGACGGTTATCGGCGAGCCGATGCGGGAGGGTGAAACTTTGTCGCAGGGATTGGCCAATCAGATGATTATTGCGACGGTGGCCGATTTGAGTAATATGCGAATCAAACTAGCGGTGGATGAAACCGACATCGGCCGTGTGGCGGTCGGTCAGGAGGTCAAATTCACGGTAGATGCTTATCCGACGACGGAATTTCACGGTCGGGTGACGGATATTTCCCGACGGATTCCGATCAATTCGACAGCCACAGTTATTTATTATACGGTTTATGTAGCCGTTGACCCGGCCGAAATCGATCGCCTCTATCCGGGGATGACGGCGCGTGCCATTGTCTACGGCCGTCATGTACAGCAGGTGCCGGTCATTCCGATTACGGCACTGCGCAGCGGTGTCGGCGGGCAATACGTATATCGTCGAACGGCGAACGGATTTGAAAAAGTTGACGTGGTGCTCGGAATTGTCGATGATATGCATGCCGAAGTCGTCAGCGGGCTGTCCGTCGGTGATACGATTGTGATTAACGGCAGCATTCCGGAAGAAGAAACGCAGTCGTCGATTACACGCAGGTTCCGCATATGACACGCACGGTTATTGCCTTGCAAAACATCAGTAAAAGCTACCGGATGGGGCAAGTAGAGGTGCCGGTTTTGCGAGATATCCATTTGACGGTGCGCGAGGGCGATTTCTTCTCGATTATGGGACCGTCGGGATCGGGAAAATCGACGCTGATGAACATTCTCGGTTGTCTTGATCGGCCGACCGGGGGATCGTATCGATTGGACGGACATGAAGTGGCGCATTTGTCGGACGATGAATTGGCGGCGATTCGAAATCGGAAAATCGGTTTTGTCTTCCAAAGTTTCAATTTGCTCAGCAAATTGTCGACGCTGGAAAATGTCGAGTTGCCGTTAATTTATGCCGGTGTTGAAAAGGCACAGCGGCGGCAGCGGGCGACAGAGCTGCTGGAGATGTTCGGCTTGGGCCATCGATTGGCGCATATGCCGACGGAATTGTCCGGCGGGCAGCGCCAGCGTGTTGCGATTGCCAGAGCGCTTGCCAATCAGCCGTCCATTATTATGGCCGATGAACCGACGGGGAACTTGGATACGAAGTCGGGGGCGGACGTGATGGATATTTTTACCCGCTTGCATCAGGAAGGGCGTACGATTTTATTGGTGACGCATGAGCCGGATATCGCGGCAGTGGCGGACTCGCATATCGAACTCCTGGACGGGAAAATCCGTGTCAACGGGGAGGAGATGACGTCATGAACGCAATGGTCGTGGAAAACGCCAAAATGGCGTGGCAATCGCTGGTGGCCAACAAAATGCGCTCGTTGCTGACGATGCTGGGGATTATTATCGGGGTAGCTGCGGTCATTGCATTGGTATCTATCGGCTACGGTGTCCAAAAAGATATTGAAAAACAAATTTCCGGCTTGGGGTCCAATTTGCTCTTAGTCTACCCCGGAGCGCCGCGGTCGCACCGTATCCACCCGGTGGCGGGCAGCATGGAGACGCTGACGGCGGGCGACTATGAGGCGATTACGCATTTGCCGCATGTGGCCAATGCGTCACCGGGACTGCGCACTACAGAAATCGTGGTCGCGGGCAACAAGAACTGGGCAACGACGGTTCGCGGCGTTACGTCCTCGTATCGTGATGTGCGCGGAATGGATATCAGCGAGGGGCGGTATTGGACGGACCGCGAAGAACAAAGCCGAGTCCGCGTGGCGATCATTGGAAAGACAGTGGCCAAAGAGCTGTTCGGAGAGATGTCGCCGGTCGGTCAGAAGATTCGCATTAAAAACGATCCGTTTACCGTTATCGGCTTACTGGAAAGCAAAGGATCTTCGGGTTTTGACGATCAGGACAATCAGATTTTGGCGCCGTTTGCGACGGTGCGTGATCGTTTGCTCGCCATTACGCATATACAAAGTATCAGTGTCAAGACGGATACGCCCGAAACAATGGGGCAAGTTGCCGCCGATATTACGAATTTGCTGCGGGTGCGTCATGGGATTGCTCCCGGTGAAAAGGATGACTTTCTTGTCGAAAATCTGGCGGACGTATTGAGCGCCATGCGGGAAGCCACGCGGACGTTGACGTTGTTCCTCGGCGCGGTAGCGGCGATTTCTCTCCTTGTCGGCGGTATCGGCATTATGAATATCATGCTGGTATCGGTTTCGGAGCGGACGAAAGAAATCGGCATCCGCAAGGCACTGGGCGCGACCTATCGGATGATTATCACTCAGTTTTTAATTGAAGCGGCGGTCATCGGTTTGGCCGGCGGAGCGGTCGGCATTGCAGTCGGCATCGGTGCCGCGCAGTTGATTTCGCAAATCGGGCAAGTGTCGACAGAAATCACCTTGCTTCCCATTCTCGGGGCATTTGTGTTTTCCATGGCCATCGGCATTGTGTTCGGGCTGTATCCGGCACGTCAAGCGGCTCGCTTGAACCCGATCGATGCGTTGCATCATGAATGAAGGGGGCAGGGAGATGGAGGAAGAAGCGAGAGCAGAGGTGCTTCGTTTGCTGAAGCAAAATCCGTTCGATGCACAGATGGAGTACGAGTTGGAAAAGGTGGAAGAAGGATGTGTCACGCTGTCGCTGTACATGCGCGAAGATATCTTCCAAAATTCACGCGGTGCGGTTCACGGCGGCGTACTCTACGGACTGAGCGACACGGTGATGGGCTCGGCATGCTTCAGTATCGGTAAAAGTGTCACGACGATGGGACTGCAGATCAGTTACTTGCGACCGGCGAAGGTGAATACCAAAATCAGGGGAATCGGTAAGGTGCGTCAGGCGGGGCGCCGTATCATTCGGACGGAGTGCGAGTTTTATGACGAAGAAGGGCATTCATTGGCGCATTGCGAAGGGACGTTTTTTGTACTGAGAGATATCCGTGCAGCGGCGGAGGTGGTACAATGAGTACGGTGGATTTGACCCATTTTCTTTCGCGGGCGACGACGGAAGATCCGTATTTCCGTTTTTTGCGTTTTCAAGTGGAACGCCCGACACCGGGAAACGTCGTTTTGAAAGTACACATCGATCCCGATTTTCATACGAATCGCAGGGGCATCACTCACGGTTCGCCGCTGGCGGCATTATGCGACGCTTGTATGGGGTGGTCCTGTCGTACGCTCGGATATCATGTGGTGACGGTCAATATGGACATTTCCTATGTACGACCGGTCATGGAAAATACATGGGTATACGGCGAAGGGCGCGTGGTACACCACGGGTCAAAGACGATCGTCTGTGAAGCGCATTTGTATGATGAGGCGCATCGCTTGGCGATTGTCGGCAAGGGGACGTATTGGATTCATCATACGATTGATTTGGCAACGGATGTATAGGAGGATACCGATGGATTTTAGCATTCATGAAGAGCAGCAGGAATTGATTGAGGTCGTTCGGCAGGTAGTGGATGAAGAAATTCGCCCGCGAGCATTGGCGATGGATAAAGACGGCGAAGTACCGCAAGAGCTGTGGACGATTTTGCAGCAGACGGGCATTACTTCACTGGCCGTTCCGGAGGCGTATGGCGGTATGGGGCTAGATCATGTCACTTTGTCGCTGTTGTTTGAAGAATTGGCCAAGGGGTGTGCCGGTATTGCGACCGCATGTGCGGCCAATATGCTGGCCTTGCTGCCGGTGCTGATCGGCGGTTCGGAAGAGCAAAAGCAGTCGTTTTGTGAGATGCTGCTGTCGGGCGGCATGGCGGCGTTTGCCCTGACAGAGCCGGGGGCAGGATCGGATGCGGCGGCCGGTACGACGTCGGCTACCAAGACGGACGGCGGCTATGTTTTGAACGGGGTCAAGCATTTTATTACGAACGGTCCGCTGGCGGATCGTGTCGTCGTATTTGCCAATGCGCGCAAAGATCGCGGCGTACGCGGAATGACTGCGTTTATCGTTGATTCATCGCTGCCGGGGTTCAGTGTCGGCAAGATCGAAGACAAGATGGGAATCAGGGCTTCGGCGACATCGGAAATTATTTTGGATCATTGCGAAGTACCCGAAAGTGCACGTATCGGTAAGGAAGGACGCGGGTTCCCGCTGGCGATGGCGACGCTCAATGCGTCACGTCCGCATGTCGGCGCCATCTCAATCGGTATCGCGCAGGAAGCGCTTCGGCAGGCATTGAGCTATGTCCATCAACGGGAACAGTTCGGTGCGAAACTGATTGCGTTGCAGATGGTGCAGCAAATCATCGCGGATATGGCGATGCGGATTGAAGCGGCGCGGTTGTTGGTGATGCAGGCCGCCGCCAAAACGGATGCAAAGGAAAGAAATGCGGGTGTTCATGCGGCGATGGCCAAGTGTCTGGCGTCGGACGTAGCCATGCAAGCAACATTGGATGCGATCCAAGTCATGGGCGGTATGGGGTACTCGCGTGAAAGCGGCGTGGAAAAACTGGCCCGTGATGCCAAGGTCATGCAGATTTTTGAAGGCAGCAATCAGGTTCAGAGAGGAATTATCGCCAACGGCATCAAATAAAATTGGCGAAACGGCAGGATTGTGGTATACTACCAATATTCATACACAGAGCAATGATCGAAAGAGGTTGACAGTTCGCGGTAGTACAGGGAATCGACATCATGACTGAGAGGGTCGATGTGTTGCGGTCAACCGTTCACTCGTGAGCTTTCGGCTGAACGGAGTAGGTCGAACGTAATTCGGCGTTAACGAAACAGAGACACAATTTGGGTGGTACCGCGGAAAAGACTTTCGCCCCATGAGGGGCGGGTCTTTTTTTATTAGGAGGGATACGATGAAAGCGGAAATGGAAGCATTGCAACGGCGTGCGTGCGAACAGATCGCCGCTGCAACGGATGAGGCAACGCTGCAACAAGTGCGGGTGACTTTTTTAGGTAAAAAAGGAGAGCTTACCGGGATCTTGCGCGGGATGAAAGATTTGCCCGCTGAAGAACGGCCGGTCATCGGCGCATTGGCGAACACGGTGCGTGCTGAGGTGGAAGAGCGGCTGGCGGCTCGTTTGGCGGATTTGAAAGCGGCAGCATTGGCCCAGCGGCTGGCAACGGAACGGCTGGATATTACACTGCCGGGGACGCCGGTGCAACGGGGGCATTTGCACCCGCTGACACGGGTTAATCGGTTGATTCAGGATGTGTTTATGAAGATGGGATATACTGTCGCCGACGGTCCCGAAATCGAAAGTGACTACTATAATTTCCAATGTCTGAATTTCCCGCCGGATCATCCGGCGCGGGATATGCAGGATTCGTTTTATATTACGGATTCGATCTTGTTGCGGACGCATACGTCGCCGGTCCAAGCGCGTACGATGCAATCGCATGAACCGAATACGCCGATTCGGATTATTTCTCCGGGCAAGGTGTTCCGATGGGACTATGATGCGACCCATTCGCCGGTCTTTCATCAGGTCGAAGGCTTGCTGATCGATCGCGGAATTGCGTTTTCCGATTTGAAGGGAACCATTGAGCATTTTTGTAGGGAAATTTTCGGAGCGGATACCAAAGTCAGATTTCGGGCGAGCTTTTTCCCGTTCACGGAACCGAGCGCGGAAGTGGATATTTTGTTCCGTACGCGTCATACGCAAGGCGGTACGGTGGATACCAAGGAAAACTGGCTGGAGATTCTGGGCTGCGGGATGGTGCATCCCAACGTGTTGCGCCTGAACGGATACGATCCCGACGTGATGAACGGCTTTGCATTCGGTATGGGGGTAGAACGAATTGCCATGCTGTTGTATGGGATTGATGATTTGCGGTTGTTTTATGAAAATGATTTGCGCTTCCTGGCGCAATTTTAAGGGGGCGATCACATGAAAGCTTCATATCGATGGATGCATGAGTATACGGACGTGCGCGGTGATGCGCAGGAGATCGCGGATCGATTGACGATGGCCGGCATTCCGGTAGAAGAAGTGCATGCGTACGGTACGGAAATTAAAAATGTCGTGACGGGGAAATTGCTCTCCGTCGATCCGCATCCCAATGCGGACAAACTGGTGGTCTGCCAAGTGGATACCGGTGATGAAACGGTACAGATTTGTACCGGCGCGGATAATGTACGGGCGGGACAGGTTGTTCCGGTAGCCAAACACAACTCCTACTTGCCGGGGGGCGTGCATATCAAAAAATCCAAATTGCGCGGTCTTCCGTCCTGCGGGATGCTGTGCTCGGCACGTGAACTGGGATTGGATATGAATCTCCTGTCGGAAGAAGAACGGCACGGGATTTTGATTATGCCGGCGGACACGCCGGTCGGTGCGGATATTCACGAATTTTACGGATTGGGCGATACGGTGTTCGAGTTTGAACTCACGCCGAACCGGGCGGATTGCTTCAGTATGGTCGGTCTGGCTCGGGAATTTGCGGCCGTCATCGGCGGTACGTATCGGGAGCCTGAACCGACGGTACGTGAATCGGGAGACCCGATTGATGCGGCGGCGCAGATCAAGGTCGAAGACGCGTCGTTGTGTCCGCGCTTTACCGCACGACTGTTGCGCGATGTGCGGGTGATGCCGTCGCCGCAATGGCTCAAAGAATGTTTGCGTAGTGCGGGTATTCGCAGTATCAATAACGTTGTCGACGTGACCAACTATGTTATGCACGAATTGGGATTGCCGCTGCATGCGTATGATTATGATACGTTGGCGGGGCATACTTTGATCTGCCGTCGTGCGCATGACGGTGAAACGGTCACGACATTGGACGGACAGACGCGGACGCTTGATTCTTCGCAACTGGTCATCGCCGATACCGAGCAGGCAGCGGGGCTGGCGGGGATCATGGGCGGATTGCGGACGGAAGTCACCGCCCGGACGACAACGATCCTGCTCGAAGCGGCCGTGTTTGACGGTGCTACGATTCGCCGGACATCGCGCAAGGTGGGGCTGCGGTCGGAGGCGTCGGGACGCTATGAACGCGGAGCGGATGTGACGCTGACGAAAAAAGCCCTCGATCGGACGGCGGAACTTTTGCAACAAATGGACGCGTGCAGCGTGGCGCCGGGGTATCTGGACAGCTACGAATCGTTGCCGACGCGGCGGGAAATGACAGTTACGACGTCACAAATCAGTCGTGCCGTCGGAGTGGACATCGCCACGGAGGTCATCGCGGATGATTTGCAAAAATTGGGATTTGCTGTCGAAACGGACGGCGAAACTTTGCATTTGACCGTGCCGCTTTGGCGCCAGGATGTCAGTGCAGCGGCGGATATCGAAGAAGAAGTAGCACGGCTGTACGGATATGACCGTATTCCGCCGACGATGTCTCGTATTCCTACGCAAAGCGGCTGCATGAGCGACTTGCAGGCTTGCGCGGAAGAAGTCCGCGATGTCCTGGTCGGATGCGGTCTGAGCGAAACGGTTTCCTTCAGCTTTATGGATACGAAGGATGCCGACGTGTTGCAGTGCAAGGACGATGATCCGTTGCGCCGAGCGGTACCGATCAAGAATCCGATTACGGAGGACATGCCGATTATGCGGACAACACTGGTTCCGGGATTGCTGAAAGTGTTACGTCGAAACTTGGCGGTCAAAAATGAGGACGTCGCGGTATTTGAATACGGGACGGTATTTACTCCGCATGCGCTGCCGATGACGGAGCTGCCGGAGGAACGCAAGTGGCTCAGCGGGCTGGCTTGCGGGAAGGAAGGTGCTGGCGCGTGGAATCGGTCGGCGGATGAGATCGATTTCTATACGGTCAAAGGATGGTTGGAAACCGTCTTGCGGGTACGCGGGATTACGGAGTATCGGGTAGAGCGCGCGGACGATGCGTACTATCATCCCGGCAAATCGGCGAAAATCCTCATCGGTGAAACGACGGTGATGACGTGGGGCGAGGTGCATCCTTCCGTGACGGA
The DNA here is from genome assembly GCA_902488965.1 of uncultured Veillonellaceae bacterium. Classification (GTDB taxonomy): domain Bacteria; phylum Bacillota; class Negativicutes; order Veillonellales; family Negativicoccaceae; genus CAMCNU01. The sequence goes on from CABTYA010000016.1 coordinate 12,654, forward strand.
AGCGCTTGAAATCAGCCGCAACGTATATGTATTCGCAATCGATATGCAGGCGTTGACCGATGCCAGCATGACGATACCAGCGTATCGTCCGCTGCCGAAACATCCCGGTGCGGAACGGGATTTGGCCGTGTTGGTACCGCAGGATATGGCGCATGCACGGGTGGAAGCGTTGATCACGGCACACGGCGGTAATGAATTGCAGTCGGTACGGTTGTTTGACCGGTATGACGGCGACCAGGTACCGGAAGGTAAAATCAGCTTGGCCTACGCCTTGCTGTTCCGTGCGGTCGATCGTACATTGACGGACGATGAAGTTGACGATCATATGGAAAAGATTGTGGCGGCACTTGCACAAGAAGGCTGTCATCTGCGCTAAAAACGGATTAAAAGGCCCCTCGGCTCTCAATTGTCGAGGGGGCTTTTGTGTGCGTGCCGAGGGGTCAACGGCGGGCTGTTCGTGTTATAATAAATAAATACGGGGTGTGAGCGTAACATGGAAGTCATTGCATTTGTCGGACCCAGCGGCACGGGCAAAAGCCATCGTGCGACGGTGGTCGCGCATGAACATCATATCGAGTGCATTATCGACGACGGCATTTTGATTTATCGCAATCAATTGGCGGCCGGATTTTCCGCCAAGCGTGAAAAAAGCCGATTGAAAGCGGTGCGTCGGGCAATTTTTCAAGATGAGAAACAAGTTGCGGATGTTAAGGCTAAACTGGCGGAACTCAAGCCGCGGCGTTTGTTGATTCTGGGAACATCCGAGCGCATGGTCAATAAAATTACGGCGGCGTTGGATTTACCGTCACCGTCACGGTATATTCGAATTGAAGACGTGGCGAGCGCCGAAGAAATCCGACGTGCCAATGATGCCCGCCTCAAAGAAGGAAAGCATATCATTCCGTTACCGACCATGGAACTCAAGCCGCACTTTCGCGGCTATTTGATCGATCCGATCAAGTCATTGTTGCAACGCGGGAAAAGTCGGAAAGATGACGACGAGAAGTCCGTCGTGCGGCCGATATTCAGTTATTACGGAAAGCTGACGTTTACGGACGAAGCCATTACCGCACTGGTAGAGCACGCGGCTGCGCATGTACGCGGCGCATTGTCCGTTCAGGATATATCGATTCGCAAGACGAAGGGAACGAGCATCGGGTTGGAATTGGAATTTTCCATCGTGTTGCTCTACGGCGTGGATACGCGGCAGACGATTCGCCGAATCCAACGGGCCGTGCAAAAGGAGATCGAATATACGACAGGCATGTCTGTCAATGTCATGAAAATTTCCGTGCGTGATTATGCACGTCCGGAGAGATAGGAGCGGTTTGTGGACAAGTATCATATTATTACATACGGATGCCAGATGAACGAGAGCGATTCGGAGCGACTGGCGGGGCAGTTGGAACATTTGCATTATCGGCGGACGGAAGCGCTTGACGAGGCGGATGTCATTATTATTAATACTTGCTGTATCCGCGAAAGTGCGGAAAATAAAGTATACGGAAAAATCGGCGAGCTCAAGCATCTCAAACAGAAAAATCCGAATCTCTTAATCGGTATTACCGGCTGTATGGCGCAAAAAAATAAAAAAGCACTGTTTGCACGGGCACCTCATATCGATTTCGTATTGGGACCGTATAATCTGCAGCATTTGGAAGAACTCGTGTCCAACCGTCGGGAAACGCTCGCTTCGCATACGCTGATGACCGGGATGCGGGCGGGAGCGATTGAAGATTTTACGGATATTACCGCCAAGCGCGAGAGCAACGTTTTTGCGTGGGTGCCGATCATGCAAGGATGCAATAAGTTTTGTACCTACTGTATTGTGCCATACGTACGCGGCCGGGAGTGGAGCCGGCCGTTGGCGTCCATTCGCGCGGAGGTTGAGCAGTTGGCACAGGAGGGCTATAAAGAAATTACCCTGCTCGGTCAAAATGTCAATGCCTACGGTTTGGATTTCAAAGACGGTACGGATTTCTCCGATTTATTGTATGCCGTCAATGAAGTGGACGGAATCGAGCGGATCCGGTATATGACGTCGCACCCGCGTGATATGAGCCGCGGAATGATTGACGCGATTGCGGCCTGTCCGAAGGTTTGCACGCAGATGCATCTGCCCATTCAATCCGGTTCGGATGAAGTGCTGCGAATGATGAATCGCGGCTATACACTGGCGGAGTATATGGAGCTGTTGGCGTATATTCGTCGGCAATTGCCGGAGACGGTATTGACAACGGATTTGATCGTCGGCTTTCCTGGCGAGACGGAGGCGATGCATCGGGAGACGCTTCGTTTGCTCGAAGAGGTCGAATATGACATGGCGTATACCTTTATTTTCTCCAAGCGTTCGGGAACGCCTGCGGCCGCCATGCAGACACAGGTCGACGACGAGATAAAAAAGCGGCGTCTGCAAGAGTTGATGGATGTCCAAAACGAAATCAGTTTGCGTAAAAATCGGGAAATGGTCGGAAAGACATTTACGGTCATTGCGGAAGGATCTACCAAGAAAAACAAAGATAATTGGTTCGGGCGGACGTCGGGAAATAAGATGATTCTGTTTCCGTATCAGGACGGTATGCGCATCGGCGATACCATGCAAGTGCAGGTTGATCGGGCACAGACATGGATTTTGACGGGCACGCCGACAGAGAGGAGATCGACGACAGTATGAGCAAGCAGCCGACTCCGATGATGCAACAATATCACGAGTTGAAAGCGGAGCACCCGGACGATATTTTGTTTTTCCGCCTGGGCGATTTTTACGAAATGTTTTTCGATGATGCGATATTGGTATCCAAGGAATTGGAGCTGACGCTGACGGGACGTGCGGCGGGCAACAATGAACGGGCACCGATGTGCGGCGTACCCTATCACTCGGCAGACACGTACATCGCCCGATTGATCCGCAAGGGATATCGGGTGGCGATTTGCGAGCAGTTGGAAGACCCGCGGGAGGTCAAAGGGCTGGTCAAGCGCGGTGTTATTCGCGTGATTACCCCGGGAACGATTTTGTTGCAGGAAGGAATACAGGAAGAGGCACGCAATTATTTGGCGTATATTTGTACGGATGAGACACATGCCGTACTGTTGCTGGCCGATGTATCGGTCGGCGAATGTCGATGGGAACGGTTTGCCGAATCGGACGTACGGAGCTTACTCGACCGGCTCAGCGTATATACGCCGAGCGAAATTATTTTGCGGGCGTCGGATGAGTTGACGGATCGGATTGAAGAATATGTCCGTACCCGCATGGGGCAGACACTGGTCAGCAAGGATACCGCGGAGAATATTCCGGACGATATCGGTTACGGCGGTATTGCCACGGAGGATATTCCGGACGATGCCTTGCTGCGTCGAGGATTGCGCCGCTTGTTTGCGTATCTGGGCGATACGTTGCGCCGTGATGCGGGGCAGTTTACCCGACTGGTGGCGTTGCGGTCGGCCGATCACATGGTGCTGGACAGTGACTGCTTGCGGCATTTGGAAATTGTCAAAAATTTGCGCGACGGCACACGGCAAGGCACACTGTATGCGTTGCTCGATCAGACGCAGACGGCGATGGGCAGCCGTTTGTTGCAGGCGTGGCTGGAGTCGCCGCTGACCGATATTGGGGCCATCGAGCGGCGACAGGAGGCGATTGCCTCACTTTTGGCCAATGCGCGTCGCAAGGATGAACTGCGGGAAAAATTGTCACAGGTATTTGATTTTGCGCGGATTGTAACGCGCGTAGAGATGGAAACGGCCAGTCCGAAAGATTTGGTCGCGTTGAGAACATCGCTGTGTCAATTACCGGCTATTCGTGAGGAGATGCGGGCCAATGAGGACGTATTGTGGCAAGATTTGGTCGGACGACTGCACGTACATGCGGAAATGGCCGAATGGCTGGGACGTGCCTTGACCGATGACGCCGGTCTTTTGCGTGACGGCGGATATATTCGCGAGGGCTACTCCGAGGAACTTGATGAATTATGCTTGTTGGTGCATGATAATCGGCGGTGGATTCGGGAACTGGAAGAGACGGAAAAGTCGAAGACGGGACTCAAGCTGAAAATCGGATTCAACAATGTATTCGGGTATTACTTTGAAATGCCTCGCTCCCAGTCGGATCAAGCACCGGCGTATTTTGTGCGGAAGCAGACGCTGGCCAACGCCGAACGATACATCACGCCCGAACTCAAAGAGTTTGAGGTCAAAGTACTGCATGCGCAAGAACGAATCGGGATTTTGGAGCAACGGCTCTTTAAGGAGATATTGGCGACGATTCGTCCGCATATTGCCGCGTTGCAACAGACCGCGGACGCGGTAGCCGAGGCCGACGTACTGGCGGCGTTGGCACAGGTGGCGCAGGAACGCCGATATATTCGTCCTGCCTTTGCCGAAACCGAGCAGATTGTGATTCGCGAGGGGCGGCATCCGATGTTGGACGCAGCGATGAAACGGGA
>CABTYA010000017.1 GCA_902488965.1 uncultured Veillonellaceae bacterium
AACAGACCGATCTTACCGCCTTTAACGTACGGCGCGATGAGGTCAACGACCTTGATCCCCGTTTCCAGAATATCCGTACTGGGGGACTGGTCTTTGAACTCAGGTGCCGGACGGTGAATCGGCCAGTAATCGTCCGCTTTTACTTCTTCGTCTACTTTGTCTACCGTTTCACCGAGTACGTTGAAGATACGTCCCAACGTGCCCTGACCGACCGGTACGGCGATAGGACGACCGGTGTCGACCGCTTTCGTGCCGCGAGTCAATCCGTCCGTCGAGCTCATCGCGATGCAGCGTACTACCCCGTCGCCGAGGTGCTGTGCCACTTCCGCAATAAGACGTACCGGAACGTCGCCCGTCGCATCTTCAATTTCAATCGCATTGAAGATCGCCGGCAACTCTTGGTCGGCACTGAAGGCAACGTCGACTACGGCCCCGATGACCTGTATGACTTTTCCTTCTTGTTGATTGCTCATGAAGAGGTCTCTCCTCCTTACTTCCACTATTATTCCAGTGCATTGGCGCCGCCGACAATTTCGGTGATTTCACTCGTAATTGCCGCTTGCCGCGCTTTGTTGTAATGCAGTGTCAGATCATCAATGAGATCGGACGCGTTATCGGTCGCGCTGGTCATCGCCGCCATTCGCGAACCGAGTTCACTCGCCGCCGCTTGGAGCATCGCATTGTAAATCACGATTTCCAAGTATTGCGGCAAGAGCCGTTCAAACACATCCTGTACGTTCGGCAGGAACCGATAGCGTACGTCCGCCGGTGCCGTTTCGGCATCCGCCTCCGCCGCAATCGGCAAGAGGCGCTGGGTCGTGGGTTTTTGCCGCAGGGCCGAGTAGAAGTGCGTATATACCAATACGACTTCGTCGACTTCTCCCGCCACAAATTTTTCCGCTACGACGCGGGCGACTTCTTTGGCGTGATTGTAGGTCGGGCGGTCGGAAAATCCGACATAATGTTCGCCCACCGCATAATCACGATGTGTGAGATATTCATACGGTTTACGGCCGACGGTCAGCAGTGCGTAAGCATCCGCCGCTTGGCCGTGCAACACGTCCATGGTTTTCTTCATCAAGTTCGACGTATAGCCGCCGGCCAGCCCTTTGTCCGCACCGACAATCACATACGCCGTACGCGTCACGGGTCGTTCTTCGAGCAGCGGACTTTGCAGTCCGACGTCGGAAGCGACGATATGACGCAGTACTTGCTGAATTTTATCGGCATAGGGACGCGTCCCCAGTGCCTTTTCTTCGGCTCGACGCAGGCGGGCGGCGGCCACCATTTTCATGGCCTTGGTGATCTGCTGGATATTGGTTACACTTCGAATTCTGCGTTTAATTTCGCGTGTGTTCGCCATCTATGATCACCCCACTACCGCTTGATTTCTTGCCGCCTTAAACCGTGCCTTAAATTCATCAATGGCTGCTCTGAGCTGCGTTTCCGTATCGTCGTCGAGTTTTTTCGCTTCGCGAATCGCCCGGCCGATTTCCGGATGCGCCGTATGCATGAAATTGAGCAGTTCATGTTCAAACGGAACCACTTCATCGACTTCCAAATCATCCAAGAAGCCGTTGACCGCCGCAAAGATGACCTGTACCTGGTCTTCGACCGCATACGGTGTGTATTGCGGCTGTTTCAGGATTTCGGTCAAGCGCTGCCCGCGGTCGATCTGCGCTTTTGTCGCGGCATCGAGGTCGGAGCCGAACTGCGCAAATGCCGCCAATTCGCGGAACTGCGCCAAGTCCAGACGAAGCGAGCCGGCGACCTGTTTCATCGCCTTGATCTGCGCACTGCCGCCGACACGGGATACCGACAAACCGACGTTGATCGCCGGACGAACGCCCGAGTAGAAGAGCTCGGTTTCCAGGAAGATCTGGCCGTCAGTAATCGAGATAACGTTCGTCGGGATGTACGCACCGACGTCTCCGGCCAAGGTTTCGATGATCGGCAGTGCCGTAATCGAACCGCCGCCGAGATCCGGCGACAGTTTGGCCGCCCGTTCGAGCAGGCGGGAATGCAAGTAGAATACGTCGCCGGGGTACGCTTCACGTCCCGGCGGACGACGCAGGAGCAGCGACATCGCACGATAAGCGACCGCGTGTTTCGACAAGTCGTCATATACGCACAGTACCGCTTTGCCCTGGTACATGAAATGTTCCGCCATCGCAACACCGGCATACGGGGCGATGTACTGCATCGGCGAACCTTCCGATGCGCCGGCATGGACGACGATCGTGTAATCCATCGCGCCCGCTTCGGTCAATTTGTCGACCATGCGTGCCACGGTCGAGTTTTTCTGACCGATGGAGACATAGATACAGATGACGTCCTGTCCTTTTTGGTTCAAGATCGTATCGATGGCCACCGCGGTTTTACCCGTGCTGCGGTCACCGATGATGAGTTCACGCTGCCCGCGTCCGATCGGCACCATCGAGTCGATGGATTTGATCCCCGTCTGCAGCGGTTCGTTGACGGACTGGCGGTCGGCGATCCCCGGTGCCGGGAATTCTACACGACGATACCCTTCCGTTTTGATGTCGCCTTTGCCGTCGATGGGTTGCCCCAGGGCGTTGACGACACGGCCGATCATGCTTTCGCCGACCGGTACCTGCATAACGCGACCGGTACGTTTGACCGTGTCGCCTTCTTTGATATATTCCGCATTACCGAGCAATACGGCACCGACGTTGGATTCTTCCAAGTTCAGCGCCATGCCGAACACGCCGTGCGGCAGTTCGAGCAATTCCCCGGCCATACATTTTTCCAGACCGTAAATGTGGGCGATACCGTCCCCGACTTCCAGGACCGAACCTACTTCGTCGACATTGAGGTCTGCTTGGTAATTCTCGATTTGTTGCTTAATCACCGATGTAATTTCATCCGGTTTGATTTTCATTCCGTGTGTCACCTCAATTCGTTAGCATCTTGTTTCAGTAGAGTCGCTTTCATTTCCTGCAGCTGCCGGGTCATCGATCCGTCGATCATGCGGTCGCCGATCGTCACGATCATACCGCCCAAAATCGAAGGATCTACGGTTGTCGTCAGATAGACCGATTTGCCCGTCGCTTCATTCAGACGTGCAATCAGATCGCGTTCTTCCTCATCCGTCAGCGCTACCGCTGTCCGCACGACGGCCTCTTGCACGTTGCGTGCCGCCTGCGAGCCCAGTACGTACATTTCGACGATTTCTTCCAACAAATCGATCCGGCCGCGGTCGATGACCACTGCCAGAAAACGTACGACCAGCGGATCGACAGTATCCGCAAACAGTTTTTCTACGACTTCTTTTTTCGCTTCCCGCGCCAGCATCGGATGGTACAAAAATCCGGACAATTCCCGATTTTCCCGTACCGCATCACGTACTGCCGCAAGTTGCGTCTCAACTTCTTCGAGCCGGTCGGATTCGCTCGCAATGGCGAGCAACGCACCGGCGTATTTTTTGGCAAGCTCCCGGTTTCTCTTCATATCATCGACCTACTTGCCGTTTATCCAACTTATCGATGCACTCCGCAATCAACTTCCGATTCATATCCGCATCCAAATTTTGCTTGAGCAATTGCGAGGCCACCGCCATCGACATGTCCACCACGTCGCTGCGCAGTTCTTTGACCAGCGCTTCGCGTTCTTCCGCCAGTTGGCGCTCAGCGATTTCTTTTTTGCGGTCGATTTCCGCCCGCACTTCATCGAGTTGTGCCTGTGTCTGACGTTCCGCTTCCGCAATCGCCTGTTTGACGATGTCCTGCGCTTGCACGCGCGCATCTTGCAGCTGTGCTTCGTATTGCGCTTTCAGCTCTTCCGCATGCTTACGCGCCTGTTCCGCGCCTTCGAGATCGTTACGAATGCGTTCCCGACGGGCATCGAGCGTGTTCATCAGCGGCGCAAAGCCGAATTTACCCAAAATGGCAATGAGGATAATAAAGTTGAGGATTTGAAATATTAAAGTACCGTTGATCTCAACCAATGAGATTCCCTCCTCACTATACTACACTCAATTATTTCAGCAGGTCGACAAACGGGTTCGCAAATACCAATACAATCGCGATAACCGATGCGATGATCGGAATCGATTCAATCAAGCCGATGCTGATGAGCAAGTTAACCAACAATTTCTGGCTCATTTCCGGTTGGCGCGCCATTGCGTCCAACGCGGTCGAAGCCGCTTTCGAGTCGCCCAGTGCCGCACCGATCGATGCCATGCCGGCGATAACCGCCGCCGAAAATGCCGATACCGCCAATACCAATGCCGTTGATTCCATGATGATTTTCCTCCTTGGGATATACATTATTTTTTGATGTTACTGAATTACCTGTGTTGCCTCGGCACTGCGTGCCGTTCCATTTTAGTGGCCGCCTTCACCGATGGCACCACCCAAGTACGCCGTTACCAAAATGGTAAAGATAAAGGCCTGAATCAAACCGATGACCAGAGAGAACACCAGCCAGATGATAGGTACACCGAATGGCACGAGGTTTTGCAATACTTCCAGCAAAATTTCGCCGGCCAGGATGTTACCGAATAGACGCATCGCCAACGTTAACGGTTTGGCGATTTCTTCGATGATGTTGATAATCACGAAGGGTGCGAACGGCTGAAACCAGTGTTTCACGTAGTTTCCTACGCCTCGATTGCGTACGTACAATAAGTGCGTGATTACGGATGCGCCGATGGCCATCCCCAATGTCGTATTCAGGTCATTGGTCGGCGACACCAACAAGTGCGGCGTCGGCAAGAGCCCTAATTCGTTACCGACAAAAATAAAGAAAAATAGCGTCAGCAGCATGTATACCGCTTTCCGATAGTCCGGTCCCAATGTCCCGCGGAACTGGTCGCACAATGTTTCGACCACCATTTCCACCGCGTTTTGGACACCGCCCGGTACCAATGCGGGTTTGGCCACCGCCAGACGGATCAGGATAAATACGATGGCCGCGGTAATCCACGTCATGTAAATGGTATCCATATTGACCGCCATACCTAAAATATATTGTACGTCATGTGTACCTGTATGTAGATGCATAGCTTCACCTCCTCCCGTCCGGACATAAGGTTGAATATATATGCTTAACGCCGTTGCAAGCTCGCTTCCAAAATCAGTGCGAGTTTGAACGACAACAAGCCGCAAGCCGTAGCGCCGAAATGGGCAACGCCCGTCTTCAGCACGACAATCAAAAAGACGATCGCGATCCACAGCCGCCCCGCGGCGACAGCCGCCAAGCGGCGCGTCATCGTCGTCGGTGCGTCATGGCGTCGGGCCGCCAGAATGAGCATCAAATACGCCATATAGAGCAGGTTGAACGCCGCGCCGAGCAGCCAGCCGCCGATCCAGCGACTGTACCCCGATACAGCCAGTACGAGTGCGATGACGACCGCCACCGCGGTCTGCCAACGAATCGTCCGCCGCGCCCAAGCCGTCACATAGGTCCACTGTGTCATCAGTCCACCAAGTCGCGGATCAGAATCCACAGTCCGACCGCGCCGCCGCCGAAAGCGCCGGCCATTGTCCCCCACGGCGACCAGTCGGCCGCGTCGTCGAGCCGATGCCCCGCATACAATCCCAACAGGATGGTACACAGCAGCGTCATTCCCGCACCTGCGGCAATACCGATGGCGCGCAGCCAGTCCCGATGTTCCGTTTTCACTGCGCCACCTCCCGTATGCTGCCGTCGGAGACCACTCACATAACCCGTTTCATTTTATCACAATTATTGCTGATTGGCTATCCAATTCGCGGGTTTTTCTCCCGTTTTGCCGTAGATGTATCGCAACGCGTCCGCAATTCGTCCCGCTGCCGTACCGTCGCCGTACGGATTGACCGCCTCCGCCATCCGGCGGTATGCGTCCGCATCCGTCAAGAGCCGATGCGCCGCCTCGTAGACCGCCGTTTCGTCGGTACCGACCAGCCGCACCGTACCCGCCGCGACCGCTTCCGGCCGCTCCGTGGTATCACGCAGGACAAGAACGGGCTTGCCCAGTCCCGGCGCTTCTTCCTGAATCCCGCCGGAGTCGGTCAGGACCAAGGTCGCCCGCGCCATCAGTTTGGCGAACGGCGAATATTCCAACGGCTCAATCAGATGCACCTGCGGCACGTCGCCCAGTTCTTCACGGACGACTTGGCGCACCGCGGGGTTTTTGTGCACGGGAAAGACGATATGCGTATGCGGCACGTCCGTCACCAGCCGCCGCAGCGCCCGATAGATATGGCGCATCGGTTCCCCGAGATTTTCCCTGCGGTGTGTCGTCACCAGTACGACGCGGTCCGTATCCGTCAGCCCGGCGGGCAACGCCACCGTATCCGTATCGGCCCGAACGGCCGTATGCAGCGCATCAATGACGGTATTGCCCGTGATGAAGATCCGCTCTTCCGGGACGCCTTCGTCCCGCAAATGCGCCGCCGCCACATCCGTCGGCGCAAAGTGCCAGCGGGCGATTGCTCCCGTGAGGCGGCGGTTCATCTCTTCGGGGAATGGCGAATAGATATCCCCCGTCCGCAGGCCGGCCTCGACATGCCCCACATCGATCCGTTCATAAAACGCGGCGAGCGCGCCGACAAAAGTCGTCGTCGTGTCGCCGTGCACGAGCACCGTATCCGGGCGTACCTCTTGCAACACGTCCTTGAGCCCGACAAGCGCCTTGGCGGTGACGTCGTACAGGGTCTGCCCCGGTGCCATAATATTCAAATCATAATCCGGGCGAATCGCAAACAGCTTCAACACTTGGTCGAGCATCTCCCGATGCTGCGCCGTCACGACGACCGTCACGTCAAACGCATCGTCCTCCCGGAGCCGGCGTACGACCGGCGCCATCTTAATCGCTTCGGGCCGTGTCCCGAAGACCGTCATCACGCGAATCGGCATGGTCTTCTCCTTTCTACCGACGACGCTCGTTCGCCGACGGTTCGAAAACGACGCCGAGTGCGCGCGCCCACCACAAACCGACGACCACCAGTGCCGCCACGATCAACACTCCGAATACCACGTTCAGATGTACGACCACCAGCGAAATCATTCCCAAAAACGCCGTAATCGCGTACATCAAAAGCACCACCTGTTTTTGCGACAGTCCTTTGTCCAACAGGCGATGATGTAAATGCCCCCGATCGGGCGAAAAGATCGGCACGCCGTGCAGATGCCGGCGTACGATCGCCAGCGCCGTGTCCATGATCGGCAGCCCCAGTGCGATCACAGGTACGACCAGCGCCACCGTCGCCGCCGTCTTCATCACGCCCATGATCGACACCGCCGCCAAGACGTACCCGAGGAACATACTCCCCGTGTCGCCCATGAAAATCCGCGCCGGATTGAAATTGTACTGCAAAAAGCCGAGCGCCGCGCCCGCCATGGCGACCGTGATCAATGCACTCGCCTGTTGTCCCATCTGGTACGCGATCAACGCCACCGACACCGCCGCAATCGAGGATACCCCCGCCGCCAGCCCGTCCAGTCCGTCAATCAGGTTGACCATATTGGTAAATCCGACCACCCACAAAATCGTCAGCGGGACGGAAATAAAATTGCTGAGATAGATATAATGGCCGCCGACCGGATTCATCAGCCACTCCATCCGCACGCCGAACGCCACCAAAATCGCCGCCGCGACAATCTGCCCCGCCAGTTTGACCTTGGGCGGAATCTGGCAGATGTCGTCCCAGATGCCGACCGCGATGATGACCGTCGAGCCGACCAAAAGACCGACGACATCCTGCGTCAGCGGCAAACTGTACAGCACCGCCGCCAAAAATCCGATATAAATCCCCAATCCGCCCAACCGCGGAATCACTTCATGATGCACCTTGCGCGCGTTGGGATTGTCCATCGCGCCCACACGCACCGCCAGTTTCTTGACCGACGGCGTGACCGCATAGGTCACCACCAACGCAATTACAAACGCAATCAAATACGCCATGCGCTCTGCCTCCTTATCAATCAGTTTCATTGTAGCACAAACGGCGTTAAATCCTAAATCCGCGCACAAAAAAACCTGCCCTTCGGCAGGTTTTCCTGTCTTAGAACCGATAGTTGAGACCGACACCGACGCCTTTGCGGTCGACGGTTTCGTCGCGATCCTGGTACGTATAGTTGACATCCAAATCAAACTGCGGGTTCAAATCATAGAGCGCACCGACTTTATATTCTTTTTCCGCGCTGCTGTACTTGAAGCTCGCATAACCGTCAAACTTATCCGACAGATAGGTCATGCCTTCAATTCCGGCATAGAATTTGTTGCCGACCTGATCGATGTCGCGATTGCCGATGGTCACGTAGATATTGTTGTTCAAACGATACTTGCCGTAGATATCGAGTTCGTTGCCTTCGTGGATCAGTTTACGATATTCCACGCCGAGCACGACCTGATCGACTACGCTGTGTTCCGCATACAGTGCATGCGAGCCGTCGCGCGCACCGTTATAGCCGTAACCGACATGCGTGCCGCCTTCCGGTACATAGGTTACCGGTGCCGCCATCGCCGCCATCGCCATCGCCGTCAATCCCAATGTCAATCCGAGTACTTTTTTCATCATGTCTACCCCCTCTCCCTACATCCGATTACTTCTATTATAACAAACTTCCCTCGCCGTGGGCACCGTAAAATGATTTTTTCTCCGTCTTTTTTCTCTCGCCGAGCGCAACCCGCTGAAAATGCGTATAATAAAGGTATCATTATCAGGAGGTGGACTATGACACATCAATTGGCAATCTTGAATCCGGTCAAACACGACCTGTTGCAACAGCTGCAAGAACGGCATCCGCAAACGAAAATCACCGCGTATCCCGACGTGGCAAGCGCATTGCCGCACTTGGCTGAAACGGATATCATAGCCTTGTGGGGATTTACCGATCCCGTGCCCTTGCTCAAGGCCGCACCGCGTCTCAAATGGCTACACTCACTCAGTGCGGGCGTGGAGCATCTGCTGCCGCCCGAGGTCGTGGCGAACGATATTATCGTCACCAATTCCGGCGGTGTCCATGATCACCCCGTAGCGGAACGTGTCATGGCGATGGCGCTGGCACTCGCTCATGAGCTGCCGGCGGCGATTCGCGCGCAGGACCGCCACGAATGGCTGCGGCTGCCGTTTCAACCGCTCGAAGACCAAACGATGCTCATCGCCGGTTTCGGCCGCATCGGCAAATCCGTCGCCGAACGCGCCCGCGCCTTCGGCATGCACATCATCGCGGTCAAGCACCGCCTGACCGACGAGCCCTTGGCTGACGAAGTCGTCCTGGAGGACGGCCTTGCGGACGCACTCGGCCGGGCCGACTACGTCGTTTGCGCGCTGCCGGGCACGCCCGACACGGAAGGCTACTTCGATGAACGCGCCTTTGCCGCGATGAAACCGGGCGCGACCTTCATCAATATCGGCCGCGGCTCGCAAGTGGTCGAGCCTGCGCTCATCGACGCCCTGCGACAAGGGACGGCCGCCGGTGCGGGTCTCGACGTCACGGCCACCGAGCCGCTCCCCGCAGATTCGCCGCTCTGGGATTTCCCGCGCGTCATCATCACGGGGCACAGCGCCGCCAGCTCGCACGGATTTTTTGTGCGGGTTCTGCGCCAGCTGGACCGTAACCTGACGCTGTTTGAAGCGGGCAAACCGCTCGAATACGTCATCGACAAACAATTACGCTATTGAGTATACGGCACACAAAAGGACGACCGCCGCAAGGTGGTCGTCCTTTTATTGTAACCGCGCCGTCACTCCGTGACGAAGGGCTGCATCACCGCCAGCACTTCATCGCGCCGTGCCGCCATCAGCGCCGCATCGCCGCGGGTTTCGAGATTGAACCGCACGAGCGGCTCGGTATTGGACGCACGCAAGTTAAACCGCCAATCGCCGAAATCCATGCTCACGCCGTCGATATGCTTGACCTCGACCGCCTGTCCCGTGTAGGCTTCTTCGACCGCCGCCAGTACGTCGGCCGTTGAAGAAACGGTACGGTTGATTTCGCCGCTGCACGGATAGGCCCGCGCCATCTCGCCGACCATCTCGGAGAGCGGCATTCCTGTCTCCGACATGATCTGCACCACGATCAGCCAAGGAATCATCCCGCTGTCGCAATAGGAAAAATCACGGAAGAAATGGTGCGCGCTCATCTCCGCGCCGTACAATCCGTCGACGCGCCGCATCGTTTCCTTCATGAACGCATGTCCGCCCTTGGACTCGACGGGGATTCCGTCATAGGCGGCGCAGATTGCCTGCGTATTCCAGTAGAGCCGCGGGTCGTGGATGATTTTCTCACCGGGGTGGCGTTTGAGAAAATGCCGTGCCAAAAGCCCCAACACATAGTAACCTTCCAAGAACGTCCCCTGCTCGTCGATGAAAAAGCAACGGTCAAAATCGCCGTCCCAGGCAATCCCGATATCCGCGCCCGTCTCTTTGACCGCCCGAATCGTTACCGCGCGGTTATCCGCGAGCATCGGATTCGGTACGCCGTGCGGGAAAGTCGCGTCCGCATCCATGTACAGCTCCGTCCACTGTAGCGGCAGCTGCGTCTTGAGATCGTTAAACGCAATCCCCGCACCGCCGTTGCCCGCATTGACCACCGCTTTGAGCGGCTTGATTGTGGCGGGGTCGATGTACGACAGGAGCGACTCGATATAGTCATGCCGGACGTCAAGCGGCGTCACGCGTCCGCGTTTCGTCGGCGTCGGAAAATCACGGTCGGCGAATACCCGTGCCTCGATATCCTTCAGCCCCGTATCCGCACTAATGGGGATTCCTTCTTCGCGTACCAGCTTGAGACCGTTGTAGTCGACGGGATTGTGACTGGCCGTTACCATGATCCCGCCGTCAAGACCGTAGCGGAACGTCGCATAGTACACCATTTCCGTACCGCAGATGCCAATGTTGCGCACATCCGCCCCGCCGTCACGCAGGCCTTCCGTCACCGCCGCCGCCAACCGGGGCGACGACTCGCGGATATCATACCCGACCGCGACCGTCTGCGGCCGATACTGCTCGACATAGGCACGGCCGACACGATAGGCCAGCGCCTCATCCACTTCAACGGGAACCAGCCCGCGAATATCATAGGCTTTGAATCCGTCCCGACTGCGTTCACTCCACTTCATCCTGCACCTCCGGCAACCGTGCCAACACCTTTACATACCCGTCCGCTCCGAACCGCAGGCAGCGTTTCACCCGGCTGATTGTCGCCGAGCTCGCCCCTGTCAGGTCCTCGATCCGTTCGTACTTGGCCCCTGCGTCCAACAGACGCGCGACCTCCAAACGCATACTCAAATCACGCAACTCCGCTACCGTGCAGAGATCTTCCAACAACTCATACGCTTCCTGCCGCGTTTCCAGCGACAGCAATGCCGCGACCAATCGATCGGTCAACGGATTTTCCAAGCGCGGATTCAGACTCATGGCCATCCCTCCTTACTCCTGTTTATTATAACTAATTACAGGAGTAAAGCCAACCGCCCTTATCCTTTCCGTCAGCTTCAGTCCGCCGCCGAGGCCGGCTCCGACACGGCATTTTTGCGCAGCACCGTCCGCACCGCGATGACCGCGACCAGGAAGATGCCGACATACCCGACAAAGGGATAGATCAGCGACACCAATGCGCCGAACGGCAGCGACCCGCCGGTCATAAAGACCACGCCCAACGCCACGACCAATGCGGCCTCGTATTGTTTCGGCACATACTTCATGCATTCGTTTTTGATCAACCAGTACATCGGTGCGGTCGTCGAATAGATGCCCAGCAGGATAATGACGGAAAAGACTGTCGCGACCGTCGGACTGATCTTCGCTCCCAAATACAGATTCGGCACTTGCAGCGCGATGACCTCCTGAAAGTTGGCCAGCATGCCGCAGAGCATCCCGAACACGGTAATCATCAGGCCCAAGCCGCCGACGAATCCGGCCACGCCCGCCTCCTTGCGGCTGTTCGCCCGAGCACCGAGTTCCGTGAAAAAGACCGTCCCCGCCAGCATGTTGTAGCAAAAGAACAGAATGCCCGCCTGCCACCAGTGGGCGGTCGGCTGAACCGCCGTCGCGGCAGCCGTCACGACGACGCCGTCCGTCCCCGTAAAATCACGAAAGAAGGTCACCAGTCCGACCGCCACCGTAAAGACCACGATGGCGGGTCCGATCGCACCGATGACATCGACCATTCGGCGCAGGCCGCCCCACACGGTCAGCATGGACAAGATACCCATGCCCAGCACGCCCCACATGGCCGGCAAGTGAAAAAATTCCTGCGTGATGGCGCCGCTGCCGGACACCATGATAACGACAATGCTGAAGATAAAGAGCATCGTAAAATATTCAATGGCGCGGCCGACAGGCTCCCCGCAATAATACCGAAAGACATGTCCCGGCCGTTCCATCTGCAGCGCATGGCCATTCATCATCAAAATCGCGCCCAGACTGCAAAACAGCACCGTGGAGATCATCGCGCCGTAGATTCCGTTGATACCGTACGAGACGAAAAACTGCAATACCTCCTGTCCCGTCGCAAATCCCGACCCGATGAGGTAGGCGACATACGCCCCGCTCAACTTCAATACATGTGTCACGCTGACTTGTCCCTTCATCGCACTCACCATCCCTGTCCGCCGACTTCGTAATCGGCCAATTTACCGTCTTCCCATTCCGCCAATGTATCTTCAATAACATCCAGCGCCCGATCGAGCTCTTCATACGTGATGACGAGCGGCGGCTGGAACCGCAACACGCTCCCGCCGAACGCAATCATGACGACGCCTTTTTCAAAGCAGCGGTTGCAGATTTTGAGCGCCGCCTCCGGTGCTTTGGTTTTCTTGACGCGGTCGCTGACGATATCGACCCCCAACGACAAGCCGAGCCCGCGCACATCGCCGACCGAGGCGAAACGCGCTTGCCAGCCTTCCATCCGCCGGCGGGCGTACGCGCCTTTTTCCGTACTCGCACGAAGTAAATCCTCCCCTTCCAGCATGTCGAGAACCGCCAGCGCCGCCGCACAGCAGACCGGATTGGCCGCTGTCGTAAAAAGATGCGCCGGTTTGTCGAGCGAGGTCATGATCTCTTCCCGACCGACCAGTGCCGAGAGCGGCAGACCGCCCGCCAGCGACTTCCCGTACACGACCAAGTCCGGTTCGATCCCGAAATGCTCCATCGAGCACCATGTCCCCGTCCGGCCGAGTCCCTGCTGGACATCATCGACCGCAAAAAGAATGCCGTGCTCCTTGCACAAGTCGTGCAACATGCGGAAGTAGCCGTCCACCGGTTCGAGCAAGCCGCCGTCGCCTTGCAACGTTTCCACAACGACACAGGCCACTTCTTCGGGCGGCAAGTACGTCGAGAACATCTCTTGCAGCGGCGCGAGGTACTCTTCCGCCGTATTCGGCTCGCTCGCCCCGTACATGCCGCGGTAGCTGTCAGGGAAGGGGATATGGTGAAATCCCGGCAGGAGCGGACCGATCTTGCGGCGCATGTTCAAGCTGATCGCCGACATCGAAATCGAGCCGTAGGTCGAGCCGTGGTACGCACCGACAAAGCTGACGATATTCGGGCGGCCGGTATAGCCGCGCGCGAATTTGATCAGCGCGTCGTTGGAATCCGACCCCGTCAAACCGAAAATCGCGCGTTTGGGGAAATCCCCCGGCGTCAAATCGCATAAGCGATGCGCGAGCTTGACCAACGGCTCATGATACATATAGGCCGGCGTGTAATGCACCATCTTGCGTACCTGCGCCACAATCGCATCGACCACCGGTTGCGGCGTGTGGCCGACATTGAGCGCGCTCGCGCTCGTCAACAGATCGATATACTCTTTCCCCTCCACATCGACCATCGTCGACCCGTGCGCATGATCGATGACCAGCGGATAATACGGGATCCGTCCCGCCGGTGCGAAATATTGTGCGTCTTCCTGAATCAATGCCTGTACTTTGCTCATGATATACCCTCCTTATGATTGACTGCTGCTGTTCTGCGCTGAGCGGCCGCGGCGCTACCCGCCGTCCAGCCTTTGGTATCCGGTATGCATGGCATCCACCTCAATTTCGGTAACAAAAAAAGCGACCCTGCTCTCGCAGGGTCGCCGATATGCCGTGCATCTCCCGGAGAGCATCGCGGTCGCTTCACTCTCCGTATCTCACCGTCTACGCAGTGAGTAAACGTCGTCGCGAATCAGCGAACCGCCTGTCAGTCGTGTTCGCGAGAATCGCAAGGATGACGCGAACGAGGCCGATAATTCGAATGCTGAGCGCAAGAATAGCGGCAAGCGCAATAAGGATACCCGAAAGGACACGGACGACGGCCGTGTTCGCTGCGTTCATGAGATTGTGCGTGCAGTTCATGGATGTGCGGTTCATGTCGGGTACTCCTTTCTGCAATCGTTGCGTCGGCGGCGCGGTATACAAAAACGCCCCCGCAGGAAAAATTCCTGCAGGGGCGTAGCATACGCGGTACCACCCTGATTTATCACTTTTTGTCCGTAACGCCGACCCGCGGCACCCGCTACTCTGTTCACGGATGCGGCTCCCGGGTGATGATTTTCGTCACCGTTTCTGTCGACTTTCACCGACCGCCGACTCGCTGGGAGAAATGATGATGACGATGGATTCCCGTTCCTCGCTGTTGGTAATTTCGTCTATCATAGCAAATCCGTCGACGCCTGTCAAGACAATTGTCAATTATTTTTCCGCCGCCTCGGCCGCCGCGGCCAGCTGCTCCCATTTGTCATAGTATGCGACCAGTTCTTCCTGCGCCGCCGCCAGTGCGTCCGTGAGTTCGCGGTAGCGGTCGGTGTCGGCGGGATCGGCCGCCGCTACTTCCTGTGTGTACATCGCAATCGTCGCCTCGCCGCGGCTGATTTCCTGCTCGATTCGCGAGAGTTCGCGCGCCTCACGCTCGCCGAAGCGTACCGCCGGCGCCGGCCGTTTCTCCTGCGGCGCGTCCGTGCGTGTCCTGACGGGTGCTTCTTCCACCTCGTTGTCTTCTTCGATGACGACCCCCGCCCCCGGCGCAACGACCGTCGACGGCACCAGTGCGTCCGTCTCGATCAGTTCGTGCCGTTTGTCTTTCCAATAGGTATAATTGCCGTGGTATTCCCGCATACCGCCGTCCTCAAACGACAGCATCCGCGTCACCAGCCGATCGAGCAGGTAGCGGTCATGGGAGACGACGATGTACGTGCCGCCGAATTCACGCAGTGCATCCTCGATGACTTCACGCGTCGTGATGTCGAGATGGTTCGTCGGTTCGTCCAGCAAGATGACGTTCGGCGCTTCGAGCAGCAAAAGCAGCAAATCCAGTCGCGCTTTTTCACCGCCGCTGAGCAGATGAATCTCCCGATACACATCATCGCCGCGAAACAAGAACCGGCCCAGGATGTGCCGCGCCTCATCCTCTCCGCAACCCGCCGCATACATGACTTCCTTGACGACCGTGTAGTCGGGGTGCAGTCGCTCATGCTCCTGCGAATAGTACCCCAGTCGGACGCGGTTGCCGACGGTGACCCGGCCGCGGTCGGGGCGGCGTTTGCCCGCCAAAATCGAGAGCAATGTGGATTTGCCCACGCCGTTCGGGCCGATGATGCCGACGGTTTCGCCTTGCCGCACGAGCAGTGACAAATTGGCGAACACCGTCCGCTCTCCGTACGTCGCCGCCAGCTCTTCAGCGATCAGCACCTTGTCGGCCGTGCCCGTCGCCTTGGGAAAATGAAACGCCAGTGTCGCTTCTTCCCGCGGTGCGTCCAGCCGCTCGATCCGGTCGAGTTTCGATTGCCGGCCGCGTGCCTGCTTCGCCTTGATCCCCGCTTTATACTTGCGGATATACTCTTCTTCGCGGCGAATCATCTCCTGCTGCTGCTCGTAAGCACGCCGCGCCGCCTCCCGCCGCACCGCTTTTTCCCGTACATAGTAAGAATAATTGCCGCGGTACTTGGTGAGTTTCGTCTGTTCGAGTTCCACGATATCGGTCGCAACCGCATCCAAAAAATACCGGTCGTGCGAAATGATCAGCACGCCGCCGCGAAATGCGCGCAGGTACCCTTCCAGCCATTCCGTCATGTCGATGTCGAGGTGGTTGGTCGGTT
>CABTYA010000018.1 GCA_902488965.1 uncultured Veillonellaceae bacterium
GTTGAATCAGCGGATGATCCAATACATGAATATTCATTTCCGACCTCCTCATTCGTAGAGCGGATACGCCCGGCACAGCGCCGCTACCCGCTGCCGTGCCGACGCCGCTACATCGGCATCCGCCGGCGCATGGAGTACGTCCGCGATGATGGATGCGATTTCACGAAAATCGTCTTCTTGCAGTCCGCGTGTCGTCAGCGCCGGCGTTCCCAACCGAATGCCGCTGGTAATGAACGGACTTTGCGTTTCAAACGGAATGGTGTTCTTATTGCAGGTGATACCGATTTGATCGAGTACCTGTTCGGCCTCTTTGCCTGTCATTTCCAGCGAGGAGTGCACGTCGACCAGCATGAGATGATTGTCCGTACCGCCGGTTACAATCCGCAGCCCTTTCGCCGCCAATGCCTCCGCCAATACCTTGGCGTTGGCGATGACTCGGCGGGCATACTCGGTAAATTCGGGTTGCAGGGCTTCGCCCAATGCGACGGCTTTGGCCGCGATGACATGCATCAGCGGACCGCCTTGGATGCCCGGGAAAATTGACTTGTCGATGGCTTTCGCATATTGATCGGTACACATGATCAAGCCGCCGCGCGGTCCGCGGAGCGTCTTGTGCGTCGTGGTCGTCACCACGTCGGCAACGTCCACGGGGTTCGGATGCAGTCCCGCCGCCACCAAGCCGGCAATATGCGCCATATCGACCATGAAAATCGCATCGACACTATGCGCGATTGCCGCCATCCGTTCGAAGTCGATGATCCGCGAATATGCGCTGCCGCCGCCGATGATAAGTTTCGGGCGGGTTTCCTTCGCGATGCGTTCCATTTCATCATAGTCGATTTGTTCCGTATCTTCCCGTACGCCGTACGGTACAACCTTGAAATAACTGCCGGAGATATTCACCGGGCTGCCGTGCGTCAAATGCCCGCCGTGCGCCAGATTCATCCCCATGATGGTGTCGCCGTAGTTCAGCAACGCAAAGTACACGGCAAAATTGGCCTGTGAGCCGGAGTGCGCCTGTACATTGACATGCTGCGCGCCGAACAGTTCACGGGCGCGTTCCTGCGCCAAGGTTTCCACCTGATCGACAAATTCGCAACCGCCGTAGTAACGTTTGCCCGGATAACCTTCCGCATACTTATTCGTCAATACGCTTCCTTGTACTTCCATGACCGCCCGGCTGACAAAGTTTTCCGATGCGATCATTTCCAATTTATTTTGTTGCCGCGACCGTTCCGCCTGTATCGCTTGATACAGTGTCGGATCCTGTGTTTCTATACTTGACATATTGTCCCCCTTTTGCCACCCGATATACTCTTTATTCGTAATGTGCCCGCGCCCCGCCGATCAGCGGCGGTCTTGTCCGTGCCGCCGTGACGGTCGCCGCACCGACCGTATGATGCGTCAGACGCACAGGCACCGCGACGCGCCGCAAATGCATGCCGATGAGCGTCTGGCCGATGTCGATTCCGCCATGCGCCGCAATGCGTTCCACCACGACCGGATCGGCAAACAGCGCCATCGCGTTCGTCGCCAGCGAGCCGCCGGCATGCAGCCAGGGTACGACGGACACTTCTTCCCAACCGTAGCGCGTCGCCGTCTCCCGTTCCACCACCAGTGCGCGATTCAGATGCTCGCAGCACTGGATTGCCAAAGCGACCCGGTATTCGCGCGCCGTCGCAACGGCCGCCCGAATGACCTCCGTCCCGATCTCCATCGAGCTGTTTTTGCCGATGGTGCCGCCAGCAATCTCGCTCGACGAGCCGCCGATGACGATGACCTCACCCGGTGCAAATTGCGCCGCTTCGCACAATTCACGCAGTGCCGCCGCGGTTTCTTCTCCGACGGTCATCGCGCACCTTCTTCGATGGCGGTCAATTTGTTGACACGGCGTTCATGCCGCCCGCCTTCAAATGACGAGTTCAAAAACGCATGCACGATATCCATGGCCAGCCCCGGGCCGATGACACGCTCGCCCATGGTCAACACATTGGCATTGTTGTGCGCCCGTGCCGCTTTGGCGGAAAACGTATCATGGCAAAGTGCCGCGCGAATTCCCGGGACCTTATTGGCCGCTATCCCGATCCCGATTCCCGTGCCGCAGATCAAAATCCCCAACGTATCGGCGTCTTCGTTGACGTGCGCCGTTACCGCCAGCGCAATATCCGGATAGTCGCAGGAATCCGTCGAATGCGTGCCGCAATCGAGGACTTCATAGCCGCGTTCTTCCAAATCACGACGGACGGTTTCTTTCAAATGATACCCGCCGTGATCACTGCCCATCACTATTCGCATACCTGTGCCTCCTTTTACTTCTCTATGTATCGTACCACAAGATGACACCTGACGGTATGATTATTTTTCCGCTTGCGCCAACGCCCGCAAAATCTTTTGTTCAATGTCGTCGGCACAACGTTCGTAATCCGCCGCACTCCCGCCGAAGGGATCGACAACATCGCCCGTTTCGCCGGCCCATTCCGACAGTGTGATGATTTTTTCGCCGGCCTCGGGGTACATCGCCGCAACGGTTGCTTTCATCGCGGTGGTCATCGTTACCACCCGGTCCGCCGCATCGATGTACGCGGCCGCCAGACGGCGCGACCTGTGCGACGAAAGATCCGCCCCGCGTGCCTGCATCACCGTCTGCGCATGCGCCGCCGCCGGTGCCCCCACACTCGGGAAAAGACCGGCGGAAAGCGCCGCCCAGCCGTCCCGATGTCCCGATTGAATTTCACGGTTTAATATCGCCTCCGCCATCGGGCTGCGGCACGTATTACCCGTACAGACAAATAATACCCGCATTACTCGACCTCCTTGATTCGATATCCGGCCGCTTTGACCAAACGATTCATAATTGCCGCGCCGAGATCCGTTGCGGCGACGCCTTCGGCAGAAATCTCCGTAATCGGCTGCCCCTCCAACGTCGTCAGCGCCGCATACAGGCTGCGTGCCATGGCTTGCCGGTCCGCCCGCGCACCCCAGATGAAAGTATGCGCCCCCGCCGGCAGCAATGCCGCCGTTTCCTCACTGACAAAGTACCCGCGGTCATCACGGTAGTCTTCACGCAATGCGCGGGCCACCGCTTGCCCCGTTCCTTGCCAAATGGTAACCGGCACGCTCGGCGAATAATGTCGATACTTCATCCCCGGCGCTTTCGGGACGCCGCTCCCCGTCAACGCCGGATCGATAGACACCGGCGCATACGCCGACAGCATCTCCGCCGTCACCGCCCCCGGGCGGTAAATCGTGATCGTACCGTCCGCACACGCGGCGACAGTCGATTCGACGCCGACCGTACACGGCCCCGCATCAAGAATCAGCGGGATGCGGCCGTCCAGATCATGCATCACCATATCCGCATCGGTCGGGCTCGGCCGGCCACTGCGGTTGGCGCTCGGAGCGGCGATCGGTACGCCTGCCGCCGTAATCAACGCCGCCGCCACAGGATGACTCGGCGCCCGTACCGCGACCGTATCGCCACCGCCCGTCACCGCCGCGGGAACGGCCGCCGTCTTGGCAAATACCAGCGTCAGCGGTCCGGGCCAAAATGCCGCCATCAGCGCTTCTTCCAGCGGACTGACCGCGGCCGCGACCGTATCGAGCATCGCCCTCCCGTCCACATGCAAAATCAACGGATTATCGCTCGGCCGTCCTTTCGCCGCATAGACGGCGCGCGCGGCGGCATCCGACAGACCGTTCGCACCGAGCCCGTAGACCGTTTCCGTCGGGAATGCGACGAGTTCCCCCGCACGCAGCCGTGCCGCCGCCTCACG
Source organism: uncultured Veillonellaceae bacterium (assembly GCA_902488965.1). Classification (GTDB taxonomy): domain Bacteria; phylum Bacillota; class Negativicutes; order Veillonellales; family Negativicoccaceae; genus CAMCNU01. Next base: position 3,774 of record CABTYA010000018.1, read on the forward strand.
AATCGCCGGATGCGTTGGCGTCACCGCTGCGGTGACCGTCATTCGTTTTGTCTTCATGCTTTCACTTCCCACAATACAGCCCGATCGTGTCCTGAAAGGTCGCGGCAAATGACAGGCGCCGTATAGCGTCCGTCCGCCTGAACCAACGCCTCGACCGCCCGTCCCTGCTCATAGCCGATTTCGACGGCGCAAAGCCCGCCCGCCACGACATACTCCGCCGCCTGTGCGACCAAACGCCGCATCACGTCCAATCCGTCCGTCCCGCCGTCCAGCGCCGTATGCGGTTCGTTTTGCACCTCCGCGGCCAGGGTCGGGATCGCTCCCGTCGGAATATACGGCGGATTCGAGACCAAAATATCGAAAGTTTCGCCTGCCAGCGCCGCGAACAAATCGCTTTCACGCAGCTCAATCCGCGATGCCACGCCGAGCGCATCGAAATTTTCCGCCGCCACGCCGAGCGCCGCCGGCGATATATCCACGGCGACGCCCTGCCAGTTTGCCCGATAATGCAAGAGGCTCCCCAGTATCGCTCCGCTGCCGGTACCGACATCGAGCACTCGCTGCGGCTGCTCGCCGCGCCGCGCCAACACCTCCGCGACCCACACCTCCGTATCGCCTCGGGGCACCAGTACATCACTCGTCACGTGAAAAGGCAGTCCCATGAATTCTTTCTCGCCGAAAATCACGGCCGCCGATTCTCCCGCGACCCGTCGCAACAGCCACGACTTGAGCCGGGCCAACTCCGCCGGCGTCAGCGGCTGATCGTAGTGCGTATACAAATAGAGGCGATCTTGTCCGACCGCCTGCGCCAACAACAGCTCCGCCTCCAAGCGGGCATCCGCTATCCGTTTCTCCTGCAAGTATCCTGTCATCCATTGCAGCATACTGCGTAAATCCCATATTTTACTCATGCCATCGCCTGCAGCTTTTCCGCCTGATCGGCCGCAATCAAGCCGGTCAGCAACTCGTCGATTTCGCCATCGAGTACATGCAACAATTGGTACAGTGTCAGGGTGATCCGATGATCCGTCACCCGTCCCTGCGGGAAATTGTAGGTCCGAATCCGTTCGGAGCGATCTCCCGTCCCGACTTGGCTTTTGCGGTCGGCGGCCATTTTGTCATGCGCCTCCTGCGCGGCTTTGTCAAACAAACGCGCCCGCAATACCCGCATGGCCTTTTCTTTGTTCTTCAACTGGCTTTTTTCATCCTGACAGGTCACCACGAGCCCCGTCGGGTGATGGGTGATGCGCACCGCACTCGCCGTCCGATTGACATACTGTCCGCCGGCGCCCGACGCGCAATACGTATCGATCGTGATGTCGTTCGGATTGATTTCGACTTCCACTTCATCGGCTTCGGGAAGCACCGCCACCGTCACGGTCGACGTGTGGACACGCCCCGCGCTCTCGGTTTCCGGTACACGCTGCACCCGATGCACGCCGCTCTCGTACTTCAGTTTGGAATATGCGCCGCGGCCGCTGATCCCCAGCACCACTTCGCGATACCCGCCCAGCCCGGTATCGTTGGCATCCATCAGCGTCGCCTTCCAGCCCTGCCGCTCGGCAAAGCGCGTATACATTCGCAGCAAATCCGCCGCAAATAACGCCGCCTCATCACCGCCGGCACCCGCACGGATTTCCACAATGACGTCTTTGTCATCATTGGGGTCTTTCGGCAAGAGCAGGATTTTCAGTTCGTCCTCAAGCTCGCCGCGACGTTCCTTGGCCGTGGCGAGTTCCTCCTTGGCCAATGCGACCATATCCGCATCCGCATCGGCATCCTGCAAAATCTCATCGGCTTCCGCCAGCGCCGCCAATACTTTTTTATATTCCCGATACACACGAACCGTATCCGTCAGATCCGCATGCCGTTTCATCAAGCGACGCCATTCTTCCTGCCGGGCGATGACGTCGGGATCACTGATCTGCTGCTCCAAATCCATAAACGTATCTTCGATAATCTGTAATTTATCCTGCCACATATGCCCCCGTCACTTCTTTTGCCGATGCCGTTTCGGCCGCTTCCTCCGCCGGTTTGACTTCTTCCAAAGCACGGATAGCGACTTCGATCTGATCGTCATGCGGCTCGCGCGTCGTGATCAGCTGCAGCCAAAGTCCCGGCCGCACCAAGGCCTGCAAAATCGGATTGGTCGTTTCCGCCGCCATGCGGATCCATTCATACGCCAGGCCCGCCACGACCGGCATGAGCAGCACGCGCGACACGATGCGCTCCCACAAGGACGGCCAACCCAAAAACGCAAACACGAAAATACTGATGACAACCACCATCAGCAGAAAATTCGTCCCGCAGCGCGGATGGAGCCGCGGCTGTACCCGTACATTGTCTACCGTCATCGGCAAGTTTTTTTCATAACAAAAAATCGTCTTATGCTCCGCTCCGTGATACTCGAACACACGCTGAATATCCTTCGTCAGCGAAATGCCGTACAAATACGCGAGAAAAATCACCAGCCGGATCACGCCTTCCGCCATATTCATTGCCAGCGGGTGACCCGCCAATCCGGGGATAAATTTCGCCGCATAGGTCGGAATCGCCAAAAACAGCACAATCGCAAATAATGTCGAAAACGCCATCGTCATGTAGATTTCCCGATCGCTGAGCGCCTCTTCCTCTTCGCCCGCGGCCTGTGCGGAAAACATCAGCGACTTCATCCCGATGAGCAGCGACTCGTACAACGCTACCATGCCGCGCAGCATCGGCTTCTTCAATATCGGAAACCGCGCCGATAAGCTGCTGACCTTGGTCTTTTTGACGACGATTCCGCCGCCCGGTTCGCGCACCGCAGTCGCGACATATTCCGGACCGCGCATCATGACGCCTTCAATGACCGCCTGTCCGCCGACATATATCTTTTTACTCGGTACTTCTCGATCCATATATTCTCCTTATAAAAAAATAGGCAGACACCGTTACGTGCCCGCCTACTTCTGTTACTCGCTGTCTTTGCCGTATCGTTTATTGAATTTTTCAATACGACCGCGCGCTTTCGCAAAACGCTGCTGACCCGTATAGAACGGATGCGACTTGCTGCTGATATCCACGTTAATCAACGGGTATTCATTCCCGTCTTCCCACTGAATCGTCTGATTGGACGTCATGGTGGAACGTGTCAAAAATGCAAAGTCCGCGCCCGCATCTTGAAATACGACCGGATGATACTCTGGATGGATTCCTTTTTTCACAGTTGGCACCTCTTTTCTATTGCACACTAATACTTAGTAAGTATAGCAAATGCCGTCTGCGAATGCAAGCATCCGTCCTGCTTTTCCTGCGGCATTCGCAGCGACGACGGCCGCCGATCTGCCGCCGCCCGTTATTGTGCCAGTTGGACAAACGCTTCTTTCAATTTGTCCGGGTGATTGCCGACGATCCGCTGTACTTCTTTGCCGTTGACAAAGAAAATCAGGCTCGGTACGCCCATGACATCCATTTCACCCGCCAAATCGCCGCCTTCATCGACATTGACCTTGACGACCTTGATTTTACCGTCAAATTCTTCCGCCAACTTGTCGACCACCGGCGTGATCATCTTGCACGGACCGCACCAGGGCGCCCAAAAATCGACCAATACCGCACCGGTGTGCTGTGTAACTTCCACATCAAATTCCGCTTTTGTCGTAATTGCTGTAATTGCCATATTCAATTCCTCCTCTGCTGTATATCTAATAATTTCATTATACCCGCTTGTCCCCGTTTCGTCAATTTTTTGCCGAAACCGAATCGTTGCAAGAAAAAAATCCGCAAGTGCGGATTTTATGCGAGTGATCAATAAGCCGAGTTCTGTTCCGTTTGCACGGCGACAATCATCTATCTAGCCGACAAGTTACCTTGCCGTTCAAGCGACACACCCAAAAGGTCAGCGGGCAACTTCCTCCCTTTTCTATTCGGTCTTGCTCCGAGTGGGGTTTACCTGGCCGATGAGTTACCCCATCGCCGGTGCGCTCTTACCGCACCGTTCCACCCTTACCGTTACCGGCGGTTTGCATTTCTGTGGCACTGTCCCTGAGGTCACCCTCGCCGGACGTTATCCGGCACTCTGCCCTGCGGAGCTCGGACTTTCCTCGAGCAACAGCTCGCGATTGTCTCTCCTACTCGCATCGATTAGTGTATCATTCCCGCCGTTCTTTGTCAAAATGCCATCAAAAAAGAGCGGCTTGCACCGCTCCTGTCATCTTGCTTGGTGGGCCCACCTGGGATCGAACCAGGGACCGACCGGTTATGAGCCGGCTGCTCTACCCCTGAGCTATAGGCCCTGTCAAAATGTAATCCCATTATACTGTATCCGCTTTCCGAGCGTCAAGTATCAAAGGTAATCGGTAATGCGCTCGTGGCGGCCCTTGTTGCGCAATTTTTCGAGCGCCTTGCGCTCAATCTGACGAATCCGCTCTCGGGTCACTTCAAAATACTGCCCGACCTCTTCCAGCGTCCGCTGCTTGCCGTCTTTGAGGCCGAAGCGGAGATAAATAACTTCCCGTTCGCGCGGGGTCAGTCCCTGTAAAATATCGTCCACCTGCTCACGCAGCATGATGGCCGACGCCGCTTCTTCCGGCGCCACCGCATTGCGGTCTTCGATGAACTCCACCAGATGCGAGTCCTCTTCTTCACCGATCGGCGTTTCCAGCGAGACCGGTTCCTGCGCGATTTTCATGATTTCGCGCACGCGTTCGACCGTAATATCCATCTCGGCGGCGATTTCTTCGGGGACGGGATCGCGCCCCAACTTCTGCAGCAGATTGCGCGATGTGCGCACCAACTTGTTGATGGTTTCCACCATATGCACCGGTATGCGGATTGTCCGTGCCTGGTCGGCGATCGCCCGCGTAATCGCCTGTCGAATCCACCACGTCGCATAGGTACTAAACTTATATCCCTTGGTGTAGTCGAATTTTTCGACCGCTTTGATCAGGCCGAGATTGCCTTCCTGCATCAAATCCAAAAACTGCATCCCGCGCCCGACATACCGTTTCGCGATACTGACGACCAGACGCAAGTTGGCATCCGTCAGGCTCTGCTTCGCCTCATGCGCATCCGCCAAAATTCGCTTTTCTTCCTCCCGTGCCGCCGCGTCCGTATAGGCTTCGGCGAGCCGTGCACGGACGCCGTCCGCCGTATAGAGAGCGGGAGCGCCGGCGTCGGTATCGAGCGGCATCCCGGCGACTTCCTGCGCCAATTCGGCCGCCTTCGCCACGCTGAGTTTGCCCTCGATATGCACGCCCAGCGCGGTCAGTCCCTGCTCCAGCAATTCCTGCATATGCGCGTCGTCCTGCCACGATTTCGGCAACACAAAAACCGCGTACGAAATCTCGCCGTCCTCATTCATACTGTCCGCCCGCGCCGCCAGCCACTCGGTAACCGCCGCACGTTCTTCCTGCGCCATCGCCACGGCTTTGCCCGCTTCGATCCGTTTGGCGAGTGCGACTTCTTGATCGCCGGTCAGCAGCGGTACCCGCCCGATTTCTTTCAGGTACATCCGCACCGGATCGTCGAGATTGATCTGATCGCTCGTATCCTGCGCGGCAAACTGCGCCGCCGCTTTGGCATCTTCATCTGTCTCTTCCGCTTCGTCTTTGTCCACGGTCGTCAGCTCGATATGCGCGGCATGAAACATCTCGTAAATCTCTTCGATTTTTTCCGGACTGAGCTCGAATACCGCCAACCGATCCATGACATCGTCTTCGTTGAGCTGCTTTTCCTTTTTGCCCTGGGCAATCAATTCCTCCACCGTATCGTCGAGCGTCAGCTCCTCGTTGTCGGTTTTGCCGCTGCGCCGCCGCGACGACGATTTGACCGCCTGCGAACGAGAGGATTTCTTCGTTGTCGCGGCGGATTTTTTCGCCCGCGCGGATGATTTCGTTTCCTTCTTCGTGCTCGGTTTTTCAACCGTGTTCGACTCCGCCGGCAGCACCATCGTACCGTCCGCTTCCAAGCGGATATCACCCGTTTCCGCCAAACGTGTATTCAACGTCGTGATGCTGCGCTGCGAAAACCGGTGCTTGCGTAGACATTCGTTGGCCTCGGTTGTCGTCAATTCACCGTTTTGGCAGCAAGCGATCACCTGCATGGCTTCCTCCATACGTTGCGCGACGGTTTTCCGTTTTCGTTTCGGTCGCGCCGCCTGTCGGGTTGTCGTTTCTTCTTTCATCGCTGTTACCTCATCCGTTGTCATTTCCGTATCCTTCCATCGAGTTCTCTCCTTCGATATTCTCTATTGCAACAGATTGCCTTTGGCGCGTAACTTTTCCAGTGCTTTGCGCTCAATCTGCCGAATGCGCTCGCGGGTGACGTCAAAATACGCACCGACTTCCTCTAATGTCCGATGCTTGCCGTCGCGCAATCCGAACCGCAGATAAATCACTTCCCGCTCCCGCTCGGGCAATGCGTCCAATGCCCGTTCAATCTGCTCGCGCTGTAAAATCGCGGCCGCCGCCTCTTCCGGCGCTACCGCATCATGGTCTTCGATAAATGCTCCCAAGTGCGAATCTTCTTCTTCGCCGATCGGTGTTTCGAGCGACACCGGTTCTTGGGATATTTTCATAATTTCCCGTACTTTTTCGACGGTGATGTCCATCATCTCCGCCAATTCCTCTTCGGTCGCCTCGCGGCCCTGTTCGTGCGAGATCTGGCGCTCAAACCGGTTGAGCTTGTTAATGGTTTCCACCATATGCACCGGTATGCGGATCGTCCGTGCCTGATCGGCGATGGCTCTGGTAATCGCCTGCCGAATCCACCACGTCGCATAGGTGCTGAATTTAAATCCCTTCGTATAATCGTACTTTTCAACGGCGCGCAGCAGGCCCATATTGCCTTCCTGAATCAAATCCAAGAACGACAATCCCCGATTGACATAGCGCTTGGCAATACTGACCACCAACCGCAGATTGGCATCGGACAGTTCTTTGCGGGCCAGTTCGGAGTCTTTTTCCAAGCGAGCCATCTCCGCCGGCGTTTCCGTGCCGTCCGCCTCGCCCGGCGCGTGAATCCGCTGGGCGATTTCGATTTCTTCTTCGGCATCCAGCAAGTCCACTTGGCCGATTTCTTTCAGATAGACACGCACGTGGTCGTCCATGCGGGCCCCCGCACTTTCCGCCAGCATCTCCTCTTCCGTATGCGCACTCGCACCGGCAACGATGATGACGTCGCGAGCGGCCAACCGATCCAGTATACGATCCCAACGCCCGTACGTCCACTTGCCGCGCTCCGCTCGTTGCCGTATCTCATCATAGGCTAATTGATTGTTCCCGTCAACACTGGCCATCAATTCCGCCATCTGCCGTTCCAATCCCCGCTTTGCTGTATCTGTCATGTCGTCTCCTTATCGTTATTGCCACTCACGCAACTGTTCATTGGCCTTCATCCCGGCCTTCATTTCTTCTCGATAACGCGCCTCATCTCCTTGCCGAATATATTCTTCCGCCTGCCGGCAATGCTGTTCGTAGATGTCCTGCAACGCCGCCCGCCGCAACGGCCGCATATACGCGGTCGCCGTACCGCCTGCGGGCAATTCCGCCATCACCGCCCGCGCGTACCGCTCCCGTTCCTCTTCGGGAACCGCTGCCCGGATACGTTCTTCCGCCAATGCGCCGGTTTCGTCCCGCACCGCCAGGCATTGCGCATAGACTGCCTGCCACAGCGGATCGGTAAAATCGCTCGGCGGTACTTGTTCGGCGACCGCCGCTACATCACCGCCTTGCAGCAAATAGCCGATTAGCCGTTCTTCCGCCTTTCGGCGCTGCGTAACGCCCGTTGCCGAAGTGCTTTCTTGCGCCGACGAACTCGCCGGTGCGACATAGACATCTTTTTTTGTCTGTTCGATATACTTCTGCGCCTCGCTGCGCACCAAGCCTTCATTCATACGCAGCGCGCCGGCCAACTTGGTCAGATAGCCGTCAATCGCCACCGCATTTTCCGTTTCTACAATCAGCGGCAGCATTTCGCTCAAGATTTTATTTTTCCCTTCGATTGTCGTCGGATTGCCCTGCCGAAGCGCCATTTTCAATGAATAGTCAATGACGCCCTGCGCAGCGCGAACGGCCTCCTGCCATGCCTCGGCGCCGTGGGTGCGAATATATTCGTCGGGGTCCTTGCCGTCGGGCAGTGTGACGATGCGCAACCGAATCCCGACCTTGCGGGCAATCTCGATGGCCCGTTTCGTCGCCGCGCGCCCCGCACCGTCCATATCATATGCGATTAACAGCTCTTTGGCCGACCGATGCAGCAACCGCGCCTGCGCCTCGGTAAACGCCGTGCCCAACGATGCGACGACATTCGTCACGCCCTGGTTGTGTACGCCGACGACATCCATATAGCCTTCGACCAAGACCGCCTGTTCGGTCTTGCGAATGGCCGGCAATGCCCGCGACAAAGCAAACAGCAAATTGCGTTTATTAAATATCGCCGTCTCGGGCGAATTCAAGTATTTCGGCTCGCCCGCATCGAGAATCCGGCCGCCGAAACCGACGACGCGTCCCTTGGGGTCGCGAATCGGGAACATGCAGCGCCCGCGAAAACGGTCATAAACTTCCCCGTTCTTTTCCGTACATAATCCGGCCGCCAGCAGCAGTTCCTTGCTGTATCCTCGCTTGGTAAAATCCCGATACAGGCGCGACCACTCATCCACCGCATAGCCCAGTTTGAAATCGACGACCGTCTGCGCGGACAATCCCCGCCGCTGCCAATACGCCAATCCCGGCGCGCCCAATGCGGTCTTCGTCAAGCAGTTGTGAAAATAATCCGCCGCCCGTTCGTTGACTTCGTACAAGGCCTGCCGCCACTTCTCGCGCTTGCGCTCGGCCGGCGACAAGTCCGCCTGCGGTACCTCCAGATGAATGCGGTTCGCCAACCGCTCGACCGCCTCGGGAAAGGTGCAATGCTCGTATTTTTGGATAAACGAAAACACATCCCCCGCCTCGTGGCAACCGAAACAATAAAAAAAGTTCTTCTCGGGAGAAACGGAAAACGACGGCGTTTTTTCATGATGAAACGGGCAACACGCCCAATACGTCTTGCCCTTTTTCTGCAATGCGACAGCTTCGCCGATGACCTGCACGATATCATTTCCCGCCCGTACTTGTTCTACAAAATCTTCCGTAAATCTCACGTCTCCGCTCCTCCTCTCGCTCTTTGCTAGTATTCTCCGCATCTTGCGAATTTCCTTTTTATCGGCCCGCAGACAAAGAAAAACCGTCGCCCGTAAGCGACGGTCTGTCGTTCCTTGTTATTTGGCGTAATCAGTCGCGCGTGTTTCGCGAATGACGACGACCTTGATATGGCCCGGATACTGTAATTCGTTTTGAATCCGCTGCGCAATATCATGTACTAAGAGCGTTACATCGTCTTCGGTGACCATCTCCGGTTTCACCATGACCCGAATTTCCCGACCGGCCTGAGTTGCATAACAGCTTTCCACACCGTCGAAAGATTTGGCAATTTCTTCCAATTTAGTCAATCGCTTCAGATAATTTTCCAATGTTTCGCGACGCGCCCCCGGCCGTGCCGCCGAGATGGCATCCGCCGCCGCCACCAGTACCGCTTCCACGTAGGTGGCCTCCGTATCACCGTGATGCGATGCAATCGCATTGACGACTACATCCGACTCGTGGTACTTCTTGGCAATTTCGACGCCCAGCTCCACGTGCGTCTTTCCTTCGATTTCCTGGTCAATCGCTTTACCGATATCATGCAATAAGCCCGCCCGTTTGGCCAGCTCCGCATCGGCACCGACTTCCGCGGCGAGTGCCGCCGCCAAGTTGGCTACTTCGACCGAATGCTGCAGTACATTCTGTCCGTAACTTGTCCGATACTTCATGCGTCCCAGTATTTTCACCAGTTCGGGATGCATATGATGAATATTGAGATCGAACAACGCCTGTTCGCCGGCTTCACGCATTCGCTTGTCGACTTCTTTGCGTGCTTTTTCGACCATTTCTTCAATCCGGGCCGGATGGATTCGTCCGTCCTTGATCAGGTTTTCCAAGGCGACACGGGCCACTTCCCGCCGCACCTGGCTGAACCCGGACAAGGTTACCGCTTCGGGCGTATCATCGATAATCAAATCGATGCCCGTCGCCATTTCCAAGGCGCGGATATTGCGCCCTTCACGACCGATAATCCGTCCTTTCATCTCGTCATTCGGCAATGTCACGACCGAGATGGTCGTTTCCGCGACCTGCTCGGCCGCGTTGCGCTGAATGGCCAGCGAGATGATTTCCCGTGCCTGCTTGTCCGCTTCTTCCTTGCATTGGTTTTCCCATTCGCGGATCAGCACCGCTTTTTCATGCTTGATATCCTTTTCCACGTTGGCCAGCAAAATCCCTTTGGCCTGTTCAAATGTCATCCCCGAAATTTCTTCGAGCTTGCTCATTTGACGACCGTACAGTTCATCCGCCGCTTGCTGTCGTTCTCTGATTTTCGTTTCCTTACGTTGCAACGCCGTTTCCTTTTGTTCCAACGTATCGGTCCGTCGATCCAGATTTGTTTCTTTTTGCTCCAATCGCCGTTCGTAACGATTCAACTCATTACGACGATTCTTTTCGTCACGCTCGATTTCCGCGCGCAAGCGATGCATTTCTTCTTTCGTCTGCAACACTTGCTCTTTGCGCATCGTTTCTGCCGCACGCTGCGCTTCTTCTCGAATCCGTTCGGCTTCTCTTTCGGCACTGCCGATTTTCGATTCCGCAGCGGCACGACGTAAAAAATACCCGCCGGCGACTCCGATAATCACCAAGAGAAGTCCGTAAATCACTAATTCGGAAATGATTTTCACCTCCCTTGCGTGTAAAGAGTCTGCCACTCCTTACATCAGTATTGTGTTGTTTGTATCGTGCTCATTATCTACGATTGCCTTTATTTATTGTAAATTTTTTTACTCGGAGTGTCAAGCAAGGCCGATTCCCCCAGTTCCTCGCAGACCGCATACAGCACGCCCGGCCCGTAGCCTCGATTGGCCAAAAACGACGCTAATTTCCGCCGTTTGACCTGTCCCGATGCGTCAAGCAGACGCATGCGCACCAGCCGTAATGCCCGTCGATTTTCTTCTTCCGCACTCATCCTCGACGGCATCTCCAACCCTTTTTTCTGTAATTTGTAGGCGATGTACGAATTACCGTACACCCCCTCCTCCACATACCGCTCGTACAGCCGCTGCGCCAATACGTCGTCATCAACCAGCCGCGCCGCACACAAACGAGCGAGAACCTCTCGAATCTCGCTCGTATCAAACCCTTTCCGTTCCAGTTTTTGCGCCAACTCGGCCCGACTGTGATTCCGCTTGCCGAGATAGGTCAGCGCCTGCTCGTACGCACGCTCATTCATGGCTGTCCGTTTCCGTGATTTCGCCTTCTTCAAAGCGTTCCGGCTCGGCAACCAGCGTATCGCGAATAATCTTTTCGATTTCCGCCGCGACTTCCGGATGCTCTTTCAGATACTGCTTGGCGTTTTCCTTGCCCTGCCCCAGCCGTTCATTTTGATACGAGTACCATGCGCCGCTTTTTTGAACAATATCCATATTCGTGCCGATATCGATCAGCGTTCCTTCGTGCGAGACGCCTTCTCCATACATCATGTCGAATTCCGCCAATTTGAACGGCGGTGCGACTTTGTTTTTGACGACTTTGGCACGGGTACGGTTACCCAAAAATTCATCCCGCACTTTGATGGCTTCGCCTTTGCGGATATCGACCCGCACGGACGCATAAAACTTGAGCGCCCGACCGCCGGTCGTCGTTTCCGGATTGCCGAACATCACACCGACTTTTTCACGCAACTGGTTGATGAAAATCACGGTCGTCTTGGACTTGCTGATAATGCCGGTCAATTTCCGCAGGGCCTGGCTCATCAACCGCGCCTGCAAGCCGACATGCGAATCGCCCATATCGCCGTCGATTTCCGCTTTCGGCACCAAGGCGGCCACCGAGTCGATGACAACGATGTCAATACCGCCGCTGCGGACCAACATCTCGCAAATCTCCAACGCCTGCTCGCCCGTATCCGGCTGCGACACCAGCAAATTCGTCGTATCGACCCCCAAGCGCCGCGCATAAATCGGATCCAACGCGTGTTCGGCATCGATAAATGCGGCA
>CABTYA010000019.1 GCA_902488965.1 uncultured Veillonellaceae bacterium
CCCCCCCCCCCCGCCACAACGACGGACCGAGCAGCCGTTCTTCCACCCAGCGGCGAATGCCGTCGACCACCGCTTCCCGCTGGCGCGGAATCAGTGCGGTATGCCAGCGGATCCCCAGCGGTCGCACAAACAGCGCCGCCACGGCAAACCAGTCCGCCAGCGAGCCGATGAGCGCGGCCTGCGTCGTATAATACAGCCCCTGCGTCCACATCGTCCCCAGCCGTGCATCGAGCCACCACGCCGCCGCAAAAGCGACGGCGCTGGCACCGCATACGAGATGCGCCTGTGTCCATTTACGCATGGATGACACCGCCTCTCAGCCACAGCGACAACAGGAAAAACGCTGCCCCGAGCACGCCGCCGATGACCGTTCCCGTGATGCGAATCATCGCCACATCGTCAGCGACGGCCGCCGCGGCCAACGCCGCCATCCGCTCCCCGCTGAGGCGGGAGAGTTCGCGTTCGACCGCATCGCCGATCCAGCCGCGCACCCGCGGCAAGACCCGTGCCGCCACAGCCAAGAACTGCCGCTCCGCCTGCCGCCGCCACTCGGGTTGCGCCCAGCGACGGCGCAGCGCCTCTTCCGCCAACCCCACCAGTATGCGGGCGACGGTTTCACAACGCGCAGGCGTCCAGTGCGCGTCCCACAATGCCGCCCACTCCGCCCGATGCGCCGTCAACTGCCGCTCGGCCGCCGCCGCGATACGCCGGCGCCAAACGTCGTCATGCGCGCACCGCCGTGCCCAGCGCCGCAAAACGACACGCCAAAGACGCATTCTGCGGACGGAGCGCTCCGATGCAGTGAGATAGCGCTCCGCCCGTTGCAAGAACGCCACTGCATCCTGACGTTCCGTGCGGCCGCGCCACTTCCACAGCCGATACTTCCACGAGTTTTCCTCGCACTCCGCCGCGACCCGGGTCCGCACCGCCTCCGTCATCACGTCCTGCACCTCTTCCGAGCGCAGGCAGATACGGATCAGGCGATCAATTTCCGACCGACCGTCCTCCGAGAGAAGCTCCGCCCCGTGGCGGCACAACACCGCCGCCGCATCCGCCGCGCCCGTACGCACACCGTCACGGGCGACCGTCCCCAACACCGTGCGAATGTCCGGGCCGTAGCGCAACAGCTGCTCGGCCGCATAGGCGATCACCGACTCGCGAACGGCCGGCCACTCCGCTTGCGCCCGCAAAGCCAGCGCCGTCGATACGCCGTCGCGCCGCAGCATCCGATACAAATGCCGCACCGTGAGCAATTCGTCCGCGACCATTTGCCGCCCCCAGACCACGATACGGTCATGCCGGCGCGCAATCCACTCCGTCTGCCAACGAATCCCCAGCGGCCGGCCGAACAGCGCCTTGACCGCATACCAGTCCGTCAAGCCGCCGACCAGCGCGGCCATCGCCGCGTGCGTCAGCAGGCCGCCGCCCCAAGTATGACGATACGGAAACGCGAGCAACAGCACCGCGGCCACCGCCGCCAAGAGCCACGTCGCCCGTCGGGCATATGACACCGACGCCACCCCCTACCGACTGCGGCCGCCGCCGGCCATCGACCACACCAGCAGCGCGATAAACGCCAAATTGGCCATCATGCTCGACAGCACGCCGACCGCCGCCAACAGATTGATCCCGACCAACCCGACAATAAACATCATACTGCCCCGCACATCCGCATAGGGATCGCGCCGCAAAATCAAGTACGAGCCGATGAGGATCCCGATATTCACCGCTATCGACACCACCAACAGCGGATACATATTGATGACGACGCTTCCCGCCAACATCAATCCCAAAATATACAGCCAACTTCTCGACATCTCAACACCCCCGCCGCACATCCCCGTCGTGCAGCCCTGTCCACACGGGAACCTCCCGATACTTCCATTGATAATACAGTGACGGTTGCCACGGTGCGCCGTTACGGTGAATCGGCACCAAGAGTCGCTTGACCGTGACCCGCTCGAGGAAATCGAGCACGCCCCACTCCTGCGCCGGCCCCTGCCGATCATCCACGGGGAAAAAGGCCACATCGGTAACCGTCCCGTTCAGCGGACGCATCTCGCGGCGAAACATCGTCCGCATCGCTTCATTATCCGCCTCCGGCTCGCCCGTCCAATGCCACCAGTTGAGATCGCCCGCATGAAAAATCCGTCCGTGCGGCGTCGTCAGCAAGTACGATCCCCCCGAATCCGTCGAGCCGTACGTCCGCACCGTCATATCACCGAGCGTCGTTTCCTCTCCCGGCGCCAGCTTGACCAGTCGCTCCGCGGGCAGTCCCGCCGAATCGCAATCCGCCGCCAGCACGATTCCCGCCGCCCGCGGCGCATATTCCGCCAGCAGGGAGGGCGCATAATGATCGGCATGCGCATGCGTCACCAACCACCACACCGGACGGTCACCCGCCGTAAGTCGAGGCAAGTGTCCCGCCGGATCGCGCCACGCATCCACGATAATCACGCAATCGTCCCATTCTACGGCCACACCGCTGTGCGCCAGCAGATAAATATTCATTGATTCACTCTCCCATCCGTTATGTCCGATATATTGAATCATTTCAATTATAGCACGATTTCACCCTGTATTCGCTGCTCGCCGCCGTAAGACCGCGCCGCTCGTACGATATGCCGTCATGCGCGCAGCGCATAGCCCCTTGCGGGCGCGATATCTCCGCCTGCGGTTTTATGCTATAATATAGACACTAATCTATATGGAGGGATGATGATGAAAGGTTTTGCAATGTTAGCTCCCAACGAAGTGGGGTTCTTGGAAAAGGAAGCGCCGGCACTCGCCGCGCGGGATGCACTCGTCCGGCCGATCGCCGTATCGCCGTGCACCTCGGATATTCACACGGTCTATGAAGGCGCTATCGGCGAACGCCATGACATGATCTTGGGCCATGAAGCGGTCGGCGTCGTCGTCAAAGTCGGTGCGGAAGTGCGCGACTTTGCCCCCGGCGATCGTGTCATCGTACCGGCGATTACCCCCGACTGGGGTGCGGAACGCTCGCAGGCCGGCTACCCGATGCACTCGGGCGGCATGCTGGCCGGTTGGAAATTTTCCAACTTCAAAGACGGCGTCTTTGCGGAATACTTCCATGTCAACGATGCCGACAGCAACTTGGCGGCGCTGCCCGACTGGCTCGCACCGGAACATGCCGTCATGCTCTGCGATATGGCGACGACGGGACTGCACGGCGCGGAAAACGCCGACATCGGCTACGGCGACACGGTCGCGGTCATCGGTATCGGTGCCGTCGGCCTGATGGCCCTGCAAGGCGCGGCCTTGCGCGGCGCGGGGACGATTTTTGCGGTCGGCACGCGGCCGGTCTCCGTCAAAGTCGCCAAACAGTACGGCGCCAACCATATCGTCAGCTACAAGGAAGGCCCGATTGATGAACAGATTCTCGCGCTGACGGACGGCCAAGGTGTCGACCGCGTCATCATCGCGGGCGGTTCCGTCGATGTCCTCGGTCAGGCGGTACGCATGGTCAAACCGGGCGGCATCATCAGCAACGTGAACTACTTCAGCGGCAGCGATACGCTCTCGATTCCGCGTGCCGAATGGGGTGCCGGCATGGCCCACAAACAGATCCGCGGCGGGCTCACCCCCGGCGGTCGTCGGCGGATGGAACAGCTGCTCGGCATGATCCAAGCGGGCCGTCTCGACGTCAAGAGCCTGGTCACGCATGTCTTCCACGGCATGGACAAACTACCGGAAGCGCTCGAGCTCATGCACGACAAACCGGCCGACCTCATCAAACCGGTCGTATTGCTCGACGACAAATAAGCACAGTAACAAAAACGCCTTGCTTCGGCAAGGCGTTTTTGTATGCTCGTTTGACGCGGATTTGACGAAAGTCGCACCGCATTTGACAATCCGCCCTCGCTCCTGTGCCCCGCCGCATCACATTTTGTCCCGTCGGAGCGTTCCGTTCCTGTCCCTGAAACTCCGCAAAGATTTACCGAAACCGTACAGTCTTTGACCCTCCCTTGGCTGTGATTGACACAATGCCTTGGTATACTGAAGGCAATCACAGCACAAAGGAGGCTATTATGCATTCGTATTTCTCTCGTTCTTTACTGGCAGCGGCGGTCGGACTGGCCGTCGTGCTGCCCGCTACCGCCGGTGCCGCCGATTTTGACGGCTCGGCCCGCCGCAGTGCCTACATCAACCCGGCCGCCCATGCGGAATGGTCGCAAGCGCAAGTTCGGCAACAACAAAGTGCCGAGCGGACCGGCATCACCGTGTTGCCGATCGATCGGGCCAAATTCTGGCAGGGACAGCGGTTTGACTTTGAAGTCGAAATCGCCGCGACCGACCTCACCGATGTGAGCATCACGCTCAACGGCCAACCGATCGAACGTGCCTTGGGCGGCAAGCTCACCCGCACCGTGCACGACGACTATACCTCGCTTCGAATCGACAACGTCTCGTTCGCCAAGACCGGCCCCGTCACGTTGACCGTCAACGCGGCCGGCCCGAGCGGCAAGTACCAACGGACCGTATCCTACCAAGTCGTACGGGAGCAATCGCCGAAGCGGGCGAAGAACGTCATCCTCTTTGTCGGCGACGGCATGAGCATGCAGGTCAAACAGGCGGCCCGCATCTTGTCGCGCGGCATCACGGAAGGCCGCTACGACGGGCTGCTCGCGATGGAGCAAATGCCCGCAATGGGGCTGGTGACGACCTCGGGCTACGACTCGCTGGTTACGGACTCGGCCAACAGCGCGTCGGCGTATAATACGGGCCACAAATCCGTCGTCAATGCGATGGGCGTCTACGCCAATCGGACCCCCGACCCGCTTGACGACCCCAAAGTGGAAAACATCAATGAATTTATGCAACGTACCCGCGGCATGAGCGTCGGTATGGTTACGACCGCCGCCGTCACGGATGCCACGCCGGCCGCTGTCTCGGCGCACACCCGCCGGCGGGCGGAAGAACCCTTCATCGCGACAGATTTTCTCACCGAAATGCACCGTCCCAATGTCATCTTGGGCGGCGGCGCCCGCTCCTTCCTGCCGCTGTCGACTCCGGGCTCCAAACGCAAAGACGAAACGAATGTCATCGCCGCGTTTGAACAAAACGGATTCACCTTTGCGGAAAACCGTGAGCAAATGCTCGCCGCTCCAAAAGACAAACCGCTCTTGGGTCTCTTTACCATGAGCCACATGAACGTCTACATGGACCGCGAGTTCCGTCCCAATCCCGAAGTCACGAAAGGCTTCAACGATCAGCCGAACCTGATTGAAATGACCGCCAAAGCGCTCGACCATCTCAGCCAAAACCCGAACGGGTTCTACCTGATGTCCGAAGGCGCCTCCATCGACAAGCAGCTGCATACGATGGACTGGCAGCGCGCGGTCTACGATGCGATTGAGTTTGACCAGGCGGTCTCCTATGCCCGTGATTGGGCCAAAGCGCACGGCGACAACACGCTCATCATCGTTCTCGCCGACCACGCCCACGGCTTGAGCCTGACGGGGACCTACCATGAAAATGACGGCAAGGCCGGGCGTGAAGGCGTGCGCACCTACGGCGCGGCCGGCTGGACGACCTTCGCCGACAGAAACGGCGACGGTTTCCCCGACAACCCCGATCCGAGCGTGACGTTGGCCTTCCAATACGCCAACTTCCCCGACCATTATGAAAACTATCGTTTCCAAGCCAAACCGACCGCACCGGCGATCGTCGGCGAAAATGACAAGATCATCGCCAATCCGTATCGCGCACCGCAAGGAGCCCGCTACATCGAAGGCAACTTGCCGCAGTACCTGGAAACGCAGGAAGTCCACTCCGCCGATGACATCGTCGTCATGGCGGAAGGCCCCGGCTCGGAATACTTCCACGGCGTCATGGACAATACGGACATCTTCTTCGGCATCATGCGTGCCCTGCACGCCGACCCGAAAGAAAGGGTATGATGAGTACGACGCAACCTACGCGCGTACATCTTTCCCGAGCAAGATGGTGCTTCGGCATCATCTTACTTCTTTGTGTACTCTGTTGCACATGGCCGGTGCATGCGGCGACAGGAATCAGTTTCGGGGAAATGTACAGCGGCGCCTCTTCACGCGGTCTCGTCTTGTCCGACAAACTGCAGGGAGTGGACGGTCAGGAGGTGACCATGAGCGGATTTATGGCGCCGCCGCTGTCACCGACGATTCGTTTTTTTGTCCTGACGGAATGGCCGATGTCGATCTGTCCGTTTTGTTCGAGCGATGCGGAATGGCCGGACAATATTGTCGTGGTCGAGCTGTCCGAGCCGGTCACGGCACTGCCGTTTGACGCGCCGATTCGCGTTACGGGACGGCTCAGCCTCGGCAGCCGCGTCGATCCGGAGACGGGATTTGTCAGCCTGGTACGGATTCGTGCCCGCGCGATTGACGCCTAGCAGGGAGGGCCTATGCTGACCATCAACGATATTCATCATTCCTATCCCGACGGCGAGACCGTACGGGAAGTATTGACCCTGCCGTCATGGGAGATCGCCGACGGCGAACAATGGGCGCTCATCGGGCCGAGCGGCGCGGGGAAAACGACACTGCTCCATTGTCTGGCGGGGCTGATCACGCCGACGGAGGGAACCGTCAAAATCGGCGACTACGTCGTATCCGCCGCGAGCGAGGAAGAACGCGCCCGCCGGCGCGGCGAGTCCGTCGGCTACGTCTTGCAGCAGTTCAACCTCCTGCCCTCGCTCACCGTCATGGACAATGTCCGTGCAGGCGCCTATTTCGGCCGCGTCGAAGCGAGCGACGAGGTCATCCTGTCGCTGCTCAATCAACTCGGCATCGCCCACTTGGCCGAGCGGCTGCCTGACCGTCTCAGCATGGGCGAGCAACAACGGACGGCGATTGCACGGGCGCTCATCAAAGCGCCGCGGCTGGTCTTGGCCGACGAACCGACCGCCAATCTCGACCAAGACAACGCGCGACGCATCATCGAGCTGCTGACGGGATACAGCCGTCAAACGGGGGCGACCCTCATCGTGGCGACCCACGACCCGGCCGTGATGGCCTGTTTTGCGCGGCAATTTCACCTGCCGCAGGGAGGGAACTGATGTACCGTCACATTGCCCGGCGCGAATTGCGCCGCTCGCCGCTGCAAACGGCGTTGCTTATTCTCATCATCACACTGGCGGTCGCGGCCTCGGTCTTTGTCGCCTCGCTCACCCACGGCATCGTGCGCGGACTGACGGTGGCTACCGACCCGTTTCCGCAGATTATCGGCGCCAAGGGCAGCGCCTACCAGCTGACGCTCAATACCGTGTTCCTGCAGGACCGCCCGCTCGGCAATCTGTCCGCCGCAACCTATGCCGACATCAAACGCAATCCGAACGTACGCATGGCGGTACCGCTTGCCTACGGCGACAACTACGCGGGCTATCGCATCGCGGGCACGGACGAATCGATCTTTGCCTACGCCCCGCGCCCGAAGGACGATCCGTGGCTCCAAATCGCCGAAGGGCGTGCCTTTGCCGCCCCGTTTGAAGTCGTCATCGGCGCCCGTGTCGCCGCCGACGGGCATCTCGCCATCGGCGATACCTTTCACTCCGTCCACGGCATGCATGCCGCGGGGCACGTCCACGAAGGCCGTGCCTACACCGTTGTCGGCATTCTCGCGCCCGTGGACGGCCCGTACGATCAGGTCATCCTGACCGATATCCGCTCCGTCTGGATTGCCCACGAATACGGACACAACCACCATCATGAACACGGTGACGGGCACGAGCATGACCATGATGCGGCCGTCGCGGATGTGCACGACCACGAGCACGAGCACGACGCCGACCACGACCACGCAGCGGCGGATGTGCACGACCACGAGCATGACCATGACGCCGACCACGACCACGCGGCGGCGGATGTGCACGACCACGAGCATGACCACGACGCCTCACATACGGGCGAAGTGACGGCCGTCCTCATTCAACCGGTCGGCTACGGCCAAGCCATGCGGTTGGCCCAGCAATTCCAGTCCTCGCCGGACGCACAACTGGTCTTTCCCGCCCAACTCGTCATTCGTCTGTTCGCCATGCTCGGTCAGGGCGAAGAAGTCTGGCGCGCGTTGGCACTTGTTCTGCTGACACTCACCCTGCTGATTGTTCTGCTGACGCTCTATCTTGCGGGGCTGCGCCGCTTACGGGAGCGTGCGGTGCTTAGGATCATGGGAGCGACCGGCGGCGAGCTGATCCGCATCCACCTGTGGCAAAACCTCTTTGTCATCGGGCTCGGTGCGCTCGGCGGCTACCTCGTCGGTACGGCGGGATACGCGGCACTGGCCGCGCTGACCGCGCACACCACCGCAGTTACACTGCCGCTGACCTTGCTCCCCGAGCCGCTGCTGATTGTCCTGGCAACCGTCGTCATCGGCGCCGTCGTCGGCATCATCCCCGCGCTGATGCTCTCGCGCAAAGACAGCCTCACCCGCTTATAACACATCGTTGCGTGACCGGTGAATATACAACAAACGACCGCCCTGCCAATCGGCAGGGTGGTCGTTTTGGCATCCCGTCGGCGTTCATCTTGCGACACGCGCTCTTTCTTGCGCGCCCGTTGCCGAACGGCGACGGAGAGTGTATACTGGACATGTCTTTTATTTGATTATTATATGTTTGTAATGAAGCAGTCGTTAGCGAACAACCGCCGCATCGACGTCGACGAGACGACGATTTTCGACCGCACGTAAGAGATGCTGACGGATTCCGTCGTTTTTCATGTTCGGACGGAACCTCGATTGTCGAATGAAAATGATTCTTGTATACTGAATGGGACATCATGAAAAAAAGAGGGATGCTATGCAAGCAGGGAAATTACTCGCGGGGCTGATGGTCTCGCTGGTCGTCATCATCGGCGCGCACTACTTCGGCTCGGTCACGCTTGCGGCGGACGAGGTCACGGCGATCTTGACCGCGGCACTGACGGGCGCACCGTCGGGCGCTCCGGCGGTGTCGGAGGTGCTCGTGGAAATGGTCCGCGCGCCGCGCATTCTCGCCGGTTTTGCCGCCGGCGTCATTCTCGCGACGACGGGGCTCGTCATGCAGACGCTGACGCGCAACCCGCTCGCCGAGCCGTATGTCCTCGGTGTCTCGGCCGGCGCTTCGACGGGCGCGGTCGGGGCGATTTTGCTCGGGTGGTTTTCGTTTCTCGGCGGCGGCGCGACGTATGCTTCCGCCTTTGCGGGCGCACTGCTCGCGATGGCCTGTGTCCTCATCCTGATGGGGCGGCGGGACAACCCCGTCTTTCTCGTACTTCTCGGGATGGGCATCAATGCGTTTTTCGGCGCGCTCACGACCATGCTCATCTACTCGTCCAACAACGAAGCGCAGGTGCGCAGTGCGATGTTTTGGCTGGTCGGCTCGCTGGCAGGCTTGCAGTGGTCGTCCGTGTGGCTCTTGGGGATCACCGCCGCGATCTGGGTCGCGGTGATTACCCTGTTTCACAACGACTTCGACCTCTTGCTGCTCGGTCGGGATGCCGCCGCCCGCTTGGGGCTGAGCGTACGCCGCCTGCAGTGGCTGTTTATCGTCCTGTCGTCGCTGGCGATTGCGATCGCCGTCGCGCACACGGGGGTCATCGGGTTCATCGGGCTCATCATCCCGCACATGGCGCGCCGCATCATCGGGCCGCAGCACCTGTCGTTGGGACTGCTCTGCGCGATAGCGGGCGGTACGATTCTCGTCGTCGCCGACACCGCGGCACGGACACTGTTTCGCCCCGAGGAACTCCCCATCGGGGTATTGACCGCGCTCATCGGTGCGCCGCTCTTTATCGCACTGATTCGTCGCGCGTACGGAGGTGACCGCTGATGTGGGAAATCTGCCATTTAGACTATCGTATCGGCCGCGCCGAACTCTTGCGCGACATCTCGCTCACCGTACCGACCGGCGCGCGCTTCGGTATCATCGGGCCGAACGGTTCGGGCAAGACGACACTGCTCCGGCACATGTGTGCCGACCTGCCCGCCGGTGACGCCGTGCATTTTGACGGGCGACTGATCGGCGACTATCCGCCGCGCGAATTGGCGCGCAAACTCGCCGTTCTCACGCAATTTGCCACCGATACGGAGGAACAGCTCTCCGTCGAGCAGTCCGTCCTCATGGGCCGCTACCCCCACACCGACCGCTTTATGGGCTATCGGCAACAGGACTACGACATTGCGCGGCATCATATGGACATCACGGGGACACGCCCGCTCGCTACGCGGACACTCGGCACGCTCTCGGGCGGCGAACGCCAACGCGTCCAAATCGCCCGTGCGGGAACGCAAGAGCCCGACTCCATCATCCTCGACGAACCGACCAACCACCTCGACGTCCGGTTCAAAGTCGAACTCATGGGACTCCTGCAGGCGTTTTCGGGGACAATCGTCATGACCCTGCACGACCTTGACCTCGCCTATCGCTACTGCGATACCGTCGCGGTCCTCGCGGGCGGGCGACTGGTCGCCTGCGGCGCACCGACCGACATCATGACGGAATCCCTCTTGGAAGATGTATTCGGCGTACCGTTTCGCATCATCGAGACGGACGGCCGGCGCTACCCCGTCCTCGCCTAATGAAGGGCATACAAAAACACCTCGCGTTGGCGAGGTGTTTTTTCGTGCACGGATTATAAGCCGTGAATTTCTTTGGCCAAGCGTTCCAGTGCGGCGACTGTCCGCACGCCCGGTGTAATTTCCGAGAGTTTGACGCGGATGAAATGTCCTTCTTTGACCGCCGTCATGTTTTGCAACGCGGGATTGGCTTTCAACGCTGCCACCTTGCCGTCGAAATCATCCGTATTGCGAATACTCGTCCCGTAATCTACAATGATAATATACTCCGGATCTTGCGCGATGACGTCTTCCCAGCTGGCCTTCGCCCAAGTCTTATCCGAGCCCAGCCCGCTCATGACGTTTTTCGCGCCGATGAGATTGAGCACGCTCGTCGTATAGCCTTCAAATACGGTAAACGGCTGTTCATCTTCCGAGTCATACACGAAGACGCGTTTTTCCGGCAAGTTTTTGAGCTTGTCCTGTGCCGCCGCCAATTGCTTCTTCTGATCGGCAACCCACTGTTCCGCTTTGTCCGACGCGTTGAAAATTTTGCCCAATGTCAGCATGTCGGCAAAGAGCGTATCCAACGTCGCATCGTCGTTCTGCATGGAATCGGGCACATAAATCGGTACACCCGCTTCGCGGATTTTACTTGCTTCGATCCCCCGTTTGGTAAACGGTACCGGCCAGCCCGTCGTAAAATCAGGTTTCGCCGCAATAAATACTTCATAGGACGGCCATTTTGTCTGCAAGCACCGGCACTTTGTCATACGCTGCCTGCAACGGCTCATAAATATCTTCTTCCTTGAATGCCGTCCCCGCCATCTGCTTTTCCAATCCCAGTGCGAGCAGCATCTCCGTTGTCGCCTGCGACATCGACACCGCACGTTGCGGCGCTTGCGCAACCTTTTCCTGATAGGACGCACCGTCCAACTGTTCTTCCCATTGCACCGGATACCCTGTCGTTTGTGCTGTCGTCGTCGGCTTGTCGTTGCCGCATCCCGCCAATGCGAGTACGGACATCGCAACCGCCGCGCCTAACATCCACTTTTTCATTTGTCTCCTCCTTTACCTTTTCGCTTTTTTGCGAACCTCTGTCAATATTATATCATAACTTCGTCGGGTCGCAAGTTTTCTCTTATCATGCTATCAGTAAAGGCAAAGAAACCGCTTGCTCAGCGGTCGGCGATCATCGCCGCCGTCTCTCCGGGGAGCGCGCGCCGCAACGCCGGATACAAAATCCCCGCCAAGATGACGGACGGCACGGCACTCAAGACCGTCGCGAAGAGGACATTGCCCGCCGCGCCGATGGCCATCGGCAACGGATAGCCGAGTACAAAATACTTGAATGTCGAACGGATCACCGGCTCGGCCAGTCCGAAAATCACGCAGGCCGTCGTCGATACCGTCAGCACCATCGACTTCGTTTCCCCGCGTATCCCGCGCCACCGATCCGCCAAGGCCCCCGCCGCATAGCCCATGATCAAAAACGACAAAAAGGTCGGAATCGCACTCGTCAGATAGCCGGCCATCACATCGGCCAGCGTCAGCCCGATAGCCCCCGAAAACGCCCCGTACCACCGTCCCGCCAGTATCCCCGTCAGTAGGATAAAGGTATAGCCGATATACACCTTGCCTGTCAATCCGAACAACAGCGGGATTTCGACGCGCAAATACACAAATGAAATCAATGCCGCCGCCGCCATCATCCCTGCCAATGTCAACTTCCGTACGCCCATATTCGTACCTCCTTTGTCTGCTATCTTATCAGTGTACTGCACCGAATCCAATGGCTAGTTTTGATTTACTTTACCATGACAGATAGCAGACACCGCATTGACAGTTCGGACGCACCGCCGCCCCTGTACGGCTTTTTCTCTTCCCGAAAGATGAAGGCTCTCGCTTGCTGTCGTTCCCTCCCACCCAAAAAACGACAGCAATTGCTGTCGTTTTTGTTGATCGATGATCTCCGCCCGCCGCGGATTGTGCTTATTTCGGATGCACCATATCCTCCGGTACGACATAACGGTCATACTCTTGCGCCGTCACATAGCCGAGCGACAGGGCCGCCTCACGCAAGCTGCTGTGCTCACGATGCGCGGTCTTGGCGATTTCCGCCGCTTTTTCATAGCCGATATGCGGCGCCAATGCCGTCACCAGCATGAGCGAGCGTTCCACGCCCTCGCGAATCCGTTTCTCGTTAGCCGTAATACCGACGGCGCAGTGAACGGTAAACGAGCGCAAGGCATCGCCCAACAACCGTACCGACTCCAGATACGCATCCATCAGTACCGGCATGAATACATTCAGCTCGAAATGCCCCTGCGACGCCGCCATTGCAATCGTCGCCGCATTGCCGTGGACGCGGCAGGCCACCATCGTCAACGCCTCACATTGCGTCGGATTGACCTTGCCCGGCATGATGGACGATCCCGGCTCATTGGCGGGGATTTCGATTTCGGCAAATCCCGCCCGCGGGCCGCACGCCAACAAACGTACATCATTGGCGATCTTCATCGCATTCATCGCCGCCGCCTCGATTGCGCCGTGATTATATACGAATGCGTCTTTCGACGTCAGCGAATGGAACTTGTTGGCCGCCGTCACAAACGGCCGCCCCGTTTCCGCGGCGATTTCCTTCGCCACGCCTTCGGCAAACCCGATCGGCGCATTCAAGCCCGTCCCGACGGCCGTGCCGCCCAGCGCCAACTCGTAAAAGCCCCGCTCGCTCTCGCGAATCATCGCCAGCGTATGATCGAGCATCGACACCCAGCCCGAAATTTCCTGCCCGAGCGTGAGCGGCGTCGCATCCTGCAGATGCGTCCGGCCGATTTTCACCAGCGACGCATACGCTTCACTCTTTTGCGCCAGCGTATCACGCAAGGCGGTCATCGGCTCATACAAGTACCCGTGCAATGCCTCCACCGCCGCGATATGCATCGCCGTCGGGAACGTGTCGTTTGACGACTGCGAGCTGTTTACGTCGTCATTCGGATGAATGCGGACCTCGCTGCCGCGCGCCGCGAGTTTTTCATTGGCGATATGCGCCACCACTTCGTTGACGTTCATGTTGGACTGCGTCCCCGATCCCGTCTGGTAAATCACCAGCGGGAATTCGTCGGGCCACTCTCCCACCAAAATCTCATCGCACACCTCACCGATGACGGCGGCCTTCTCCTCCGACAGTTTCCCCAGCGCCGCATTCGCTTTGGCGGCACATTTTTTCAGCACCGCAAACGCGCGGATGATCTCCGTCGGCATCTTCTTCGTGCCGATTTTGAAATTTTCAAACGAGCGCTCCGTCTGCGCGCCCCACTTGCGATCCGCCGGCACCTTGATCTCGCCGAGCGTATCATGTTCGATCCGATATTCCATTGGCCTCACTCCTTTATCTCGCTTCCGCTGTGTCTCTGTCTATTGTACCATGAGGCCCGCTCCCGCCGATACCGGCGCACAAAAAAAGACGCCGCAGCGTCTTTTTTCTCAGTCGGCCGAAAACGGCAACAGTGCAATCGCACGTGCCTGTTTGATCGCCAACGTAATTTTCCGTTGATGCTTGGCGCATGCCCCGGTCACACGGCGCGGCAAAATTTTTCCGCGTTCCGATGTGAACTGACGCAACAACGCAATATCTTTATAATCCACACGTTCGATTTTATCCGCATCGATTTTGCAGACTTTTCTTCTCGGACGTCTGCCACGTTCTCTTCTCATACAATCCTCCTTATCCGTTGCTTAGAACGGGATTTCTTCTTCCGAAGGTCCTACCGGCGCACCGAACTGCTGATAATCTGCTTTCGGTTCCGGACGACTCGTATTGTGTGCGCCGACTTTGCCGTACGACGCATTCGGCGCAACGAGATTGGCTACCACTTCCGTGACATAGCGTTTCGTGCCGTCCTGCGCTTCATACGAACGCGTCTGGAAACGACCTTCCACAAACGTCCGCGCGCCTTTGGACAACTGCTGTCCGACCATCTCGGCCAAATTGCCCCATGCCACTACCGGAATATAATCCGTCGTTTCGCGTTGTTCGCCCTGCGGGCTCACCCACGTCCGATTGACCGCCACCGTGAACGATGCCACAGCGCGCCCCGTCTTCGTGTAGCGAACTTCCGGATCTTTCGTCAGATTTCCCAATACCTGTACCGAATTCATCTTCTACCTCCGCTTACTTGTCCTGTTTGACAATTAAATGACGGATAATGCTTTCGTTGATCTTGATGACACGGTCGATTTCCTTAATTTGGCTCGGGTCAATCGCAAACTCGATCAGCGTGTAATCGCCTTCCGTCTGTTTCTTGACTTCATACGCCAGACGGCGTTTGCCCATCCGGTCAATGTTGTTCACCGTACCGCCGTTTTTCGTGATCAGATCTTCGACGCGTTTGACCATAGCCTCAACGACATCTTCTTCTCCGACTTTGACGATGAACATGACTTCGTAGTTCTTGTTCATGTGTACACCTCCTCCATTGGACATATGGCCCTTTCTCTCAAAGGGCTAGGAGCCGTATCCGCACATTCGGGATACATAGCTTATATATTATACCCGATTTGCCTCTCGGGTGCAACTGTCCTACTCACCGATAAAGAAGCGGCGTTTCCTGCAACAAAAAACGACAGCCGATGCTGTCGCGTCATTATCGATTATCTACGGTCGATAGGATAACCGCCGTATGCAAACCCATTTTCTCCAATAAAAAAAGACTGGCGGAGCGGGTGGGATTCGAACCCACGCACGGGGTAAACCGTCTAACGATTTAGCAAACCGTCCTCTTCAGCCTCTTGAGTACCGCTCCGTAAAA
>CABTYA010000020.1 GCA_902488965.1 uncultured Veillonellaceae bacterium
CCGATGGCTTCCGAGCCGTAGAGCGCCGAGGCTCCACCCTTGACGATTTCCACCCGCTCGACATGTTCCATGCCGATATCCTGCAGGATATTCGGATTGTACAACGTCTTGCCCACATCCGTACCGACCCGTTTGCCGTCAACCAAAATCAGCGTATGCCGGCTGTTCGTACCGCGCACGGTAACATGCGAGCGCCGCATCCCGTCCGTATGAAACGTCACGCCCGGTACCGCTTCCAGCGCTTGCGCCAAATCGGTCGCACCGCGTGCCGTCAGCATCTCCCGTGTCACGACCGTAACGGGCGTCGGCGTATCTTTGACCGACTGCGAGACCCGTGCCGCCGTCACGACCACCGGATCACACATATGCACGGGGGCCGCCCATGCGGCCGAGGTCGTCAGGCACGCCAAGGCGCATGCCGCCATCCATATTCTGTTATTCATCTTCTTCGCCTCCGAAAAAAAGTCTATCTGTCATTGGTAACAGACATATTTATCCTTTCTCTGTCAAAAAAGTTCGCCGTGCGGCGATGCTCTACCCTCCTTTATATGGAATCCGCCCCGCGGCGGGCGATCAGTCGTCGCCCGCTACGGACAGCGGTAGATAAAAACGGTACTTGTCGTCACCGTCACGGACATCGAGCGGTTTCATCCGAATCCCGAACCATGCCCGCATATGCGCCGGTGTCAGAACCTCCTCGGGCGTACCGTCGCCGACGACGGCCCCGTCCTTCATCGCAATAATCCGCCGACTGTACCGTGCCGCCTGATTGAGATCATGCAGCACCATAATCACCGTAATGTGCCGCCGCTCGTGCGTCGCCGCGACCAAATCCATCAGATGCAGCTGGTGATGAATATCCAGGTAGGTCGTCGGCTCGTCCAACAGCAAAATTTCCGGCTCTTGCGCCAGCGCCATCGCCAGCCATACCCGCTGACGTTCCCCGCCGGACAAGGCGTATATCGCCCGATGGCGATACTTCCAAATATCCGTCTCGCGCATAACCCGTTCGATGACCTCGTCATCATGCGCGCCGTATTCGTCAAAATAGCCGTGATGCGGACTGCGCCCGCAGGACACGAGCCGGTATACGTTCATATCGGGCGGTGCCGTCGCGCCCTGCGGCAGGACGGCGATTTTCTGCGCCACCTCGCGGGCCTTGTACGATTTGATCGGACGGCCGTCCAGCAGCACTTCGCCGTCCGTCACCGGCAACAAGCGGGACAACGCCTTGAGCAAGGTGGACTTGCCCGACCCGTTCGGCCCGATGATCGACACGATCTCCGCTTCGCCGAACGCAACCGAAGCCTGCGGTACGACGACATGATGCCCGTAACCGACGGTAATCCCGCGCGCTTCCAATGTCGCCATCAGCCCACCTCCTTACGCAACAGGTAGAGGAAAAACGGCGCACCGATAAAGCTCATCAGCACCCCGACCGGCACTTCGATCGGACTGAAAGCCGTGCGGGCAAAGGTATCGGCAAACAAAATCAACACCGCCCCCAAGAGCGCCGCCAGCGGCACCGAGCGGGCGAAATCGCCGCCCACGATCAAGCGGGCGATATGCGGCACGATCAGCCCCACAAAGCCGAGCATCCCCGCCACGCTGACCGCCGATGCCGCCAAGAGCGCCGCCAACGTCAGCAACAGAATCCGCGTACGCTCGACACGTACGCCGAGCGAGCGTGCGACATCATCGCCGAAACTCAGCAGTGTGAGCGATTTCGTCGCAAACATGGTCGCCGTCAGTCCCAGTGCCGTATACGGCAAAATCAGCAGCACATAGTCCCAGCTGCGGCCGGAGAATCCGCCCGCCATCCAGCCGACCGTTCCCTGCACCCGTTCGGAATAAAAGAAAGTCAGCAGTGTCATAAAGCCGCCGAAAAATGCCGCCAGAGCGACTCCTGCCAGTACCAGCCTCAGCGGACTGACGCCATGCCGCCAGGCGATTCCGTACACCATAAATGTCGCCGCCATCGCCCCGACAAACGCGGCGGGCGGCACCCACATCATCTGCGCGGGAAACAAAATCATGATGACCATTCCCGCCAAACCCGCACCGGCGGTGACACCGAGCAGACCGGGATCGGCCAGCGGATTGCGCAGCACGCCTTGCAAAATCGTCCCCGCCAGCGCCAAATTGATGCCCGCCAATGCCCCGACCACGACGCGCGGCAAGCGGATATCGTACAAAATCGTATACATCTCGTGCGTACGGCCCGCCCGCAACGCCTCGACGATCTCCGTCGGCGAGACCTGCACCGTGCCGCTGCCCATCCCGACCAAAAGCCCGATGACCAGCAGCACCGCCGCGGCGGGAATCGCCCAGGCCGCTTTCGTGCCGATCGATTCGTGTTGTTCAGTCATACAGCACCTCCGCGAGGTAGGCGATCGCATCGGCCGTACGGACATTGGGATTGGACGCGAAGAGCTCGCCGGGTAACTCGTGTACATGTCCTTCCCGGACCGCTTTCACCTGCCGCCAAGCGGGCTTGGCCTGCAGCTCGTCCAAAAACTGTCGGGACATGTTGCGCGTCAGCCCGTGCGTAACGATTAGAATTTCATCGGCATCCGTCCGGCTGATTTCTTCCATATCGAGCGTCACGAATCCCGGCTTGTTGTCGGCCGGCACATCGGCCAGCCAGCGATCCGTGACATTGTCTACCGGCAATTGCGCTATCAAGTCGCCGATAAAGGTTTGCGAGGACGCCAGCTGAAAACTCGTCGGCGTCCCCCACAAAATCAGCACCTTGCGGCGCGGCAAAGCCGCATACCGCGAGCGCAGCTCCCCGATGCGCCGTTCCATCTCGCCCGTGATCGCCGCAGCGGCGTCCGTGCGCCCCGTCACTTGACCGAGCAGGGTAATCCGCCCGACAATTTCCTGATAACTGCTCACACTCGTAAATACGGCCGGTATCCCCAACTGATCGAGCGTCGGCGCCAGCGATGTCTGAAATCCCATCGTCGTCCCGATCACCAAATCCGGATGCAAGGCCGCCATCTGTTCAACATTCGGCGCCGTCGCCAATCCTACCCGCGGAACATCCGTCAACCGCGCGGACAACGTATCGGGCAAATTGCGATTATCGACGACCGCCAGCGGCTTGACGCCCAATGCCAACAACGTCTCCGTATCGGCGTTGGTCAGTGAGACCACCCGTTCCGTCGGGACGGGGATATTGACCTTTCGCGCCAATGCGTCCGTCACCGTCAGTACCTGCAACTGCGGAGCGGCGTCTTTCGTCTGTCCCGTCATCAACCATGCGACCGCGGCTGCCAGCAGGACAGCCGGCAGTAACGCCCACACTATCGTTCGTTTCATTTCTCTCCTTGTTTCGGCGAGGCGGACATTTGATCCATCAATGCACTCGACAACTGGCGGAATTGTTCGGGCGAATGCAAATCCGCATCCGTCATGCCCATCTTCGCCAGCGCCTCTTTCATCATCAAGACATGCGGATGATCCGCATATCGTTCATCATCCATATACTTGGCCATCTGCGTCATCATCATGCTGACAAACATATCATCGGCCTTCGGCATCTCCGTCGGCGTATCTTCGGCCAGCAATTCATCTTGGCGTGCCACATCGTCCACCCGCGGAGCAATGACATCTTCGCGTTCGAGCATGCTCATCATCTCCGTCACCGACTGGATGAGATTGTCATGCCAGAACTGTCCCGCCGGCGTCATTCGCAACAGATCGCCTTCGACCGTGACCAAGCCTTTTTGTTCCCATATGTTGAGTACCGGCCGGAGTTCTTCGACCGGATTGACCTGCCATTTGCGCATAAGCTCGCGTCCGTCGAGGTACATGCCTTCCAAATGGCGTATGATTTCTCCCGTAAACGCATAGTTGTCCTGCGGGCCGGTCATGAACTGGATCGGCTTGCGCCCCGCCATGACCGCATCGATATACTCCGGCAGACTGCGGTAGTTCATCATCGCATAGCCCGAGAGCTTGCCGCCCGCACCGCAACCGAATTGGATAATGTCGCGGTGTCCTTTGGTGAGCGTATTGTAGACGGAGCGTTCGCGCCGCCCGTTGGCCCAGTGGCTCACATCGACGCGGTTGATTGCACCGCGCATGCGCATATCTTCCAACGCGTGAACAAACATATCGGCCTGCTGCGCCGTCGTCGCTCCCGCCGGCAGCTTGCCCGACTCAATCGCCCGATGCAAGTCGCTGTCGGGGAAAATGTTCAGCTGGTACATGTCGCCCCCGTGGATCCCCAAGTCGTACTGGATATCGAGGTCTTCCTGCCAGTTTTCCATCGTCTGGTACGGCAACCCGAACATCAAATCGATGATGACCGCCACATTGCCGGTCCGAACCATGTAGTCCAAGCGGTCGATGACGGTCCGCTTGTCGTCAATCCGACCGACGGACTTGCGCACCCGCGTATCGAACGACTGCACCCCGATGGAGATCCGGTTAATCCCGAGTGCGAGCACCGCGTCGACATAGTCCGGCGTAAAGTCGTTCATGCGCCCTTCCAGCGTGATTTCACAGTCGTTCGCCAGCGGCAAATACGCGCGCAGCGCCGTCATAATCCGCCCCAAGTTCTCCGGCGACAACGCCGAGGGCGTCCCGCCGCCGAAGTAGACCGCTTCGATCGGCCGTCCTTCGAGCCGACGCGTTCCGCCCGCCTGCGCCAATTCTTCGACCAACGCGTCGACATAGTTATCCATCAGCTCATCGGAACTGAAGTTTTGAAAAAATCCGCAATACAAACATTTACGGTCGCAGAACGGAATATGGATATATACCGAGCGTCCGTCGCCGCGGTATTCCTGCGCCATCAATTCCGTCCACAAGCGTTGCTGCTCGGCGGGATTCATGATCGGCACCCCGCCGCGCCCCGCATGGACGACCCTTTTTTTACCGAAGGCTTCATGCAAGCCATCGGCAGTATCACGGCCGACGATCCACTCACGTTCTTCCGGCGGCATTTGTGCCAACAATGCCATCAATGTATCGTGCGTCGCTGTCATTCTTCACCCTTCTTTCATTTCCAGTGCCGCGCGAACAGCGGCTTCGGCGGCCGCCACGTCCGCCGCGTCCGGATGCGTCGCCGCCGCAGCCCAACGGGCACGGCTTTCCGCTGTCGGTGCATGCGGATGTCCCTCGGGGAACTTTTTGAACATCTCGATCAGCGCCGGATCGATAGCCCCCTGACAGAGAAATTCCCCGATCACGGTGTTGCGTTCTTCGACCAACGCTCGCGCCGCCCGTTTGCAATCTTCGGCATGCGGGCTTTCGGGAGACGCGCCGAGCGTCCCGAATAAAAAGACCCGTTTCCCTTCGAGCGAGCGCAAAAAAGCCGCACTTTCTTCATTCGGCTGTCCTTTATCCACCCAGTAACCGACCGCTACGGTATCGGCCGTCACATCCGGTTTATCTTTGAGATTTTGTGCCATCGCGCCGACCGCCGCCGCGATTGCGTCCGCAATTTTTTTCGTATTCCCGGTTCGTGTTGCATACACCACTGCCATTCCCATATGTGATCCTCCTTTGTATGGACTGTTTTCGATATTGAACAATAAAAAACGGCTATTGTCATCGTGTTGTCCGTTCCACCCTGACGATAGCCCTCCGTGTAAATCACGAAGCCTTGTCCTTGCTATTATACCAATAAATGCCCCCGATGATAAGAGTCGGACGCAATTTTTTTCTCGCCCGCGACCGATTCTCTCCCGACAATGCGGATATCGACTTGCAGGCGCTCGGGATAATCGGTATACTAAAAGAATAATGAATACCCGTCAACCGGTAATGTAAAGGAGATATTATCCATGGATTTTTTGATGGCCATGCTGCCGTATATCAATATCGGCTTTTTCGGCGCGATTGCCGCGCGTTTCACGGGAGTCAATCTCTCGGTATTGGTGCTGTGTTCGGTCTTGTACCTGGGGGCGACGCCCGTGCAGGCCGTCGGCATGTTACTGACGTTCTTGTCGTTTATGCTGCTCACGCGGCACACGCAAAACACGCGGCTCACGTGGAAAAATTTGCGGATTTTTCACAGCTGGCGAATCCTGATTCCCGTCCTCTTCGTCGTGCTGACGATCAGCATCAATCCCTTTTATGCGATTGCTTCTTTCATCGGCTTTTTCCTGATGGAAGTCATGGCCTATCTGTACGCGGAGCTGCCCGCCGATGACAAAATCACCAAACGGCAGTGGGTCACCTGGACCGCAGCGGGCACGCTGGCGGGTATCGTCGGTCTGCTGCTGCTGCAGTTCATCCCCGCGACATGGTACTATCTCATCGCAGGGACGGTCATTTTGGCGGTCTGCGCGTTCGCCTATGTCGCCGGCCGGCATCGCGCCCGTTTCCGTACGTACTGGGATCCCGTACTCTACGGCAGCTGGGTACTGCTCGGAGCATTCGGCTTGGAGCTGTCCGACTGGATCAGCGACCTGCAACGGACGAAAAACACCGCTCTCATGCGCTACTTGCCGCTGGTTACCGTGCCGGTCGTCTTTCTCGTGTTCGTCGCGAGCCACGTGATCTACGGCACGCTCACGCTGTCGGGACTCATTCTCGCCGTCGCCGCCACCGTCGGTGTGCGTCTCTTCGGCATGTACGAAGTCTCCGGCCGCGGCGGGTTCAACCTCGTCGCCATTGCGATGGCCGTACTTACCGTACTCTCGCTCTTCTTGGTTCAGCCGGCCCCGACCGGTGTCACCGATTTGCTCTATATGGATCTCCCCTTCTCCTTCCCGTGGAGCAACTGAGCCGTACGCAATAGCATATGAAAAGGAGGCAACGAATCGTTGCCTCCTTTTTTGCTGTCCGATTACAGGCTCACGGTCAGCGAATCTCGTATGCCAAGTTGACACGCGCACGCGCATCGGTTTGCCCCTCGTTGCCGTCGTCCTGATAGCGTATGCGGACATCTCCGCCGACCCGAATGCCGCCCGGCTGCTCATCCGCCCGTACGACTCCGATCGCGTCGAGTTCCCGGGCATACTCGCGCGTCGCCTCCTCATGCGGAATGGAGGCGGCGGCCGGATTCGCCAGTGCCGCGGCCAACGCCCGCGCCAATTCCCAGCGGGTCAGATGCTCCCGCGCGAGCAGCGACGCATCAATCCCCGTCGCATAGCCTCCGTCGATCAACGCCGCCGCTTGCCGATATCCCGGCGTACCGCGCTCGACTTCGTCAAACACATTCGGCGCATACGGGTTTGTCGCTCCCGCTACCGCCGGCAAGAGCAGCAACACGGCAAGGAGCAGACCGCGCCCGTTCACGCTTCCTCCTCGTCAATGAAGGTCTCGATGACGCTGAGCAGCCGCTCCCGATTGGTATGCTTGAGCGAAGAATACATCAGCGGCGGATAATCCGCAGGATAATTCTGCGCCAATTCACGCAAATTCTTCTGCTTGTCCTGCTGATTCAGCTTGTCCGCCTTCGTGCCGATGACCTGCAGCGGCATCCCCAGCCCCCGCAGCCATTGATACGCCTTGGCGTCAATGGGGAGTGCCGGATGCCGCAAATCGATCAGCAGACACATCAGCGCCAAATCTTTGGAGTTTTCGACGTACTCCGCAATAAACTTCGACCACGCCTCGCGGTTTTGGCCGCCCGTCTTGGCAAATCCGTAGCCCGGCAAATCCACCAGGTACCAATGCTGTTCCGTCGTCTGCGCATCGCCGCCGCCGACGAGGTCGCGCCGCGAGCGAATCGCAAAATAATTAATCGTGCGGGTCTTGCCCGGTTCGCGGCTGACCATCGCCAAGCCCCGATGATTGCACAGGGAATTGATCAATGACGACTTGCCGACATTGGAGCGTCCGATAAACGCGATTTCCTTTTTCTTGTCTTTCTTCATCTGTGACGGATTGACCGCCGACAGTAAATATTTCGACTCGACGATCCGAAACCGTTCCTGTTCCATCAAACCACCATCGCTTTTTGTAACACTTCATCCATATGGCGGACAAAAATAAATTTTAATTCGTCCCGTACCGAGACCGGAATGTCCTCCAAGTCACGCTGGTTCTCCCGCGGCAATAAAATCCGCCGAATGCCGATACGATGCGCCGCCAATACCTTTTCTTTGATGCCGCCGACGGGAAGCACATTGCCCCGCAACGTAATCTCGCCCGTCATCGCGGTATCCGCCCGCACCGCACGCCCCGTGACCGCGGACGCAATCGCCGTCGCCATGGTAATCCCCGCCGACGGACCGTCTTTGGGAATGGCGCCTTCCGGCAAATGAATATGGACGTCCGTTTTGGCCCAATAATCCTCCGCCACGCCCAGCGTCTGTGAGCGACTGCGCACATACGTGTAGGCCGCTTGCGCGGATTCTTTCATGACATCGCCGAGCTGCCCCGTCACTATCATTTTACCTGAACCGCCGAGCGCTGTCACTTCCGTATTGAGTACTTCGCCGCCGACCTGCGTCCACGCCAATCCCGTTACGCGGCCGACTTCGTCGCGACGCTCGGCTTCCGTCGGCAAATACCGCGCCGCACCGAGCAATTCGGGTATGCGTTTGACGGTAATCGAACGGGCATCTTCGCCGAGTATTTTCGCCTTGGCGATTTTGCGGCAGACCTTGCCGATCACCCGCTCAAGCTGTCGCACCCCCGCTTCGCGCGTATACTCGCGGATGAGTTTGAGCAGCACCGCATCGCTCATCCGCGTGTCTTTTTTCGTCAGTCCCGTTTCTTCGGTCTGGCGCGGCACGAGATAGCGTTTGGCAATTTCGAGTTTTTCCCATTCCGTATAGCTTGACAGCTCGATGATTTCCATTCGGTCCAACAACGGCTCGGGAATCGTCGCCGTCGTATTGGCCGTCATCAGGAAAAAGACATCGGAAAAATCGAACGGCAACTCGATAAAATGATCGCTGAACTGATCGTTTTGTGCGGGGTCGAGCACTTCCAAGAGCGCCGCCGCGGGGTCGCCGCGAAAATCCGTCCCCAACTTGTCAATCTCGTCGAGCAAGAAGACGGGATTTTTCGTCTTGGCCCGCACCAATCCCTGAATCAACCGTCCCGGCATCGCGCCGATATAGGTACGCCGATGGCCGCGGATTTCCGATTCGTCATGCACGCCGCCCAGCGATACGCGGGCAAACGCCGCACCGAGTGCCCGCGCAATCGAACGCGCCAGGCTCGTCTTGCCCGTACCGGGCGGCCCGACCAAGCACAAAATCGGCCCTTTTTGCGCCTGCGTCAACTGCCGCACTGCCAGATGCTCCAAGATCCGTTCTTTGATTTTTTCCAGTCCGTAATGGTCGGCATCGAGCACCTGCTCGGCGCGTTCGAGATCGACGACCAATTCCGTTTCCGTATTCCACGGTAAATCGAACACCCATTCCAAATAGTTGCGGATAACGGCCGCATCCGGCGTCAGCGGCGGTGTCCGTTCCAGTCGGCGGATTTCTTTCTCGATTTTTTCCCGTTTTTCTTCGTCGATATCCAGCGCCGCCAGTTTCCGACGGTATTCATCGACTTCTTCGTCCGTATCCGCCCGATCGCCGAGTTCGTCGCGGATGACGCGCAATTTTTCCCGCAAATAATATTCGCGTTGATTTTTATCCATCCCGCGGCGCACTTCGGTGTTGAGCTGCTGCTCGAGCGTCGTCACTTCCTGCTCGGTAAGCAACAGCCGGCGCGCTTCGTGCAGACGGCGATAGACGCTCGCCTCGGCAAGCAACTCCTGCCGGGCGTCGACCGTCAATGTCAAATGCGTCGCGACAAAGTCCGCGACCTGACCGGGATCGCCCAGCCGCATAAAATTCGCCAACGCGTCGTCTTCGATGCCCATATCCACCGTCTGCGCAAGCTCGCCGAAACGACGAATCACATCGCGGCGATAAGTCTCGATCATGGCGGTGCCTTCATTGACTTCGTGAAAATCTTCCGCCGCCGCCGTCAACATGCCGTTTTCACGGGTCAGCGCGCCGACGCGAACGCGGGTAATGCCTTCAATCAAAATTCGCAATACGCCTTCCGGCAGCTGCAATACTTGCTTGACCTTGACTACCGTACCGACATCATAGAGATCGTCGGCCTCGGGCACATCGACATCGGCCGCCCGTTGGGCGACCACCAGCAAGTAGCCGTCGTTTTCCAAGGTCTGCCGCACGGCCGCCAGCGACATGTCACGTCCGACGTCCAGGCCCGTCACCATGTACGGGAACACGACCAAATCACGCACTGCCAGCACGGGCAGTCGCATGGACGTTTGTTGCTGCTCTGCCATAGTTCCTCCTTTATCGGTCGCTCTATGGAAAAAGGCTCCCGGGGGAGCCTTACTTAGTCTTCCTTGCGATATTCCAGTTCCGGCTCCTCCCGGTTACGGATCGTATCTGCCGTCACGGTCGCCCGTGCCACGTTGTTGAGCGTGGGGACTGTAAACATCACGTTTTTCATTACTTTTTCAATAATCGCCCGCAATCCGCGTGCGCCCGTCTTGCGTGCCAGC
The DNA here is from genome assembly GCA_902488965.1 of uncultured Veillonellaceae bacterium. GTDB lineage: Bacteria > Bacillota > Negativicutes > Veillonellales > Negativicoccaceae > CAMCNU01. The sequence continues at coordinate 10,448 of CABTYA010000020.1, forward strand.
GCTTCGGCCGCAATTTCACGGAGCGCCTCCGGCGTAAATTCAAGCTCGACGCCGTCCATTTCGAGGAGTTTGCGGTACTGCTTGACCAATGCGTTTTTCGGCTCGGTCAGTATCCTGATCAGCGCTTCTTCATCCAGCGGATCGAGTGTCACCAGCACGGGCAACCGTCCGATAAATTCCGGAATCAGGCCGAACCGGAGTAAATCTTCCGGCTGGACATGCTGGAGAATTTCCGCGACGTTGCGTTCCTTCGCCTGCTGAATATCCGCCCCGAAACCGATGGTCTTTTTCGCCATCCGCTGTGAGATATACGTGTCGACCCCGTCAAATGCGCCGCCGCAAATGAACAGGATATTGCTCGTGTCGATCTGGATCATCTCTTGGTTCGGATGCTTGCGTCCGCCTTGGGGCGGCACGTTGGCTACCGTACCTTCGAGGATTTTGAGCAGCGCCTGTTGGACACCTTCGCCCGATACGTCACGGGTAATGGATGTATTCTCCGTACGTTTGGCGATTTTATCGATTTCATCGATATAGATGATGCCGCGCTGGGCGCGCTCGAGATCATAATCGGCGGCCTGAATGAGCCGCAACAAAATATTTTCCACATCATCGCCGACATAGCCCGCCTGCGTGAGGCTGGTCGCATCGGCAATGGCGAACGGCACTTGCAAAAACCGTGCCAAGGCCTGCGCGAGCAAGGTCTTGCCGCTGCCCGTCGGGCCGATCATCACGATATTGGATTTTTGCAATTCGACATCATCGGTATCGATGCCCGAGCGCAATCGCTTGTAATGATTGTACACGGCGACCGCCAAACTCTTTTTGGCTTCTTCCTGCCCGATGACATACTGATCGAGGTGAGCCTTGATTTCTGTCGGCAACGGCACCCGCAATGCCGACATCTCGGCCGCGCTGTCCTGTTTGAGCTCTTCTTCCAAAATGTGTCGGCAAACGCCGATACATTCATTGCAGATATAAACTCCCGGACCGGCCACCAACTTTTTGACGCTGTCCTGCCCGCGCCCGCAAAAACTGCAAGCCGGAGCGACAGAAGAATCCTGTTTCACCCGATCCCTCCTTATCGCGTCGGTACGCCGACCGAGGGCAAGCGTTCCAACACTTCGTCAATCAGGCCGTAGTCTTTGGCTTCTTCCGCCGACAGGAAATGGTCGCGTTCGGTATCCGCTTTGATTTCTTCGAGCGTACGGCCGCTGTGACGGGTCAAAATGCCGTTCAATTCTTCGCGCATGCGCAAAATTTCGCGTGCGTGGATCTCGATTTCGGTTGCCTGTCCCTGTACGCCGCCGAGCGGTTGGTGAATCATCACCCGCGAATGCGGCAAGGCGTAACGTTTGCCCGTCGCGCCCGACGTCAGGAGCACCGCCCCCATACTGGCCGCCGAGCCGACGCAAATCGTCGAGACCTGCGGTTTGACATACTGCATCGTGTCGTAAATCGCCATCCCCGCGGTAACGACACCGCCCGGGCTGTTGATGTACAGATGAATGTCCTTGTCGGGGTCTTCCGCTTCCAGGAACAACAACTGCGCAATAATGATATTGGCGACCGTATCGTCAATCGGTCCGCCCAAAAAGACGATCCGATCCTTTAACAGTCGTGAATAAATGTCGTAGGACCGCTCACCGCGAGCGGTCTGTTCGACGACAATCGGTACGTAGTTCAAATGACCGACCTCCTTGTCGATTATTCTTCGGATTGGCTATCCGTTGCCGCGGCATCTTCCGCGTCTTTCTTCACGGCCTTTTTCGCCGCTTTCTTCGCCGGCTTCTTGGCGGGTTTTTCTTCCGCCGCGTCGTCAGCCTTCGCTTCTTCGTTGTCGTGCGTATGCGCCGCCGCTTGGATAATCAGCGCCGCGGCCTTGCGACGGGCAACCGTCTGGGCCAGCATCGGCAACCGTCCTTCTTTCTGAATGATCTTGAGCACTTCGCGCGGATCGGCGTCGAAATTCTGTGCCATCTGATAGATTTCCATATTCATATCATTGGACGTCACTTCGATTCCTTCTTCTTTGCAGATTGCTTCGAGTACGGTATCCGTGCGGACGCTCTTGAGCGCCGATTCACGGTACGTTTCACGCAATTTTTCCATGCTGTTTTCCGCATGGGCGAGATAATCTTCAAACTTCATATTGCGGCTTTCCAGATTGAGCTTGAGCTCTTCGATCATCTGATCGATCCGGTTTTCCACCATCGCTTCGGGGATATCCACGTCCGCATTGGCGACCGCCTTCTGAATCAGGGCGTTGTGGTACTGTTCCATTTCCCGATTCGCCACTTGGTTCTGCAAGCTCTGCTTGGCGACTTTGCGCAATTCGTCCATCGTCGCAAAGCTGCTCGCCGCTTTGGCGAAATCGTCGTCGAGCACCGGCAGTTCGCGGCTTTTGACGTCAATGATGTTGACGGTAATTTCCTCTTCTTCCCCCGCCAATGTGTCGACGAAATAATCGTCCGGGAAGTTCACCTTGACGATGACTTCTTCGCCCGCTTTATGGCCGACGAGCTGTTCTTCAAAGCCCGGAATGAAACTGCCGCTGCCGATTTCCAGCGGATAGGATTTGCCTTCGCCGCCGTCGAACGCTTCGCCGTCGACTTTGCCCGCAAAGTCGATCATCGCGACGTCACCGTTTTCCAGTGCCGCGTCTTCGACCGCAACCAGTTTGGCATGCTGCTTGGCCATGGCCTGCAGCTGTTCTTCGACCATGTCGTCGGTCACTTCGGTATGCGTATGATCGACCGTCAGGCCTTTGTAGTCGCCGAGTTTGACTTCCGGCTTTTTGACGAATGTCGCTTTGAAGGTCATATCCTTGCCTTCTTCAAAGGTCACCATGTCAATATCCGCTTGCGTGACCGGGATGAGATCCTGTTCGCGCAAGGCCCGATCGTAAAAACGGTTCACCAGCAATTCGCTCGCTTCACCGAGTACGACATCTTTACCGAAATGCGCTTCCAAAATTTTCCGCGGCGCTTTGCCTTTGCGGAATCCCGGAATATTTACCTGTTGCGCCAGACGCGCAACCGCGTCCTTAATTCCTTTGGCGACTTCTTCCGCCGGTACTTCAATGGTCAATGTGACCTGATGTTGATCCACGGGAGTGGTTTCTACTTTCATAAACGAGTTGTCCTCCTTTGTCGTCATTGTTTGACATTTTGATGGCATTCTTTTCATAAAATAAATATTATCATAAACAGGCACAAATGACAAATTGTGCCTGTCGCTGTTGTTATTCGGTCGGCGCGGGAATGATCGTCCGTCCGTGCATATAGTGCTGCAGCGCCTTCGGAATGAGTACCGAGCCGTCCGGCTGCTGGTAGTTTTCCAAAATGGCCGCCACGGTTCGTCCGACCGCCAGTCCCGATCCGTTCAGCGTGTGCAGGTACTGCGCTTTGGCTTTCGGTTCGGGGCGGTACTTGATATTGGCGCGGCGCGCTTGGAAATCTTCGCAGTTCGAGCAGGAAGAGATTTCGCGGTACTTGTGCTGTGCCGGCATCCATACTTCCACGTCATACGTCTTGGCCGCGGAGAAACCGATATCGCCCGTACACAGGACGATGACCCGATAGGCGAGTCCCAGCCGTTTGAGGATTTCTTCCGCTTCCGCCGTCATCTGTTCGAGTTCGGCGTAGGATTCTTCCGGCTTGGCGAACTTGACCATTTCCACTTTGTGGAACTGATGCTGACGAATCAAACCGCGTGTATCGCGTCCCGCCGATCCCGCTTCCGCACGGAAGCACGGCGTGAACGCGCACAGGCGTTGCGGCAAGTCGACCCCATCGAGCACTTCGTCGCGGTAGTAGTTCGTCAGCGGCACTTCCGCCGTCGGCGTCAAGTAATAGGGCAATCCTTCGACCTTGAACATATCCTCGGCAAACTTCGGCAGCTGCCCCGTCCCCGTCATGCTGTCGGCATTGATGAGGTACGGCGGAATCATTTCCTGAAAACCGAATTCTTCCGTGTGCATGTCGAGCATGAAATTGTACACCGCGCGTTCGAGTTTGGCGCCGAGTCCGACGTAAAAATGAAAGCGCGCGCCGGTCACTTTGGCCGCCCGTTCGGGGTCGAGAATGCCGAGTTTGGCACCGATATCCCAATGCGCCAGCGGTTCACCGTCAAATGTCGGCGGCGTGCCGACCCGGCGAATTTCGACGTTGTCGTCTTCATCCGCGCCGACCGGTACGTCGGCGGCGCACATATTCGGCAACCGCAGCAGGCCGGCGTGCAACTCGCTCTCAATCTCGCGCAGCGCTTCGTCATGCGCCGAGATCCGATCGCCGAGCGTTTTCATCGCGGCGATTTCCGCATCGGCCGATTCGCCGGCACGTTTTTTCGCGGCGATATCTTTGCTGGCGCGATTGCGCTCCTGTTTCCATGCTTCGACTTCAACGAGCATGTCCCGCCGCTTGGTATCGAGCGCCAATAACGCATCGAGATCGGCTTCGTGATGCCGGTGCGCCAGATTGTCCCGCACCCGCTGCGTTTCTTCCCGAATCAATTTCATGTCCAACATGGGTATGTCCCTCTTTCCGTCATCGTAGTATCTTTTTTATTGTATCACAGCCGCCCGATTTCTCACAGTCCCCGCTGATCGATTCCGCTGCACAAATACCCCAGATGCGACGTCGCGTTGAGCGTTACGATTCGCCAGCTGCCGCTGCCGTATTCGAGGAGATTGAGGCAGCCGTTGTCCTGTTTGAATTGCCAAAAGTGAGCGGGCGTGAGCCCCAGTATCTCCGCCAAGAGGACTTTGTTCACCGCGTCATGCGCCACGACCAGTATCGTATGCCGTCTTCTGCTTGAAAA
>CABTYA010000021.1 GCA_902488965.1 uncultured Veillonellaceae bacterium
CCTCCACATTGTACTGCCCGCGATATCCCTGCGAGCGTTCCAGCGCCATCAATTCCGCCGCCGTCTCCACCACGCAAATCAAACTGTGGTCGCGCTTGGTATCCGCACAAAATTCGCACGGATTTTGCGTCGACAAATTGCCGCATATTTCGCAATAGCCGACTTGTCGCCGCGCGTCAACGATGGCCTTGACCAACGCGTCGACCGTTTCTTGCGGCTCTTCCATGAGAAAATAAGCCAACCGTCGTGCCGTTTTCGCGCCGACTCCCGGCAAACGACGCAGCTGCTCGACCAAGTATCCGAACGGTTCCGTCATTAAAACATTCCCGGAGGAAGTCCCATGCCGCCCGTAATCCGATTGACTTCCTGTGTCGCCATATCATCAATTTTGCGAACCGCTTCATTGACCGACGCCGTTACGAGATCCTCGAGCATTTCCGGATCGCTCGGGTCAATTACTTCCGGTGAAATGGTGAGTTCCGTGATTTGCTTTTCGCCGTTCATCACCAAACGGATTGCGCCGCCGCCCGCCGTCACTTCGGTAGTTTTGGTTTTCAATTCCGCCTGCATTTTCTGCATATCGTCTTGCATTTTTTTGACCTTTTTCATCATGCCGGCCATTTGCGCTTTGTTTCCGAACATCTGTCTCTCCTTTGGTTAGCACTGTTGTCAACATTTATTCTTCTTTGATATATATATCACAATCATCACGTTGTTTCAAGATGGCCGCCATCACCGGATGGGTTCGATCCTCGGCGGGAATCTCCTCCGGCTCGATCTTGCGGTATCCGTCCGCCGTGACATCTCCCGCCGCGGCGGTACTGTCCGTCGCCGCATCGGCCGGCGTCGCTGCGGACGCGCCTGCAGGAAGCTGCGCCGCGCGTCGCAGGGCCTCTTTCGCGTCATCGCTGTCCGTCGGGACCGCTTGCACGACAATCTCATGTCCCGTCAGCGATTGTAAAATCCGTCCGACTTTACTCCGATACTCTTCTTTGTTGGCCGAAGTAATCAGAAAAGGATGCGCCGTACTGACCAATGCGCGGCCGCCTTCCACAAGCAACAACTCCGTACTGCCGTAGCAACTGCTCTCGGCAATATACTTCTGCGCCTTGAGCGTTTCGACGACCCGTTTCCACAGCGCGGGATATTCCGCCGCCGGTATGAAAAACGTATTCCCCGCAGTGCCTGTTGCGGGCGCCGCCGGCGCTGCGGACGGTGCGACCTTCTTGGCGGTCGTCGATTTCGTACTTGTTGCTTTTGCGGCGGTAGCTTTCGCGCTCGCCGCTTTCGCACGTTTCTTGGGCGGAGCGGGCGTTGCCTGCGGCGGCACAGTCGGTCGTGTCCGCGGCAGTGCCGAAGTCGAAGGCGCCGCGGCCATCCCGCGGGCATGCGCCAATTCCTCTTCCGTCACGCCGCCACCGTATTCATCCTCAGGGAATGCGTCCCCTCCCGCCGACGGTGCGACGGGTATCGCCGCCGGACGAGCCGCGGGCGTCACCGCCTTGTCGGGCAGTGGTACTGCCGCAGGAGCGGGGGCGGACGTCCGTACCCCGCCTCGTTCCATGGTGCGGACCTCGTTTTCCAGTGCGGTTACCCGCGACTCCAACTCCCGATTCGGCGCATCGCCGCCGGCACGGCACAGACGAATCAATACCAATTCCGCCTGCATGCGCGTCGTCAGACCGGCACGCGCGTCCTGAATGCCGCGCCCGAGCAGGTCGGCCATGACACTCAAGCGTCCCGCCGGCATCTCGGTCGCAAGCTCGACCAGTTTGGCTTTGCCTTCACCGTATTCCGCCAGTTCCGGCCAGTCGGGACGGTTTTTGCACAGCAGCACGTCACGCACCCACTGCAAGACCTCCTGCAAAATCGGCCGCGCCTCTTTCCCTTCCTGAAAGAGCCGATAGAGCTCCGCCAAGGCCCCCGCCGCATCCCGCGCTGCGATGCATTCGCCCATCTGCAAGATGGCTTCGCGCCGCGGCACGCCGAGCATGCGGTACACCGTATCGGTATCGACGGTCCCGTCGCCCGCCCCCGCGCACTGATCAAGCAGACTCAGCGCATCGCGTAAGCCCCCTTCCGCACGCACCGCAATCACCTGCGCCGCTCCTTCGGTCAGGCTAATCTCGCTTTTTTCCGCAATGTGCAAAAGGTAGCGGGCAATCGTTTCCGTATCGATTCGACGGAACTCATAGCGTTGACAGCGAGACACGATTGTCACGGGGATTTGCTCCGGCTCCGTCGTCGCCAAAATAAACACCACATGCGACGGCGGCTCTTCCAATGTCTTGAGCAAGGCATTGAACGATTCTTTCGTGAGCATATGCGCTTCGTCGATGATGTAGACTTTTTTCCGCGCCTGGGTCGGCATCATGGTCACCGTCTCGAGCAGCGCGCGGGTTTCATCAATCCCGCGATTGGACGCGGCGTCGAGTTCCATGACGTCAAACGAGGTCCCTTCGGTGACGGAGCGGCAGATATCGCACTCATTGCAAGGTTCCGTCGTCGGCCCGCGGACACAGTTGAGCGCCTTGGCCAGGATTTTCGCCATACTGGTCTTGCCGGTGCCGCGCGGTCCGGAGAACAAATAGGCATGGGCAATACGACCGCTGACCACGGCTTGTGCCAACGTCTTTGCAATCATATCCTGACCGACCACTTCGGCAAACGTCTGCGGCCGCCACCGCCGATACAATGCCAAGTACGCCATTGCCCCTTCCTCCTTTATGCCATAAAAAAAGCAGCTGACGCTGCGACCGACTCCCCGGCAGAAACCGATTATGACAACCTCCCGAGTACCCTCGTGGCACATGAAAGGATTCGCTTACTGCTGCTTCCTCTCGGACCTGACAGGGTTCACGAACTTCCATTGCACAAGCCCCGAAAGGTTGCCATAAGCGACCTCTGCCGGTCGCGGTATGTTTATTATACAATACACGGTCAGGAAGCGCAAGCACCCGACCGTGTCCTCCGTTATTGTGCGTGCCGCTCGCACGCGCGGACTACCGCTTCAAGCATCATCGTCGTCGTTACCGCGCCGACTCCGCCCGGCACGGGAGTCAATGCCGCCGCGACCTCGCCGACGGCAGGATCGACATCGCCGACCGTCGCCCCGCCCGTGCGATGAATCCCGACATCGATAACCGTCGCCCCCGGGCGAATCATCTCTTTCGTAATCGCCTGCGCCCGTCCGAGTGCGGCCACGACGATATCCGCCCGCTGCACGACTGCCGACAGATTCCGCGTGTGCGAATGGCACACCGTGACGGTGCATTGTGCGGCCAGCAACAGCTGTGCCACTGGCTTGCCGATGACGTCGCTGCGCCCGATGACGACCGCTTCTTTGCCGTCGGTCTCAATCCCGTAATACGTAAGAATCGCCATGCACGCCCGCGCCGTCGCCGGCACGAAAGCGTCCGACCGCCCCGTCGCCAAAAGCCCCGCCTGCGTCGGCGTCAATCCGTCAATGTCCTTGGCCGGGTCGAGCGCATCCAACAGCGCCCGCCGATCCGCATAGTCCGGCAACGGCATCAGCAGCAATACGCCGTCCACCTCAGAGTCGGCATTGAGTGTGCGAATCAGCGCCAGCGCCTCCGCTTGCGAAGATGCCGCCGCCGGCTCGATCTGCCGAACGGCGATGCCTTCTTTCGTGGCCGACTTCGCCAGAAAATCGGCATACATCCGAGCGCCGGCATCCTCACTCAAGCGCACCAGCGCCAGCCCCGGCTTACGCCCCTGTGCGGCCAACGCCTGCAAGCGCTGCCGAATCTCTTCGCGCCGGCGATCGGCGACTTCTTTGCCCCGTAATTCCAACATAGTGCCTCCTAAAACAACCCGCTGATCCGTCCCTGCGCATCTACATCGATCTGTTCGGCCGCCGGCCGTTTCGGAAGTCCCGGCATCGTCATGACGTTTCCCGTCAAGACGACGATAAAGCCTGCACCCGCCGCGATTTTCAGTTCCCGTACATGCAGTGTAAATCCTTCGGGACGCCCGATCAGACTCGGATCGTCCGAGAACGAATACGGCGTCTTGGCGATGCAGACCGGCAATTCGTCATAGCCGCCTGCTTCGATTTCCGCCAGTGTTTTTTCCGCCGCCGCTGACAATACCACGTCGCCCGCACCGTAAATTTTCGTCGCCACGATGCGAATTTTATCCGCAATCGACATGTGCAAGGGATAAAGTGGTGCAAAGGACGACGTCTCCGCCGCCAGACGGCGCACTGTCTCCGCCAGCTCGATACCGCCCTCACCGCCGTCGGTAAACACGCTCGAGCGTACCGCTTCGACACCGTGCCGCCGGCAACACGCGATAACCTCCGCACGTTCCTCTTCCGTATCCGTCGCAAATTCATTGAGCGCGACCACGACCGGCACACCGAAAGCCGCCATATTTTCCAAGTGTTTTTCCAAATTGACACAGCCGCGCCGTACCGCTTCGCTGTCCGGACGGTCGAGTTCCGTTTTGGCGACGCCGCCGTGCATCTTGAGCGCCCGCACTGTCGCGACCACGACCGCCGCACACGGTGTCAAATCGCCGTAACGGCAAGCGATATCGAAAAATTTTTCCGCCCCCAAATCCGCACCGAATCCGGCTTCCGTCACAACGTAATCCGCCAAATGCAATGCCGTTGTCGTCGCGACCAGCGAGTTGCAGCCGTGGGCGATATTGGCAAACGGGCCGCCGTGGACAAAGGCCGGTACATGTTCGAGCGTCTGTACCAAATTCGGCTTGAGCGCGTCTTTGAGCAACGCCGTCAGCGCCCCCTGCGCATGCAAATCGCCGGCGGTTACCGCGGCACCGTCGCGGCGATGCGCCACGATGATCCGTGCAATACGCGCTTTCAAATCGTCGAGATCCGTCGCCAAGCACAGGATCGCCATAATCTCCGACGCGACCGTGATGTCGAATCCGTCCTCACGCGGTACGCCGTTGGCCTTGCCTCCCAAACCGATCACGATCCGTCGCAACGCCCGATCGTTCATGTCGACGACGCGTTTCCAAACGATCCGCCGGGGGTCGATATCCAACTCGTTCCCCTGCTGCAAATGATTGTCCAGCACGGCCGCCAGCAAATTGTGTGCCGCGGTAATCGCATGCAAGTCGCCCGTAAAATGCAAATTAATATCTTCCATCGGAACAACCTGCGAATAGCCGCCGCCCGCCGCGCCGCCTTTGATTCCCATACACGGACCGAGCGACGGTTCGCGCAGGGCGATCATGACGTTTTCACCGAGCCGGGCCAAGGCCTGCCCCAGTCCGACCGTCGTCGTTGATTTGCCTTCCCCCGCCGGTGTCGGCGAAATCGCCGTCACCAAAACGAGCTTGCCTTGCGCATGCGCTCGGGCCGCATGCAATGCGTCATAGGTCACTTTGGCCTTATAGTGTCCATACAACTCCAAATCATCCGTTCCGAGTCCGATTTCGGCACCGATTTCGGTGATCGGACGCATAACCGTTTCCTGTGCAATCTCAATGTCGCGTTTCATCTGCTCCACCCCTTATCGTGAAAAATAGACCGTAACGGTATCGTCAGGCGCTACCGCTATCCCTGCCGGCGGGTCCTGATCAACGGCATTCCCCTCACCCTGCGGGGCGATTCCGACACCGCTTTCCCGTCCCCATGTCAGGACATCCCACACACTGTAACCGGCAAAATTCGGTATGACCACACGTCCTTCTTCCGTGCGCTCGACCGCCAAAGCCGGCCATTCGTCTGCCGCCGTATACGAGCCGGACATCGTATCGTCCGCCCGTGTCGGCGCGATCTTATAATACCGCATAATCTGGCTCATCACCTCGGAAAAGACCGGCGCGGCAATCTGGCCGCCGTAGTAGATGCCTTCCGGATCGTCGAGCACGACCAGACACACGGCCCGCGGCTGTTCGACCGGCCCGAAGCCGATGAACGAGGCGATGTAGCGACCGTCATAGTAGCCGCTGCCCTCGTCGTTGAGCTTTTGCGCCGTCCCCGTCTTTCCCGCCATGCGATATCCCGGGACCTGCGCCTTGACCCCGCCGCCGCGTTCGACGACCTGTTCCAACATCGGCAGTAATGTCCGTGTCACTTCCGAGGGTACCGGTTGACCTGATTCGCTCGAATTGAACGAGCGGTCGATGGTGCCGTCCGGGTTGTTGATCGACCGCAAAATATGCGGCTTCATCATCTTGCCCTCATTGGCCAATGCGCCGAACGCCTGCACCATTTGCAGCGGCGTCACGGCGATACTCTGCCCGATAGACATCGTTGCCACGTCGCTGTCGCGCATGTCTTCCGTGACGAACAAAATCCCCGCACCTTCTCCGGGAAGCTCAATTCCGGTCTCTTTGCCGAAGCCGAACCGCTTGGCGTAATCGTTTAAAATCGCCCCGCCGGTCTTCAGTCCCAATGCCGCAAACCCGGTGTTGATGGAATCGCGGATAATGTCCTGCAGCTGCACGCGACCGTACGATTCATCATTCCAGTTGCGAATCACATGACCGGATACATGCACCTCGCCGGGATCGTCGTAGGTTTCGTTCGGAGTCACTTTCCCCGATGCCAGCGCTGCCGCCGCTACGATCGGCTTGAATGTCGAACCCGGCTCATACAGATTGACCACCGCCCGATTGCGCAACGTCTCCGGCGAACGCTCGCCGAACCGATTCGGATCGTACGTCGGACTGCTCGCCATCGCCAATATTTCCCCCGTGTGCGGATCCATGACGATAATCGTACCGCCCGATGATTTCGTCGACTGCATGGCACGCGTAAGTGCCCGCTCCGCAATAAACTGGATGGTCGTGTCGATGGTCAATGTCACGCTGCGCTCTTTCGGAGCCAAGTACGGTGCCAACGTTGAATCCAAAATCGGCTGCCCGTAGAGCGAAGTTTGAATGAGAAATTCCTTTTTCTCGCCGCGAATTTCTTCATCCAGCACGCTTTCCAAGCCTTCCAAGCCGTTGCCGTCCACCCCGACGAAGCCGAGTACCTGCGCCAGCAAATCCCCGTTGGGATAGTAGCGTTTGCTTTCTTCGATAAAACGAACGCCCTCAATATGTTCCTGATCCAGCACGGCCTGTATCTGATTCGCCTTCTCGACATCAATCAACCGCTCCAGCCAGACGAAACTCGTATCGCGCTGCAAATACTCGGTCAATGTCTGCGTATCGGTTTCGAGATAGGGCGCCAAAAGCGCCGCTAACGCCTCGGGCGAGCGATTAATCATCGCGGGATCGGCATACAGGGATTTGGCGATGGTACTGACCGCCAGCACTTCGCCGTTGCGGTCGTAAATCGTCCCGCGCGGCGACTGCAACAATCGCACGCCCTGCGCCTGTTCCCGGTCGCGGCGGGCAAATTCTTCCCCGCGCACGATCTGGATTTCCACCAAGCGGCCGAATATCCACACGGCCAACGTCAGCATGATCAGCATGATAACGGCACTGCGCAAACCGTCGTTGATCGGCGATGTCGATGTTGTTCGCTTCTTCGTCATGACCTGTCCTCTCCCGTATGCCGTGTCAAGTAACGCACGGCCGCCTCCTGCAATCGCTCCGGCGTATTGTCTAGCTGCCCGTCCTGCACGCGCCGCAGCAAGGCCTTCAATACCGCTCCCATCCGAGATCCCGCCATGCGCGGCAACTCGTCGGCATAATGTAAGTCGCGCGTATGCACCGGCATCGTCTCCAGTATATCATCCACATACGCGGCAAACGCCGTATGCCCGTCGATATGACTGTGCGCACGGCCGCAACCGACGACATCGGCCACACACAATGCATACAACTGCCGCATTGCTTCACGCAGCTCCGCCGTCGTCCGAAATGTGCCTGAGCGGGCCATTTTGCGCAGCCATTTGCGCGCATCCGCCACGTCGTGCTGTACAAAATAATGATACCGCATATGCATCCCGACCAAAAACGCCACCCGCTCGGTCAGTGCTGGCGGATACCCCCAGCGGGTCAATACGTCGCGCGCCATCTCCGCCCCGCGTACATCATGTCCGTAATCGGTCAGTTTGCCGTTACGCAACGCCCGAATGTCGGGCAATCCCTTGGCCGCATCGTGAAACAGCGCCGACCAGCGGCCGATCAGTGTCGCCGGCGCATGCTGCACCGTCACCAGCGTATGCATCCACGCATCATACGCGTGAAACTCCGCTTGCTGGGGAGTATCCGGCAAATGCGCCAGCTCCGGCAAGAGCGGCACGTCGAAATCCCGCCCGTCCCGTCGACCTCGACATGTGCAGGACGCCAGGCCGCTCCGCACGAGCAAATCCAGTCCGCGGGCGACGGCGGGGGCGACGAGCAACCGTTCCGTCTCCTGTTTGATGCGCATCAGTGACAACCCCCGTACCCGATAAAAGGCCTGCGGCATAGCCGCGCACAGTTCGCGGGTCGGCACCATGTCGAGCTCGGCGGCAAAGCGACAAGCGCGAAAGAGCCGCAATGCGTCTTCCCGAAACCGCTCCTCGGGGCGGCCGACCGTCGCCAGTCGGCGGCGGCGCAAGTCGCGCCGACCGTCATACGGGTCGTAGATACGTCCGTCCGCATCCGCTGCCATCGCATTGACGGTAAAATCGCGCCGGGCGAGATCTTCCGCCAGTGAGTCGGCATAATAAATCCGCTCGGGACGATGGCTGTCCGCGCCGTACGTTTCTCCCCGAAACGTCGCCACTTCATAACTTTCGCCTCCGTAGCGTACGACCGACACGGCAAAGGCTTCGCCGACTTGCCCGACGACCTCGGCCCCCGCTGCCGTCAATACCGCCGCGATGTCATCCGGCCGTGCCGCCGTCGTGATATCCCAATCATGCGGCGTCCGTCCGAGCAACGTGTCACGCACGCAGCCGCCGACCGCAAACGCCGCAAATCCCGCCTCGTTCAATGCGGTCAGCAGCGTACGGACATCGGCCGGCAGCGCCATCCGCGACGAAGCCCGCCAACGGTCAAGAATTCCCACGATCGTCTTCTTTCTTGCCGAGCGGGTGACGTGCCCGTCCGCCACGGATCTTGCGGGCGTAGGCGCATCCCGTCGGAGTCGTCGCCAATCCCGCTTCGCTGCGTTCTCGCAGCGACTTCGGCATCATCCGCCCGATTTCGGCCATCGCCGCAATCACTTCATCGCCCGGTACGACACTGTGCACCCCCGCCAATGCGAGTTCGATGGCGACCAAAGCATGCACGGCGTGAAACGCATTGCGCTTGACGCAAGGCACTTCCACCAAGCCGCCGATCGGATCGCACACCAATCCGAGAACATTTTTCAATCCCAAAGCCAAGGCGTCGTCCATCTGCCGCGTCGTCCCGCCGCAAACTTCCACGCCCGCCGCCGCCGCCATCGCAATCGCCGTTCCGCATTCCGCCTGACAGCCGCCGACCGCCCCTGCAATCATCGCATTCGACGCGATGACGTCGCCGACCGCCCCTGCGGTAAACAGCGCGCGGATAAAATTGTCTTCTTCGGCATGCAACCGTGTTTCCAGCGTCAGCAGTACCGCCGGCAAAATCCCGCAGGATCCCGCCGTCGGACACGCCACGATGCGGCGCATTTTGGCGTTGGCCTCCGAGACCGCCATTCCGTTCGTCGCCGCCCGCCAGGCGGTCTCGCCGAGGAACTGCGGCGTATACTCCGTCATCCGACGGGCATCGCCGCCGGTCAGGCCGCTCGGCGTTTTGTTCGCATCGGCGATGCCTTCGGCCGCCGATTCATGAAAAATCCGCCACATGCCGCGCATCCGTTCGCGCAAGCGCTCGGGCGCAACGCCGGTACGTGCCGCCTCCTCATGACATACCCAATCGCCGACCGGCATCCCCGCCGCGCTGGACTGTTCCCACAACTCCCGTAATGACGCCATACATCCTCCTCACACCGGCGGGAAAACCCGCACCGAATCAATCGCTTCATTGGCTCCGATTTCCCGGCACAATGATTCGGGCACCGGCGTATCCGTCTCGATAAACATCATGGCCGCCTGATGGCGTTCCTTGCGGTACAGCCGCATCGCGGAAATATTGATCTTTGCATCCGCCAATATCCGCGAAACAAACGCCACAATCCCCGGCCGGTCGTGGTGCACCGTAACCAAGGTATCGCTCGTGCCGTCCAAGTCGACCGAATGCTTGTCGATTTCCAACAAACGGATGCGACCGCCGCCGGTCGATATGCCGACATACTCATGCCGACCGCCGGATTCTCCCGTCACGAGAAATTTCGCCGTGTTCGGGTGCATCGCATCTTCGTCCGACGTCTCGATCGTCACGTCCAAACCGAGTGTCGGCGCCTTCTCCAGCGCATCGCGCAGCCGCGCGTCATCCGGTGCCCATCCGAGCAACCCCGCCACGCAGGCCCGATCCGTCCCGTGACCGCGATAGGTCTGCGCAAACGAGCCGTAAAACGTCAACACGACCCGTACCGGCCGCTCGCCGAGCAAATGACGGACCAACCTCCCCAGCCGAGCCGCCCCGGCCGTATGCGAACTCGAAGGACCGATCATCACCGGCCCGATAATTTCAAATACTCCCATCGTATTCTCCCGCCGTCAAAAAGAGGCCGCACGAGGCGACCTATAACCAACGCGACAAGTCAAATTCCTCGCCGATCACTTCTTTGACATACAACTGTCCGATATACATACCGAGCAATGTCGGTACCGAACGACGCATCATGCTGCCGTTCCACGCGTCAACCAGTGTCACCAACGCCGGCGAGAGTTCCCGTACAATCCGATTGAACTCGTCCTGCGCGTATTCGACCGGTCGCGACTCCATCAATCGGCGCAGCCGTTCTTGCAGCGCCTTGTCCTTGATGCCCGCCCGCATGAAGAACCGCGGCAAATTCGACGCATCCACCACCGCCAATTTGCAGTAGCCGTCATAAACCGAACGGACAAAAAATTCCGCCCGCAAGTTCACCCCGCCGAGCACACGTTGCAACTCGTCCTGCGTAAACCCGCGATACGAAAAGAAATACGGATACGAATCACGCAGTACATCCGCAAAGGGCGCATTTTCGCCGCGCAGCGTCGCGCAACGCAAATACTCCAACTGCTGAAACACGCTGAACTCCGTCGGCAATTCGTCGACCAACGGACGGATATATTTGTCCGCATACCGACGGAACGACGATGTACTGACCGTATTGGTATTGCGTGAATAATGAAACAGCAACAACAACGCCAATACCCGGAAATGCCCGTGATCCATATGCGTCATCGCTTGCAACGCATCGTACGCAAGCAGCGTCAGCGTTTCGTTGCGCTCGCCCAACGCCACCTGGACAAATGCGTCCGTCACCATTTCCATCACCGCCGCATCCGGCATCATCACGTAGACGCGCTGCATATTGACCAACGCTTCCTGTACCATAATATGCGACAGCGAATCCGTCAGCTCTTCGTCCGTCAGCATGTCCAGCTTGGCAAACGCCCGTTCCGTCACCAGACGGACGTCCTCCGCCAAATCCGGCGTGACCGTCGCATAGCGCGTCAGGAAATGCCGCACTTGCCGGCGCAGCAGCGAGTCCGCATCGGCCAGCATCTCGGCGACTTCCCGCTCGGCTTCTTCCGCCTCGGTCGCCGCCCCCGCCGTCGATGTCACTGCTCCCTCCGCGGGACGCGCGGTCGCCGCAACGATCCTCGTGTCGCCGCTACGGATTGCCGCCGCCTCGGCGATCAATTCATCCCGCGAGATGACCTTCGTCGCTTCCGCATCATCCGCCGATGCCGCTTCAATCTGTCCTTCCGTGCCCTCCGCGGCTACGGGCAATTGCTGTGTCGACATCGACACGGCCTGCGCACCGGTCTCCGGCGACAAACGGCGACGCGGTGCATAATGCGGTACATAGGGCGCACGACGCGGCGGCTCCGGCGTATAAAAGAACCACCGGCACACCGCCAAAAACAAAAGTGCCACGCCCGCCAATACAAGGTACGAAACCATTCCGACTCTCCTTCATTCGATCAGTATCTGACCGTACTGTAGCATAAAAACTCTTTTTATTATAGCATAACTCACCCGCCTGCCGCGCGCGACTTCGCCTGCTACGGTGAGTACCGTCCGCCGCATTGCCTGCTCGTGTCGGGAGTGCTACTATAAAAAGACGAAAGGAGTTGCTTCATGACAGCACCGACATCCGCCGCTACGGGCGGCACGATTCATGTCACCGATGCCGGCATCGCGTGGCATTTTTCAACGCTGCGGCGCGGCATCAGTACGGGTATGTGCCGCGGCGGTCTCAACCATTATCAACATTTTTATAATCATCGTCTACGACAATTTTTCCCGCACGAACGCGATTTCCCCGGCGGCTCGGTCCCCGCTTACCTCATGACCGCCATGCTCGAAGCGGGAATTTCCGCCAGCGACAGCACGGCGATGATCACCTCCGCGCGCATGGACTGGCACGCGTACGCCTGCCGCACCTTTGACGACCTGATTGTCGAAGGGATTGCGACGGCCGGCGTCGAGCAGACCGCCGCCCGTGCGGGCGACCCGGCCTACTATTATGAAAAAGACGGCGAATACCTGCCGGTGGGCACAATCAATCTCATGCTCTCCACCAACGCCGCCCTCCCCGACCCGATCCTCGTCAAAAGTTGCCTGACCGCGACCGAAGCCAAAACCGCCGTCTTGCAAGACACGGGCGTCGTCAGCCTGCAAAGCGGACTTTCCGCGACGGGTACGGGCACTGACGGTCTCATGATCGCCTCCGATCCGGCCGGTCCCGTCCGCACGGACGCCGGTACGCATTCCAAACTCGGCGAGCTGATCGCCGTCGTCGTCCGTGACATGCTCACCTTCACTTTTGAGAATTACCCGGCCCCGTGGAATGCTTTCATTTCCGCCCAAACACCGCCGCCGATTGCTCCCGCGGAGCTTGAAAATGCCCGTCACAGATATTTTAACGAAAAGAATCGATAAGTTCGATATTTTTCGTTTTCCCGGTTGCATTCTTTACCTCTTTGCGTTATAATGAGAATGTACCGAGACGAAAACATTCGATATCGGGTACGGGACATTGGACGTAAAACGGTATACAAAAAGGGTATATCCACAAAAAAAGGAGGAGTTTTATCTATGAAAAACGTAGCATCCGTGAATTCGTATCTTGCCAACTTGGCATTGTGGAACATCAAATTGCACAACTTGCACTTCAATGTCGAAGGCAAAAGCTTCAAGACCATCCATGAGTTCTTGGAAGACATCTATGAAGAAGTGTTTGAATACTATGACGCTGTAGCGGAATTGATGAAACAGCAGGATCAGATCCCGAACTGCTGCATGAAGAGCTATCTGGAAACGGCGACGATGAAAGAAATGGCGTCGGACATTATCCCGATTAAAGATGCGCTGACGATTTTGGTCGGCGATCTCAAATTGATGATCGACCAGGCGAAACAAGTCCGCAAAGAAGCTGAAGAAGAAGACAACTTCCTCTTGGCCAACATGATGGAAGATCATGTCGAATACTACACCAAACAGCTTTGGTTCACCCGCTCGTTCTTGAGCGAAAACTGAGTAAGTGCTCGATAAAGACCCGCTTCGGCGGGTCTTTTTTGATGCCCGCTCACGCCTCCTGCCGCGATTTGTCGATGCGCACACATGCGATTAAATCATTATTTGTTTTGTATTTGCGCAATCGGTATTACTGTTTCCTTTTTTCCGCTTGCCTTTTATCCGTTTCGACAGTACCATGGTAGATAAATCAAAAAAAGGATGTGAGCTTATGAGTTGGTTTCGCACAAAGGATTTACCTACGCTTCTTGCCGCTGTGGAAAATCCTGCCGATCACCTGACACTGCGTCGTTCGCTGTCAGCACTCGACATCACCCTCTTGGGGTTGGGCGTCATGATCGGCACCGGAATTTTCGTCTTGACAGGAATTGTGGCCGCCCGCTACGCGGGTCCGGGATTGATGTTGTCGTTTGTTTTAGCAGCGGTGGTCTGCACGTTTGTGTGCTTGGCGTATTCGGAGCTCGCATCGTTTATTCCCGTCGCCGGGTCGTCGTACACGTATTCGTACGTCTCGCTTGGCGAAGTCTGCGGCTGGCTGGTCGGCTGGTCATTGATTTTGGAATACACCGTCGGTGCCAGTGCCGTGGCGGGCGGGTGGTCTGCCTACTTCGTCAGTATCCTGCAGGATATCGGCATTACCCTGCCGCGCACGTTGACGGCTGTACCGGCCGACGGCGGCATCGTCAATCTGCCCGCCGTATTGATTGTCGGCGGCGTCTTGTTCTTCCTGCTCCGCGGGATTCGGGAAAGCGCCGGCGCCAATCGCACTTTGGTCTTCATCAAAATCGCGACGATTTTTCTCTTTCTGTTCTTGGCGGCACCGTCCGTCGATCCGCAAAACTGGACGCCGTTCCTTCCGTACGGATGGGCCGGCGTATCGGCGGGAACGGCCGTACTGTTCTTCTCTTATCTCGGTTTTGATTCGCTCTCGACGGCGGCCGAAGAAACGAAGAACCCCGCTCGCGATATGCCGATCGGCATTATCGCCTCACTGGCGCTGACGACCCTGCTCTATATCGCTGTCGCCGCCGTGATGACCGGTGTTTTGCCGTATCCCGATCTCGATACGGCCGCACCTGCCAGTTACGTTCTGCAACGTCTCGGCTATCGCCTCGGCTCGGCCCTCATCGCCACCGGCGCCATTTGCGGCCTATCTACCGTACTGCTCGTCATGATTTACGCACAGACCCGGGCCTTCTTCGCCATGAGTCGCGACGGACTGATTCCCGAGTCATTGTGCCGTATCCATCCGCAGTACCGTACACCGTATCGCATCACGCTGATCACGGGACTCTGTGTCGCGCTGATTGCCGGATTCATCCCGATTCATATCGTCGCGGAAATGTGCAGTGCGGGAACCATCTTCGCCTTCCTTTCTTCGACTTTGGGGCTGCTCATTCTGCGCAAGCGCTACCCCGATATGCCGCGACGCTTCCGCTGTCCGGCGGCGGGGATCATCGTACCGCTCGGATTCCTCTCTTGCGCGTATGTATTTTCCCAGTTGTCGCTGCACACCTTGGAACTGTTCGCCGCGTGGTTCGTCCTCGGCTTGGTAGTCTATGCCGCCTACGGCCACCGACACAGTCATCTGGCAAAATAACATCGCAACAAAAAAGATCGAACGTCAAC
>CABTYA010000022.1 GCA_902488965.1 uncultured Veillonellaceae bacterium
GGGCGCCACGCTGCCCGCCGCGCAGGCGCTCCCCGCCGAAATCGCCAGTCCGGCCAAATCGGCCTGTATCACCGCTTGGACCGCCGGTATCCCCGGCAGCCACAGGCTAATGATATACGGCACGCAATTCGGCCCGCCGTTGCGCTCGGCCGCACCCCCCGCCGCGACCAACGCATCGCAAAGCTGCTTCTCGCACTCCCGATCCCGCCGCATCGCGTCCTCGGCCTCCGCATACGCCAACCGCAACGCCTGCGCCATACCGGCGATATAGGGGACATTTTCCGTTCCCGAACGCAATCCCCGTTCCTGCCCGCCGCCGTACATCAACGGTTGCAAGGGCAACGGCGCCGCATTCTCCCAAGGACGGTACACCATAAAGCCGACACCCTTCGGGCCGTACAATTTATGCGCGGAGCCGACGAACGACGTACACGGGATCTGCGAAAAATCCCACCCCAATCGACCGACGGCCTGCACCGTATCGACATGAAACCAAATACCGCGCTCCTTGGCCGCCGTTCCTAACTCAACGATCGGCAGCAAGTCGCCGGTTTCATTATTCACCGCCATCGCGACCCAGCCGATTGTCTCCGGCGTCGATGCCTCGATAAAATCCTCCACCCGATACCCGCCGTCGGCCTGCGGGGCCACATAGGTTACCGTAAATCCCGTTGTTTCCAAGTACGCCAACGTCTCGGCCACCGCCGGATGCTCGATCGCCGTCGCCACGATCCGGTTGCCCCGTCCCGCCGCCCGCGCGGCCGCCGCCTGCGAGCGAATCGCCCAGTTGTCGCCTTCCGTCGCACCGCCGGTAAAATACAATTCCTCGCTGCGCACACCGAGCGTATCCGCCATCTCCCGGCGCGCCCGTGTCAATACCGATTTGGCATGTCGGCCGACCCCGTATACGCCCGACGGATTGCCGAAGGTATCGGTCAACGCCGCCTGTATTGTTTCCGCTACTTCCCGCCGTACCGGCGTAGTAGCCGCACAATCCAAATAAATCATCTGTCTCTCCCTTAATCGGAATGTCTCCGACAATGATATTATAGCATACCGCCGCCCCCACCAGCGCGGCGGACACAGCATACGGCGCGCGAGAACCGCCGAGAACCGCCGCGCGCACGACCTGTTTTTTTGCGCAACCGAAAACAGAACCCGAAGGCTCTGTTGTCTGCCGTCCTGCTATGCAGTTTCGGATGAGATATGGCTTCCCTGTACCATACCTCACATGTATAATAATGTTTCCTCAAACATTATTGTAAAAAGGTTGCGGAGACTGTCTCCGCGGGGGAGATGAACGCCGATAATCGGCTATATACACGGGCATGCCCGTATTCGTAAAAAGAAAGGGGGAAGAGAATAATGTTCCCAGGCACTATTCTCTTCAAAAGGAGATGAACGCAACTTTTCCGTAGGCCAATACAGAAAAGCTACTCGGGGTGTTAGCCCCGTGAAGGATGATATGCAAAAGTTTTCCGAAGAAAACGATTTGCCAATAAAATGAGCCCCTCACGAAAACGAGAGCGGCTGTCAATCAAACCTTCTCATCGCTCGTGAGTCAAACGGTTGTATCCTAACAGGCAGGTCTCCTGACTTCGCATCCTCGCTTGTTTTCCCTTCTCGGTTTCCCAATGGTTATGAAAACTCGCTCCGCTTCACAGTGGCGGGACCGTGTCGGCATCACACCGATCTTCCCTATTATGCCTTGCGGCACCTGTTGGTCGTATATGTAACTATTCGTTCAATAAAAAATCTCTTTACCATGACACGGCGTCAGTAAAGAGAGTATGCAAATCACATTGCAGATTCTCCGTCCCTATCGCTCGTAGGTCAAGTGGTGAACGTCAAACAGGCAGTTCTCCTGACTTTGCATCCTCGCTTGTTTCGCCTTCTCGGTTTCCCAATGGCATATCGAAATTCGCTCCGCTTCACAGTGGCGGGACCGTGTCGGCATCGCACCGATCTTCCCTATTAAGCCTTGCGGCACCTGTTCCTCTTCTTATGAACTTGTCTACATTATAGCCCCGTCACCCCTGATTGTCAAATGATTTCCCGCTCTTTTTGCAAACTTTTCTTAATTTATGTATGCCGTTTATGCATGCAGCACGCATCTTTTGCCGTCTACGCCTCCAGCAAGACCGCAACGGCGCCGTTCACAGGCTTTGCCGATGCCGCAGGCCGCCGCCTCTGCGGCCGTGTGTATACACAAAAACACCGACGCCGAATCCGCTCGGCGTCGGTGTGTATCCGCTATTTCGGCAACCTTTGCCGCTCGTTCAGCAGTGAAACGTCGTCACGGCAATCCTTCCGACATCAGTCCCGCATACCGTTCCTGCAGTTTGCGTACGATCGGTCCCGGCGTGCCGTCACCCACCGGAGTTTTGTCGATTTGAATGACAGGTGCGATGCCCGTCGTCGTCCCGGTAATAAATACTTCTTCCGCTTTGGCCAAATACTCCCGATCGATTTTGCGTTCGATGGTCGTGATACCGCAACTCGGCGCGACTTTCGTCAGCACCAATTGCCGCGTGATGCCTTTCAAAATGAGTTCATCGGCCGGACGTGTCCAAATAATCCCGTCGCGTACCATAAACACATTGCAGCTGGTCCCTTCCATGAGTTCGTCGCCGCGGAAGAACAAGCCTTCGTCCGCGCCTTTTTTCTTGGCCTGCTGCGCGCCCAACACATTCGGAATCAAGTTGAGGCTCTTGATGTCGACATGTTGCCAGCGAATATCGTCCAGCGTAATGACCTTGGCCCCGCGTTCGGCGACTTCCTGTTTATGCGGACTGTCTTCCGTCACAAACATCATGATATTCGGCTGTATCCCCGCCGGGAACGAATGTGTCCGCGGCGCCGTGCCTCGCGTTACCTGCAAATACACGGAACCTTCCTGAATGCCGCTTTCTTCAACCAGCACGGTATGAATTTCCGTCAATTCGTCCGGAGCAATCGTCGCCGGAATCTGCATCAGTCGCAGCGACCGGTACAACCGGTCCAAGTGATAGGACAGCGCAAAGCAGCGGCCGTTGTGCACTTTGGTCACTTCATATACGCCGTCGCCGAATATATAGCCGCGGTCGATCGGGCTGATGCGCACCTGATCCAAGGTCGTAAATTCATGATTATAAAAGGCAATGTTTTTCCGTTCCATCCTATTCCTCCTTATATTCCCAAATCCTGTCGTAATTGCGCCACATGGGTACTTGCTTTGACATTACGGTACACGGCGGTGATCCGTCCTTCTTCGTCGACGACAAAGGTACTGCGTCGGATTCCCATCGGTATGCCGCCCACACGCCGCAGCACGCCGAACGCCTCGCACATGGAACCGTCCGTATCGCTCCACAGCGCAAAATTCAGCTGTTCCTTGTCACGAAAGCGACAATGCGACGCTTCCGTATCCCGACTGATTCCGCAAATCGTGTAACCGGCCGCAGCAAAATCCGCCGCCGCGTCGCGAAACGAACGCGCTTCAAGCGTACATCCCGGCGTATTATCTTTCGGATAAAAATACAGGATATGCTTGCGTCCCCGCAAATCTTCCG
Organism: uncultured Veillonellaceae bacterium; assembly: GCA_902488965.1. GTDB lineage: Bacteria > Bacillota > Negativicutes > Veillonellales > Negativicoccaceae > CAMCNU01. The sequence goes on from CABTYA010000022.1 coordinate 3,552, forward strand.
CGGTAACTGTCGCCCCGCTGTCAGTCGTCACGGTGAATGCGGGTACCGCATCACCGACTTGCCGTTCCGCCATAAACTCACCTCGTCATTGCCAAGTATCGTGTCTTTTATTATACGATTCCGACCGATGGCTGTCAAAAACAATCCTTCAACGAGCGGCAAAAATTTGGCCGCTCGCGGCGTCCACCGTCACCCGATCGCCGTCATGCAACGTGCGCATCGCCCCCGCCACTCCGACAACGGTCGGCTTGCCGAGCGACAATCCCATGATTGCCGATGTCGAGGTCAATCCTTCTTCTTCGGCAATCAGTGCACCCGCACGTTCGGCATAGGGCAGCAACTCTTTATGGAAGGCCGTCGCCACCAGGATATCACCGTCGGCAAACGCCTCCAAATCGGTCGCGCGGCGCACCGTACCGGTTTCCCGTCCGCCGAGTCCCGTGCCTTTGCACAACGCCACCCCGGCGAGTTGGACACGAATCATATTGGTCGTACCTTCCCGTCCGGATTGTACACCGGCCGTCACGACCGCTACATCACCGCTTTCGACCGCGCCCGTCGCCAGTGCCAAGTCCATGACGTTGGCGACCATCTCGTCGCTGTTTTCCGTCGCCGAGCCGAGCAGCGGGTTGACCCCCCAGTACAGGGTCGCACGTCGCACCGTGCGCGGATGCGGCGAGACCGCGAAAATCGGGCAGGCGGGACGATATTTCGAGACCATGAGCGCCGTCCGGCCCGACTCGCTCGCCGTCAGCACGGCCTTGGCGCCGAGCGCCTCGGCGATGCGGACTGTCGCCTGGCTGATGGCCTCCGTCGTACTGGCTCCCGCCGGAATGTCGTCATGCCAATGCCGCCGATACAGCGAGCTTGACTCGATCGAGAGTGCTACGCGCAACATGGTATCCACCGCGGCCACCGGGTACTTGCCGTTGGCCGTTTCCCCCGACAGCATCACCGCATCCGTGCCGTCCAAAATCGCGTTGGCAATGTCGCTCGTCTCCGCCCGTGTCGGTCGTGGATTGTACACCATCGACTCGAGCATTTGCGTCGCAGTGATGACGGGTTTCCCCAGGCGATTGCACTGCTGAATCATTTTCTTCTGCAGGAGCGGCACTTGTTCGGCGGGGATTTCGACGCCCAAATCCCCGCGTGCAATCATCAAGCCGTCGCTCACGGCCAATATTTCATCCAAATGTCGCACGCCTTCTTCGTTTTCAATCTTCGCCAGCACGCGAATATGGCCCGCGCCTTCGTCTTCCAAAAACTGTTTCAGCTCGACGATATCCTCGGCCCGTTGGATGAAAGAAGCCGCGATATAGTCCACCTCTTCCCGGATGCCGACCCGAACGTCTTAACGGTCTTCGTCCGACACGGCGGGCAAGCCGAGCGGCAGCGACGGACACGCCACCCGTTTGCGGTCGGAGACGATGCCCGTATTTTCCACCACTGTCGTGATGACGCCTTCGGATGTATTGATGACGCGCAAGCGGACCAATCCGTCCGCCAATAAAATTTTTTGGCCGATGCCGACTTCCCGCCACAACTCGCTGTGTGTCACATAAGCGCCCGCCGCTGTGCCTTCGATCGGCGTATTGTATAAATGAAATTCCGTCCCCTCTTCCAATACCACCGGCGATTCGGCAAATGTCCCGAGCCGCATTTCCGGTCCTTTCGTATCCAGCAGCATGCCGATCGGTACGCCGACGGTTCGGGCCGCCTCACGGACCATCCGCATCCGGCGGGCATGGTCTTCATGCGTACCGTGCGAAAAGTTAAAACGGGCGACATTCATGCCCGACGCCATCATGCGCTCCAATACTCCCGGCGCATCCGTCCCCGGTCCGATTGTACATACGATTTTAGTCCGTTTGTTGCGCATTTGCGCCTGCATATCAGTTCGCCCCGCTTTCTCCCCGCTCGGCCTTGATGCTGTCGATCAATGCCGCCAACACCTCATGTACGTCTCCGACAATCCCGTAATCGGCGATTTTGAAAATCGACGCCTCGGGATCGTGATTGACGGCGACCACCGTATCGCTGCCGCCGATTCCCGCCAAATGCTGAATGGCGCCCGAAATTCCGAAGGCCAAATAAATTTTCGGCCCGACGTTTTTCCCCGTCTGTCCGACTTGGTGCACCATCGGTTCCCAGCCCGCTTCAACCGCCGCCCGCGATGCGGCGACCGTACCGCCGAGCAGCCGCGCCAGCTCATGCAAACGGGCGAAGGCTTCTTTCGAGCCCATGCCGCGGCCGCCGCTGACAATGATTTCGGCATCTTCCAAGCCAATTTCTTCTCCTTCGACCGCTTCAAAGCCGATCCGTTTCGTCCGGATATCCGCTTCCGTCAAAGTGACATCCACCCGTTCGATGTTCCCCGTGCGGTCAGGATTCGGTGTCGGCAAGGCAAAGACGTTCGGCCGTACCGTTCCCATCTGCGGCGCATGGTCCGGACAGATGATTTCCGCCAAAATATTGCCGCCGAGTGCCGGCCGTGTCCATGTCATGAGCCGTGTCTCGGGATCCATGGCGAGCTGCGTACAGTCCGCCGTAACACCGCTGCCCAGCCGCGCGGACAACCGCGGCGCCAGATCGCGGCCGTTGTTGGTCGCACCGATCAGAACCGCCGCCGGCTCCAGTTTCGTCAACAAGTCGGCAATCACCTTGGTATATCCTTCGGTCGTATAATACTGCAGCAACGGATGATCCGCCATGTAGACCGTATCCGCTCCCGCGGCGATCATCGGCGCGGCCAGTTCCTCCACACCGCTGCCGAGCAATACGGCGCACACTTTTTCATCGGCCGCATCCGCCAATTCACGGGCTTTCCCGATCAATTCCAACGTCACCCGACGCAATTTCCCGTTTTCGTGTTCCGCCAGTACATAAATATGTTCCGTCATTGCCGATCACCGTCCTTCCGCGCACCGAGACCGAGCAGGTCAGACAACTGACGGGCCGCCGCCTCGGGCGTTAAATCGTTCCATATCATCCCCTGTGTGCGGACTTCGGGTGTATAAACCCGCCGCACGCGCGTCGGCGAGCCTTTGATCCCGATGCGTTCCGGATCGAGTTCCAGGTCCGCCGCCGTGAGCGTTTCGATGGTCGCTTTCCGCGCTTTCATCTTGCCCATCAGCGAGGGGTAGCGCGGGGTATTGAGGTTTTTGGTGACGGTGAGCAGTGCCGGTGTCGGTACACGCAATGTTTCGTAGCCGTCTTCATGCTCACGCGTCACGGTCAATTCGCCGTCTGCCAACGCCAAGCGATTGACCGCGGTCACTTGCGGCATATCCAGCATCTCGGCGATCTGCGGCCCGACTTGCGCCGTATCGCCGTCAATGGCCTGTTTGCCGCACAGGATCACATCCGCACCGCCCAAGCGGCGAATCGCGCCTGCCAAGGTGTACGACGTTGCCAATGTATCCGCCCCGCCGAACGCACGGTCCGTAACCAGTACCGCCCGATCCGCGCCGCGCGCGATGCTTTCACGCAGTACCGCTTCCGCTTGCGGCGGACCCATCGTCAAGACGATGACCGTACCGCCGTGTGCGTCCCGCAGTGCCAGCGCCGCTTCCAGCGCATGTTCGTCAAACGGATTGATAATATTTTCCACGCCCGCCCGTTGCAGACGGTGCGTCTTCGGATCCAGCTTGACTTTGGCCGTATCCGGTACTTGCTTGATGCAAACGATATAGTTCATCTCGCTACCTCCTCTACTTGCACATGCTCTTCACCCAGTAACTGCCGCAACCCGCGGATAACCGCCGGCGTACCGTCGATACGGTATGCCTCGGCCATGGATATCTCCAGTCCGCTGCTCAATACCCGCAGCCGTACGGGAATATCGCCGTGATGCCGCTGCAAAAGCGCCGCCAGCGCCCGGCTCACCGAGACGCCTTCATGCGCGACGTCAATCGCCAAAACAACACGGCCGATCTCCTCCGGTGCCGGTAATTGCCCCGTCGGCGGCGGCGCGGAGGGCGGTGAAGACGCACGCGGCGGACCGATGACGATGTCACCGGCCGCCACCGATTCCATCGGATATACTTTTTCCGCGATGATTTTCGTCTCCCGTTCATCGGCCTGTACCCGTCCTTCGACGACAATCATCGCATCCTTGGCCATCATCATGTGCACGTCGTTCCATGTCTTCGGAAATACGACCAGTTCGACATTCGCGCCGAAATCCTCGACATTGACAAATCCCATTTGCTCGTTGTTTTTCGTCATCAACCGGCGCACCGCGTTGACGATGCCGCCGACATAGACACGCTTACGGTCATAGGTCTCGGCGCCTTCGCGCAATTCATACAGCGGCGTCAGTTGCCGAATGATGTCGCGATACTCGTCGAGCGGATGGCCGCTGACAAAAAAGCCGAGCATTTCTTTTTCTCCCGCCAGCGTTTCCGTCAGCGTCCACTCCGCCACATCGGGATAGGTCAGTGCCGGTGCCGTTGTCGGCAACGCGTCGAACAGTCCCTGCTGCATCGAATTCTTTTCTTCGCGCTCCCATGTGCCGACTTTGATGGCTTCGGGAATCACCGCCAGCAATTGCGCCCGATGGATCGGTGTCCCGTCCGTATCGGTCCAACCGTCGAGCGCCCCCGCCTTGATCAGCGACTCCAGTGCCCGCTTGTTGATAGCGACATGCGCCACCAAATCGACCAACGAAGTAAAGCCGACGGGCGTTTCGCCCGCCTCGATCTGCTCGCGGCGGCGCTGCTCACGGGCGGCGACGAGTTCCGCCGCCAAACCTTCACCGACATTGCGCACCGCCGACAAACCGAAGACAATTTTGCCGTCGCGTACGGTAAAATCGACCTCGCCGTCATTGACGGACGGCGCGACGACCTCGATTCCGTGAAGCCGGCAATCCCCGATATAATGCGTCAGTTTGTCGCCGTTTTCCTTGTACGACGACATCATCGCCGCCATGAACTCCGGGCGGTAGTGCGCTTTCAGATACGCCGTCTGCCAAGCGATATAGCCGTAGCAGACCGAGTGTGATTTATTAAATCCGTATCCCGCAAAATAGACCATCAGGTCGAACACGCGCTCGGCGATTTCGGCGGGCACGCCTTGTTTCGCCGCTCCGTTCAAAAACAGATCCCGCTGCGCAAGCAATACATCTTCTTTTTTCTTGCCCATCGCCCGCCGCAGCAAATCCGCTTCGCCGAGAGAAAATCCCCCCATCACGGAAGCAATCTGCATAACCTGTTCCTGATACAAAATCACGCCGAACGTTTCTTTCAATACGGGTTCGAGCATCGGATGCGGATAGGTGACCTCCGTCTCTCCGTGACGGCGGCGGATGAAATCTTCCGCCATGCCGCTGCCGAGCGGCCCCGGCCGGTACAACGCCACCATCGGAATCAAATCCTCGAACCGCTGCGGTTTCAGCTGTTTGAGCAGTGCGGTAAATCCCGACGACTCCGACTGAAAGACGCCGACCGTATCGCCGGCGCAGAGCATCGCGCAGGTTGCTTCGTCCGTCGTCGGCAAGGCATCGGGATCGACGATCTCGCCGCGACCGTCGCGGATCATCGCCACCGTATCCTGAATGACGGTCAGGTTGCGCAAGCCGAGCAAGTCCATCTTGAGCAGCCCCAGTTCTTCCACCGTATCTTTTTCGTACTGGGTCTGCAAAAAACCGTCCGCCGATTTCTGCAAGGGCACATAATCGGCGACGGGGTCTTTGCTGATGACCAGCCCCGCCGCGTGCGTACCGGCGTGCCGACTGAGCCCTTCCAACGCCAGCGCATAATCCACCAGTCGGCAAATTTGCGGATCCGCATCCGCGGCGGCGTCAAACTCGGGAACATTCTTCAATGTATCCGCCAACGTCACGCCCGGACCTCCCGAAATCATCTTGGCGATGCGGTCGACGTCGTTGTACGGCATATTCATCACGCGTCCGACATCACGCACGACCGCCCGCGCCGCCATCGTACCGAACGTGATGATCTGCGCCACGTGGTCGGTACCGTAGGTCTTGGCCAAGTACTCGATGACACGCCCGCGCCCCTTGTAACACAAGTCCGTATCAATATCCGGCATGCTGACCCGCTCCGGATTCAAAAAGCGTTCAAACAAGAGTCCGTAGCGCAAGGGGTCCAGTCCCGTGATCCCGAGCAGGTAGGCCACAATACTGCCGGCCGCACTGCCGCGCCCCGGGCCGACGGCGATCTCCTGCTCGCGCGCAAAGCGAATGAAGTCCATCACGATGAGAAAATAATCGCTGAACCCCATATTTTCGATAATTTCGAGCTCATATTCCAACCGCTCGCGCACCTTGTCCGTGACGACGGGATAGCGCACGGGCAGCCGTTCTTCACACAACTTGCGCAAGTACGTCCGTGCCGTCATGCCCTCAGGCACATGGTACGCCGGCAAGTGATGCTCGCCGAAGACAAATTCGACTTGGCACCGCTCGGCGATGCGGAGCGTATTGTCCAACGCCTCGGGCACGTCGGCAAACAGCGCCTCCATCTCGTCACCGCTCTTGCAATAAAACTCGTCGTTGGCAAATTTGAACCGATCGGGATTGTCCAGTGTCTGTCCCGTCGAGATGCACAGTCTCACCTCGTGCGCCGGCGCATCCTCGCGGCGGATATAGTGAAAATCGTTCGTCGCGACCAGACCGACACCGTACTCGCGCGCCAACGCAATCAACGGCGCCCGCACCGCCCGCTCTTCCGGCAGACCGTGGTCTTGCAGTTCGATGAAATAATTCTCTTTGCCGAATGTCCGAATATACCATTCGATTGTTTCCCGCGCCGCCGCCTCGTTGCGGTCGAGCAGATACTGCGGCAACTCGCCGTTGACGCAGGCCGAAAGCGCAATCAGCCCCTCACTGTACTGCTCGAGCAGAGCGCGATTGATTCGCGGCTTGCGATGAAACCCGACCGTATGCGCAATCGAATCGAGTTGTGCCAGGTGGCGGTAGCCCGTCGCATTTTCCGCCAGCAAAATCAAATGCCGCAGTTGCTCTTTGCCGCCGCTTCTGTCGTCGAGTTCGCGTCCGGTCACATACATCTCGCAACCGATAATCGGATGAATCCCTTGCGCAAGCGCCTCTTTATACAGATAGACCGCGCCGTACATGACGCCGTGGTCGGTGATGGCGACCGCCGGCTGGTCCATGGCTTTGACATGCGCCACCAAGTCGTGAATGCGGCTCAACCCGTCAAACAAACTGTATTCCGTATGAGCGTGCAAATGCACAAACGGTCGCATGACATCCCTCCTTCAATAGTTAAATGATAACACAAAACGACGGGACAGACATCTCCGGCGCGCACCAAAAAAGACGATCTCCCGATCGTCTTTTCGTTGTGTATTTACTCTTCGATTTGCCCCGGCTGGATGTGGTATTCCTCTTTGGCGATGACTTCGAGCATGTCCCAGCGGGAAATCATCCCGACCAGGCGGCCGTCTTTGACCACCGGCACGTTTTTCAAATGTTCTTCAATCATCAACTCCGTCACGACGTCGGCTGGCGTATCGTCATCGACGTACTTCACCGCGGCCGTCATCATATCACCGGCACGTGTCGCAAGCAGTTTTTGGAATGTCTCCCGATACTTGTGCACGCCGCTGTAATACAGACTCGCTCCCAGTACATTGACATAGCTCGGCACTTGCGGACTGGCCTGCTTGTACAAAATATCGCCTTCGGAAACGATGCCCTCCAGGCGGTTATCCTCTCCGACCACCGGAATGGCACTGACGCGATGCTTGACAAACAAACGAATCAGCTCATGCATTGTCGTATCCTGATCGCAACTCAATACATACTTATTCATAATATCCCGTGCTAACATAGTAATCCCTCCCTGCTGTTATCTATATTCGACGGGCATCGCCGAAATCCTTTTATCCGACAAAGAGATATACGCCCCAGGCGGAAATCCCCGCAATCAATCCGTACGCTACACCGACGAGCACCCGCTGCCACGGTTTGACCCGATAGTACAACGCCCGCGTCGGGTCGTTGCGGTCGTCCCACGTCCGTTTGGCACGATAGATCCCGAGCAACAGCACAATAATCAAAATCGGGCTGAAGGCATACCATGCGCCGATCGCCATCAAAACGAGCCCCAGCACCCATATCACCGGCGACAATGCCGTCACAATTCGGCCGCCGTCAAGCGGTGAGACGGGGATCATATTGAACAGCGTAATAAAGAAACTGAAATACGCGACCGCCATGACCAGCTGCGAGCCGTTCATGATGCCCCAAAAGAGCGCGACCAGTCCCGCCACCAGCCCGAAAAACGGCCCGCCCAGCGCGACGACCGCTTCCTGCCAAGCGTCTTCCGGCGCTTTTTTCATGGAAATCAGCGCGCCGACAAAGGGAATAAAGAGCGGCATGCTCACCGGCATCCCGACCGCTTTGGCAAAGACCAAGTGTCCCATCTCGTGAATCGCAATCATCAGAACAATCCCGACCGCATACGCCCAACCGTAATGCAGCGAGTACGTCCAAATCATGAGAAACATGGACAGTCCGCTCGTCAAAAACTTGCTGTATTTGAATACCGACAGGAGCGTGAACAAAATGGCTTTGCCCTTGGTTACGAGAAAAAGCGCCAGTGCGCCGAGTCCCGCCCACCGTGCCGTATGCCGGCGGTTCGGCGGCGGCGGATCGCCCGCAGGCGGCCGCGTCTCGATCACCCGATAGGTGCCGTCTTCGATGCGATTGTCCTCCTGCGCCCGCCGGGTGTCCCAATCATTCATGACCGATTCATCGTCTCCTTTCCGCTACTTGCGTCAACCCTTCATAAAGAAATAATAGTAGCCGACGCCAAGCAAAATAACGGCCAAAATCACCAGCGGGAACAGCGGGCGATCGTCCATTTCATCTTCGTCCGCATACTCTTCCGCGGCTACGTCCTCTGCGGCCGGTGTCGGCGGTTCCTGTTTCTCCGGTGCGGGGGCGGGCATCTCTACCTTCGGTGCGATCGGCACGGCGCCGCGACCGGACGGGGCGGACTCGACCGGCGGCAACTCCGGCAAGTCGGCATCGACCGCTTCGCCCTCCCAGTCGTCGCCCGCCAAGCGCCGTTCTTCTTGCAAACGCTGCCATTCGGCCATTTTTTCCGCACGTTCTTTCTGCACGCGCTGAATCTGCGAATGAACGTCATTGACCTGCCGTTTCATTACTTCCTTGCGCAGTGCCTCCATAAACAGTTCAATCGCCTGCACGACCGACGTCAGATACTGATTGCCCGTCTCGCGATATTGCAGGTATTGCCGATACGCCCACAGCGCCGCCTGATGGTGACGGGCGACATCGGTTCCCGTTTCCGTACGGGCGGCGATGTTGACGGCCACTTCTTTTTCTTTTTCCAGTGTGCCGTGCAAATGGAACGCCGCCAGATTGATTTGGTGAAACACGTCATTGATTTTATGACTGAGCGATTTCAATTCTTCTTCGTATAATAATTCCTGATTGGGATGCAGCCCTTCTTCCGCCAACTGATCGATAATCGACGTCAGACCGACCGCGCCGTGCAAAACCCGATCGGTATTGTCGAGCAAGGCGCGCAAATCGTCCCCGCAGGCGCGCACATTCTGCCGACGCACGAGCAGCAATTCCCATGCCGGTGTCGTCCGACGGTACACTCCGTCATACGGGCGCCAGCGCGAGGTCCGTCCGCCGGCCAAGGGACGACATATGCCGCGACGGCCGCGCGGTATACGAGCGGTCACCTCCGTCGGCAAGACGGGCAACGTAGCCGCCGCCTCGGACTGCGCCGTTTCGACTTCCGCAAACGCCGCCCGCATCTCACCTTCCATCCGCTGCAACTCACTGCTGCTCTCCCTCAGCTGCTCACGCACCCGCTGCGTAAACCGCTGCGGTGTCGGCATCTGAAACGCCAACATATTGACCGATCCCATTTCATTTGCTGTTACATTCATGTCCGCCCCTGTTTTCGGGCCGCGCTCCTCTGTCGCCATAATGTTCTCCTCACTACCAATGATACGGTTCATGCCGATTGATTTTTTCCGCCCGGTATAATTGTTCCGTCACCAAAAATCGGGCAATTTGGTGTGTATAGGTCACCCGTCCGAGTGAAACCCGTGCCGCCGCCCGCCGCCGAAGCGCATCGCTCACGCCGAACGCCCCGCCGATCAATAAGACCGCCTCGCTGCTGCCGTTGGTCGCGGCTGCATCGAGATGCGCCGCCCACTCAGGCGACGTCCAAAGTGCGCCGTCCACATCCAGCAAAAGGACATAGTCCTCAGGCTTGACATGCCGCAGCAGGCGCTCTCCTTCTTCTTCAATCCGCGCGGCAATCTCCCGCGCCGAGGCGCGTTCGGGGCTGTACGCCTCCGGCACCTCGACAACGGTCAGTCCGCCGTACGGACGCAAGCGCTTGGTATACTCCGCAATGCCTTCGCGCAGGTAAGCCGCCTTGATTTTACCGACCGCGACAATCCGGTACTTCACGTGTGCGCCTCCACCAGTGTTACCGTCGTTTGATGCGACTCGCCTCGGCTGCGGTACTCGATTTCGACCGTATCTCCCGGTCGGTACTGATCGAGCGTGTTGCGCAAATCGGTCAGCGTTTCCACCGCCTGCCCGTTCACGGCGACGATCACATCTTCCGGTGCGACGCCCGTCCGTGCCAGCGGCCCGTTTTCATCGATACGCAGCACCAGTACCCCGTTCGGCTCCTTCCATTCGTAGCCGTACCGCTGCGCCATCTGACGGTCGATCGCCCAGACACCGAGATAGGCGCGGCGCACTTCACCGTGCTTGATCAGCTCCGCCAAGATCGGGCGGGCCGAATTGATCGGAATGGCAAAACCGAGCCCTTCGACTCCCGGACTGTTGATTTTGATCGTGTTAATCCCGACGACCTTGCCTTCCGTGCTGACCAAGGCGCCGCCGCTGTTCCCTGGATTGATGGCGGCATCCGTCTGCAAGAGCGGGAATCGCTGTTCAGCGGAATTGATGGTTCGGTTCAAGGCGGAAATCACGCCCACCGTGACCGAGCCGCGCAGCTCAAGTCCGAGCGGATTGCCGATCGCAATTGCCGGCTCGCCGACCACCAGCGAGGACGAATCGCCCAGCTCCGCCACCGTAAGATTGTCGGCCGTAATCTTGACAACGGCCAAATCCGTCGCGGCATCGCGGCCGATAACTTTGCCCGGCAGTGTCCGACCGTCAGCCAGCATGACATTGACTTCATCGCTGTCGCCGACCACATGCTGATTGGTCACGATATAGCCTTTGGCGTCAAACAC
>CABTYA010000023.1 GCA_902488965.1 uncultured Veillonellaceae bacterium
CCCCGCCACCGCGCAGGGACGTCTCCGCCTCGAGCCCATCCACAATCGCCGCCAATATCGTCGGGGCGTGCGCCGTCTCCGTAGCGGCGGCCGTCTGTGCCTGCGCGCGGGCAATCCACTCGCGAGCGCCGACGTCGATGCCGGTCAGCACCCGAAACGCCGCCAGTGTGTCGGTCATCCCCGAATCGCCCGGATTGGCAATCGGCGCATCGAGCCCGTGAGCCAGTGCCATCTGCAAGAAGGTCCGATTGATGATCGGCCGCTGCGGCATGCCGAACGAAACATTGCTCACGCCGAGTGCGGTCGCGACGCCGAGTTCGCGTTTGACCAATGCGACCGCTTCGGCGGTAATGCGGGCGTTGTCCGCTCCCGTCCCGAGCGTCAGCGTCAGGCAGTCGATGAGGACATTCTCCCGCGGAATGCCCGCCGCCACCGCTCGCTCGACAATCCGTTCCGCCAGTCGGAGACGTCCCTGCGCGGTGGCGGGGATTCCGTCTTCATCGAGGGTCAGTCCCAAAACGCAAGCCCCGTACCGCCGGGCAATCGGCAGCACCTGCGCCAAACTGTCCGCTCCCGCGTTGACGGAGTTGAGCAGCGGTTTGCCCGCATAGGCGCGCGCCGCCGCCGCCAACGCTTCGGGCGAAGCCGAATCCAGTACGAGCGGTGTGCCCGTCACCGCCTGCACCGCCTGTACCGCCTGCGGCAAGAGCCGCGGCTCGTCCACCCCCGACGTACCGATATTGACATCGAGCAGTGCCGCCCCCTGCCGCCGCTGCAAAACGGCCTCTTCGACGACACGGTCCAAGCGGCCGTGCCGCAATCCTTCCTGCAAGGCCTTCTTGCCCGTCGGATTGATTCGTTCACCGATCAGCAGCGGTCCCTCTCCGAGCACGACCGTTTCCGCATAGGAGGCCACGCGCGTTACCGGCCGCACCTCCGGCCGCTCCGCCCGCACCTCGCGGCGCAACGCATCGAGCCGTGCAATCAGGGCGGGGTCCGTCCCGCAACAGCCGCCGATGATTTCCACCCCGCGCGAGAGGAAATAACGCATCTCGGCGACATGCGCATCGACATCGAGATGACTGTGCCCGTCCGCATCGGGAATGCCGCCATTCGGCTGCACGATGAGCGGCAATGCGGTCGATTCCAGCAGGATATCGACCAACGGACGCGTTTCCGCCGCGCCGAACGAGCAATTGATGCCGACGGCCGTCACCCCCAGCCCTTCGAGCGTCGTCGCCATGGACCGCACATCCGTCCCCGTGAATGTCCGCCCTGTGTGTTCAAAACTCATCGACGCCAAAATCGGCAGATCGCAGGACTCGCGTGCCGCCAAAACGGCGCATTTGAGTTCGCGCAGATCCGTCTGCGTCTCGATGATGATGAGGTCCGCTCCTTCGGCCGCGCCGACTTCGATTTGTTCGCGGTAAATCCCGACGGCCTGTTCCGTCGAGATGTCGCCCGCCGGCGCCAGCAACGCCCCGATCGGTCCGACATCGAGGGCGAGATAAATCGGCCGTTCGCCGTACTCGCGAATGTAGCGCTCGCGTGCCCGCCGCGCACAGCCGAGCGCCGCCGTAATCAAGGCCGCGGGCGTGGTTCCCGTCTCCGCACATTTGTAGGCGTTCGCCCCGAAGGTGTCCGTCGTCAGCACGTCCGCACCGCTCACGAGATAATCATAGTGGATCTCCTCGATGAGCTCCGGCACATGCAGTACGCACAAATCCGGCGCAATTGTCAAATCCGGGCGCCGCCGTTGGACTTCCGTCCCCATCGCACCGTCAATCAATACGGTATGCGACCGCCGCCATGCAGCAAAATCAATCATTGCGTACTCCTTTCCCGATTCCCGTCAAAAAGATAATCGACTTTTCCGGCACCATCAGATGCCCTGCCGTCACATGCACGCCGATGCGTTTGGGCAAGTTGAGGATTGCCGCCAGCCGCTGATTGAGCGCCAGCGGGACATCTCCGTACCCGGGGCTGAACCGCATCGTCGTCGCGCCGAATGTATGCTGCAGGTACGCCGCATACGCATCGGCCAGTACCGACGCCGTCGCATCGACGACGACCCCCAGCGCGGGGTCGGCCGTCACCCACTCGCGAATCGTCCGATACACTTCCTGTCCGATTGTGCAGCCGCAAATCACGACCTCATCGCAGGGCGCAAACAGCCGCGACAACGAGCGATACGGCAGTTCGAGATCGCCCCAGCGGCCGCCCGTATCGGTACTTACCCACGGCCGGACGAGATGCGTCTCGCGATAGATGGCCGCCGCATCGACGATCTCGCGCGCCCGCACAAGCCAGCGCCGATCGTCGGCACTGATACTGCGGCGCTTGTGCCGTAAAAACCGCAGTACATCGTCCTCTTCAAAAAAATCAGCCGGCGTTCGCTCCACGACGTTCCTCCTTGCAAGTGCGGAGCGTGCGGCCGATTCCCTGCGTGATGTCCCGCGCCACTTCCGGACGATTCATCACGTACAGATGAACGCCGTCCGCCCCCGACGCGAGCAAATCGATAATCTGCTCGCACGCATACGCGATCCCCGCATCGTACATCGCCTCCGGCGCGTATTCGTAGCGGTCGAGCATCCGCCGGAACTTCGGCGGCAGGCTCGCCCCCGACAGCGTCGTCATGCGGACGATCTGCGCCTTGTTCAGACAGGGCATAATCCCCGCGGAAATCGGCACGTCAATATCGATGCTGCGCGCCGTTTCCAAAAAGCGAAAAAACGCATCGTTGTCAAAAAAGAGCTGGCTCACCAAAAAATCCGCGCCCGTATTTACCTTGTCGCGCAAGCGAATCAAGTCCGCCGTCAAACTGCGCGCCTCGGTATGCCCTTCGGGATAGGTCGCCGCCCCGATACAAAAGTCGTGCGTCTTGCGGACATACGCCACCAATTCATTCGCATAATGAAATCCGTCCGCCGACGTCGGCGCATCCGCCCGGCGGTCGCCGCGGAGCAGCAGTGTGTTTTCGATACCGGCGGCGTTGATCTGCGCCAAAATATCCGCCAATTCCGCCTGCGAGTACCCGACGCAAGTCAAGTGCATCAGCGGCTCGATTCCCAGCTCGCGGCGGATATATTCCGCCAGTTTGAGCGTCATCATGCCGCGCGCCGCCCCCGCCGCGCCGAACGTGACCGACATAAAATCCGGCTGCCACTGCGCAATCTCATGCAGCGTCGCGACCATATTGTCAAAATCCCCCTCCCGCTTCGGCGGGAACACCTCAAATGAATACAACGGCCCTTCCGTGCGATATTTGTCTTTAATTTTCATACGGACTTCTCCTTTCACCGATAAAAAAATCCTCGTCCTGATTGCTCAGGGACGAGGATTCTCGTGGTACCACCCTAGTTCGCCTGCCAAGCAGGCCTCCCTTCATGTACGGCTCCGGCGAGCGATACACTAGTGCGTTGACGGGCACACCCGACACGACCTTGCCGCTAGGCTCAATCGGCAGCTCCGAGGCCATCTTCCGTCGTGGTTTCGACCGCCCGTTTTCACCTAATCGGGCTCTCTGTCGGCCGTCCGCATGACGTACTCTTCTCTTCATCGCTTTTCTCTTATGTAAATTATAGGCATCATACCAAATCGCACACCCGTTTGTCAAACATCGTAAGAAATTATCATCCGTTTCTTACGAACGGCCAATCGACTCCCGTGCCCGTGCGGTATCGCCGAATACATACGGCATCTCCCGCATCCAGACCGTCGGGCGCGGATAGCCCAGTGTCAGCTCGCACATCTTGCCGTCCGCCATGCCGCAGCCGACCCGCTCGGCGACAAGTTCCGTCCCGGCGGGGGCCGTCACCCATGTCCGTGCCGCAGCGACGAGTGCCGCCTCCGCATCGTCCGCCACCAACGCCGTCACGCCGCTCACGTCCAAAAACGCCAGTCCCAGTGCGATGCCCGTCACCGTCAGCCATTCGGCCTCCGTGAGCGACAGACCCTGCGCCTGTACTTCGAGTGTCAGCGCCGCCAGCCGCTGCCAACCGCCGGCCGTGTCACCGCCGCGCGGCAATGACGCCCGCACCTCGGTGGCGTCGGGACGCACCGGCAGAGCCGCCTGCCAGCCGACTTCGCGGCCGACAATCCCCTGCACGCGCCGGTCGGTCACCGTAACGGCAACCTCACCCCGACACCAGCGTGCGCACTCGGCCTGCCAATAGGCGGCGGGTACGCCCAAATCCGCCAATGCGCCCAGCCACGCCGCCGCCGAAGGAATGACGCCGACCGCCAATAGCCGTTCCATCAGCGCACCTCTTCTCTCTGCCGTCCCTTGCCGGGACCGTCTTCGGCCACCGTCACGCCCGCCGTGCCGAATGTCTTCATTTCATTGAGCATATCGAGCGCACCGTCCAGCAAGGACAGCCCCAGCGCCGATCCCAGTCCCTGCGCCAGTGTGAAATCATAATGCAAGTAACCCTGCATCCCCAGTTGATGCAGCTGCAGTTGTTGCAACGGATGCGTATACGCCGCCGAGGAAAAGAGATAGGCCTTGACCCGCGGCGCAATCGAAACGGCTGCCAGTGCCGCCGCCCCCGTTACCGCGTTATCGATCACGACGGCCATCCGTGACGCCGCCGCACCGAGGATTACCCCGACAAGCATCGCAATCGACGCCGAGCCGTAACGCGCCAGTACCGTTTCCGGTTCGCGTTGCGCCAGCTCCCAGTCCGCACCGTCGGCCGCGCCTCCCGCGGCTTCGATTTTGGCGACAAGTTCCGGTCCGAGGAACGCCGCCGTCACCGCCAGTGCCGCCAGATCCGCCCGTTCGCCGATGTCGCCCAAGCCGACCATGCGCACGCCGTCTTCCGCCAGCTGCATCGCCACCTGTACGCCGAACGCCACCGCTTCCGCACACGCCTCTTGCGTCAGTGCCTCGCGGGTCTTGGGTGAGCGGCTGCCCGACTGCCACTTGTGCACCATCACGCCGTCAATTCCGCTCACGTCGCGTTCCAACCCGACGTCGGCAAGATATACCGCCGCGCCGATATCGCGGGCGACCGCACTCACCGCGGCGACACCGCCCGCCACCAGCAGCGTTTCTTCATAACTCGACGCGCCGTGGCCGACATTGGCCTCGCTGTCCACCGCCGCATCGGCGGCCGCAATCACGATGGCTTTTTTTAAGTTTTTCGGTTTGACCGTACCGCAAATCCCCGCCAGTCGCACCGCCATGACTTCCATCTCCGCCAGCGAGCCGAGCGGCTTGGTCAGATTGTCCACATAGTCGCGACACTGTTCTTCGACAGCCGTGTCCGGCACGGGAATCCGTTCATTCCATGCTGTAATCATTGTGCCGCACCTCCCGCCTGTTGCTGCCATTCTTTCGTCGTCAGCGTGCCGCGATAAATCGACAACGCATGCTCCAGCATGCGCATTTGTACCGATGCGCCCGACGCTTCCCCGAGCCGAAATCCCAAATCCACATACGCTTCAGCGTCAAGCGCCGCCAGCGCCCGCCGATGCGCCTGCTCCGCCGACAGATGCGACGCCATCACGTAGTGACGGCTCGCGGGGGCAATCGATTTCGCCAGATGCGCACACGCCGTCGTATTGAATCCGTCGATGATGACCAGCGCGCCGTACGCCGCCGCACCCAAAATGACACCGGCAATGACGCCGAATTCAAATCCGCCGACCTTGGTCAGGATATCGAGGCCGTCATTCGGATCGGGCCGATTCACCTCGAGCGCCTGCGCCACGATACCGATTTTGCGCCGCAGGCGTTCATCGGAAATATTCGTCCCGCGCCCCGTCACCTCTTCGGCCGTCCAACCGCGAAACGCGCCGATCATCGCCGCCGCCGTCGTCGTATTGGAGATGCCCATCTCGCCGACAGAAAAAAGACGGTAGCCGCGATCGATGCAGTCCTTGACCGTATCGATCCCGATGGACAGTGCCTGCAGCGCCTGCTCGCGCGTCATCGCCGGGCCTTGGCTCATATCCGCCGTACCCCAAGCGATTTTCCGATGTACCAGTCCCGGTACGGCCGACATGTCCGCCGCAATCCCGGCGTCGATGACCGTCATATCCGCGCCTGCGTAATACGCCAGCGCGTTGGCTCCCGCCCCCTTGCTGATGAGATAATTCCGCGTCATATCCACCGTTACCGACATCGGATAAGCGGATAATTTATACTTGGAAATGCCGTGATCGCCCGCCGCCAAAATCATCATTTTCTTGGCTTCCGGCGGGTTGACATCTCCCAATGCCGCCGCATATTGGACCACGATGTCCTGCAGCTTGCCGGCATCGCCCGTACCGAGGCGCAGCCGTTCCCAACGGACCCGTACCTCGGTCGCCACCTCCGGCGACGGAATACGAATCTGCGCACACAATGTTTCCACTTCGCTCACTCGCTCACCTGCTTTCCCCGCCCGTCATGCGGGCAGTCTGTTGTTTGTATTATACCACGGCGGCGCCCGCCGTACACGGGCGCGCCGCGCCGCCTTGAAACAAATCCCCGCGGGCGTTACAATACAGGTAACGATACCATACAGTTATACACGACAAGGAGGATGCATATGGACTTTTCCCGACTCTATATCAACGGCGGCTGGGTCGCGCCGCTCACCGAAGACCGTATCGCCGTCGAAAATCCGGCGACGCGTGAAATCATCACCCATGTTCCCGCCTGCGGCAAGGAGGACACCGACCGTGCCGTCGCCGCAGCGCAAGCGGCCGCCCCGCGCTGGCAGGCGGTCGCCCCCGCCGCGCGGATCGAGATTGCCCAGCGGGCACTCGAACAGCTGCTCGCGCATCGCGACGAAATCATCGAACTGGAAATCGCCGAGCTCGGCAGCTCGCGCAAGCAAACCGCCGCCGCGCATTTTGATTTCCAAGTCGAACGTATCCGCACCTTCATTCGGTTGGCGGAGGATATTCCGTGGGAAACCAAGTTGGAGCATTCGACGATGCTGCGCGAACCGTTCGGCGTCGTCGCCGCGATCACGCCGTGGAACTATCCGCTCGGACAGGTTGTCCAAAAGCTGCTCCCCGCACTGCTCACGGGGAATACCGTCGTCCTCAAGCCCAGTCAGCATACGCCGCTGACCGTTTATTATCTCATTGAGGCGTTCCATCAGGCCGGATTGCCGGCAGGTGCGCTCAACCTCGTGCCCGGCCGCGGCAGTGAAGTGGGTAATGTCCTGTCCGCGCATCCCGATGTCGATATGATTTCCTTTACGGGATCGACCTCGGGCGGGATCACGGTCGCACGGCAGGCGCTCCAAACGGTCAAGCAGATTCATCTGGAACTCGGCGGCAAATCGCCGATGCTCTTATTGCCCGGCGGTGACGCCCGCATCGCGGCGCGCGTCACGCTCGGCTCCCTGCTCCCCAACTGCGGCCAAACCTGCTCGGCGCTCTCGCGGCTGCTCGTGCCGGTCGACCGCAAAGAAGAAGCGGAAGCGGCCATCCTTGAAGAACTCGCCCGCTACCGTGTCGGCGATCCGACCGACGACGGCGTCGATATCGGCTGTCTGGCCAGCCGCCGCCAATACGACAAGGTCCGCGACTACATCGTCCAAGGACAGGCGGACGGCGCCACGATGATTGCAGGTGAAGTACCTCCCGCCGAACCGCAGGGCGGCTACTTCGTTACGCCCGTCGTCTTTACCGACGTCACACCGCAAATGACAATCGCGCAGGAAGAAATCTTCGGTCCGGTGCTGTCGATTCTCACCTACACCGACATCGACGAAGGCGTCCGTCTGGCCAACGACACGATTTACGGCTTGAATGCCGCCGTCTGCGGCCGCCATGCGGAGGCCGTCCGCGTCGCCAAGCGCATCCGCTCGGGCAACGTCTATATCAACGACGCTCCGCGCGACGTAACTGCGCCCTTCGGCGGCTACAAGCAGTCCGGCATCGGCCGTGAAGGCGGCATGATCGGCCTGCTCGACTTCACCCAGACGAAGGTCCTGTTCGACGAAGACTGAACGTTTTTCCGCACACTCCCGTGCCGCTCGGCGGCGCGGGAGTTTTTTGCGCACACAAATACCGGCTCCGTCATTTCGAAGCCGGTATTTGTCTGTATTATCTGTATTATCTGTATCGTCTTGTCCCGCCTCAGCGAAATTCCGCCAGCAGCGTGTCGAAAAATTCCGCCGACGGCGTGCGCACGCTGTCGACCAGCGGCATATCGTCCAGTCCGATCGCCTCTTCGTAGCAACTGCGCTTGTCGTCCTCGTAGATGACCCCCGTCACAAGACCGTCCGTCTCGGCCAGCATGTGCATCGCCGCCAAGCGGTCGCTCTCGTCATAGCCGTCGCGATCCGCCAGTGCGGTCAAGTGCTCTTTGAACCAGTCGTACGTGTTGTACTTGTTGTACGTCACGCAGGGCGTAAAGACATTGATATAGGAAAATCCCCGATGCGCCATGCCCCGCATGATGATATCGACGAGCTCTTTACGGTTGCGCGCATATCCCTGCGCGACAAATCCCGCTCCCGCCGCCAGCGCCATCGAGGTCACGGCCAGCGGTTCCTCGATATTGCCCTCGGGCGTCGTCTTGGTGACAAAGCCCTTGCTCGACCGCGGACTTGTCTGTCCCTTGGTCAGACCGTAGACCTGATTGTCGAATACGATATACGTCAGATCGATATTGCGCTTGATCGCATGAATCGTATGGCCCATCCCGATGGCATAGGCATCACCGTCGCCCGAGCAGACGACGACCTCCAAGTCCCGATTGGCCAATTTGACCCCCTGCGCAAAGGGCAGCGCCCGCCCGTGCGTCGTATGGGCGCCGTAGCAATAGAGATAACCCCCGATTCGGCTCGAACAGCCGATTCCCGAAATCAGTGCCAGCCGTTCAAAGGGAATCTCGCGTTTCGATGCGGCCTCCTGAATCGCCATCTGAATGCCGAAATCGCCGCAGCCGGGACACCAGTTCGGTTGAATCGCATTTTTATATTCCATCGTCTTCGCCATCAGATCACCTCCCGTACATGCGCCGCCAATTCCGTCGCCGCCATCGTCATGCCGTCATAGCGCAGGTACGACAGGTACGGCGTTTCGGCCGGCAGATGCATGGCGAGCAGGCTCGCCAGTTGCGCCGTGGCATTGTACTCGACGACCAGCGTGCGCTTGGCGCGTTGGACCTGACGTGCCAGCGCCTCCGTCGGAAACGGCTCGATGAGCCTGAGCTGCACGTGGTTGACCTTGACCCCGCGCGGCCGCAGCAGTCGGATTGCCTCTTCGATGACGCCGCGGGTCGAATTGATTCCGACCAGCAAAATATCCGCCTCATCGTCCGGCGCGTCGACGTACAGCGGGTCAAACCGCTCCGCCACCGTCGCCAGTTTGCGCTGCCGCTTGTCCATCTGCGCAATACGCACCGCGAGGGCTTCCGCCGGCTTGCCGATGGTATCGTGTTCGAGCCCCGTCGAGAGAAACATCCCGTTCGCTACGCCCGGACGTGTCCGCGGCGAGATCCCCGACTCCGTCACCGCAAACCGCTCGAAATAATCCGGTCGCACCAGCGGCGGCAAGTTCTCGGTAACCAACGCACCGCGGTCGATGGTAACGCGCGACGAATCCAGTGCGGGGATACTCTGCTTGTTGAGCCCCATCTGCAAATCGCTCAATACGATAACGGGGCACTGGTAGATCTCCGCCAGATTGAACGCTTCCGCCGTCACATAGAAGCACTCCTCGATCGAGGTCGGCGCGACGACGATTTTACTGCGGTCGCCGTGGGCGCTGTAAATCGCCGCCATGATGTCGCTGTGCTCGATCTTCGTCGGCATCCCCGTCGACGGGCCGGCCCGCATCACGTCGATGATGACCATCGGGATCTCCGCCATCGACGCCATCGAAATCGACTCCGCCATGAGCGACAGCCCCGGCCCCGACGTCGCCGTAAACGCACGAATCCCCGCATAATTGGCACCCATCGCCGTCATGCAAGCCGCCAGTTCGTCCTCCGTTTGCACGACCGTGCCTTTCAGACGATGCACGCACTTGATCATGTACTCCATGATCTCCGATGCCGGCGTAATCGGGTAGCTCGCCATCAGCCGCGCACCCGCCGCGACGGCCCCCAACGCCGTCGCTTCGTTGCCCGTCATAAAGAGCAGCTGCGCCGCCGGCGGGGTCGGCAGCGTACCGAGACCTTCCGTGCCGTCGCACTGTTCGTCGACCAGCCGCGCCCCTTCACTGAATGCGCGCACATTGGCCGCGACCACGTCCTGCGCCTTGTCCGCAAACCGCTCGGCAATCGCCGTCACGAACGCCTCGCGCGCAAAGCCCAAGAGCGCGACCGACATGCCCAGTGCAACGATGTTTTTCATCTGCAGCATGCCGCACTCTTTGGCCGTATCGCTGATCGGCAGCGTCAACAGCCGAACGCCGTCGGCGACCCGGGCCGTCGGTTTGAACTTCGCATCGGCGATGACCGTCCCGCCGCGGCGCACCTCGCCCGCATGCAAATCGACCGTCTCCTGATCGAGCGCGACCAATACGTCTACCGCCTCGCCGATTGTGCCGAGCTTTTCACCGGCTATCCGCAACGTAAATGTCGTATGTCCGCCTTTAATCCGCGACGAAAAAAGACGCTGGCTGAACAGCGAGTACCCTTGCGCCGCCAAGACCCGCGCCAGGATTTCGCCGCCCGACTCGATGCCCTCGCCCTGCTGGCCGCCCATTTTCCAAATCAAATCCCGTCTCGCTTGCAATCCGATCCCTCCTCACCCTTTGCTTGACTTGCCTGTATTATATCATTCCTGTCGGACCGCCGCCCCGCCCGCTGAGAAAAAAACACACGGGAAAATCCCGTGTGTTCGTATCATTTTACCGGTGCGATCATCTCGCTCGGCACTTCGATTCGAACGATGCCCAGCATATACGGACCGACCTCATACGGATTGAATACCAGTTCGACATGACCGTCCTCCGTCAGCGTATAGTTGATCTCCGCATCCGGTGCGAAAAGATCGTGAATATACTCGCCCCAAATCGAAAAATCGGTGATGTCGCGCCGTTCCAATTCGCTCACTGTCAGATGTTCCAACTTCGGGTGCAGCGTCTCCGGCAATTCGCCCGCCAACTGGCTCACGCTGACCCGATGTCCCGTGTGTTTGTCGTAGACGACATAATACTCGCCGTAGTCGCCGTGGGCACCGCCGCAATATCGTTCCTCCCATGTACGCATCACGAGATACCGATCCGTCTCCACAGCAGGTGCGGTCTCACTGCGATAACTGTACATCATGGTATCGGGATATTCTTGCAGCGACTCCTGGTAGCCCGTATCGATCGCCGTCGCCTCGGCTTGCGCCTCCGCCAACTGCACCGCCAAGTCCGCATTCACCCGTGCCTCCGCCAACGGTGCCGAGGGCCACGATACCGTCCATCCCGTCACCGTAATCTCCGCCTGTGCCGCCCATGCCACCTGCGGCAGCAACGCCGCACACAACGCCGCCATGCACCATTGTCGTAACTTCATTTGCAGTCCCCCTTTGCTAAGATTACTTTAATCATACCGCATTCCCCGCTCACTTGTGTGAAGCTCTTGCTGTGACCGTAATGTATCAGTTGTCGCCCCAGTCGCTGCTTACGGGCAGAGCGGAATGAGGCACGGTGATATGATGCAATCCCAATACTTCCGGTCCCACCGCTCCTTGACTGATAATCAGAACGACGTCACCGTTACGATTGAGTGTATAGTTCAAGTCGCGGTGCGACGCAAAGTAGGCATCCATCAACTGGGGATATACCATTGATGACAGACCGCGATTTTCAAAGTAATTCATCACGAAAGCTTTCATCTCCCGATTGAGCGTCGCCCGATCACGCCCCGTGATTTCGGACAACGTCACCAGGCATCCCGTTTTTTTGGAAAAGACGTAGCCCGTCTCCGTTTGCAGGCGATGTACCCAGTAGCGTTCCACCAGTCCTAAGTACTTCGGGCCGTTTTCCGTCACGCGCATATCGGCAAAGAAAAAGTCCAACTCACCATTTTTGTTATGCGGACTGTCCGCAAAGCGCTTCGCATTCTTCTCCGCGGCCGGCATTCTCTGACGATGAATTTCAGTCAGGGTATGATTAATCCTCTCTGCAACCTCAGCGTTACTCATCTCTACATACACATACACCGATTCAATGCGCGCCGCATCCGCCTGCGTCGCCCCAATCAACAGCAACGCAAGACCGAGTGCTGCTCCCCACTTTTTCATCGTACCGCCCCCTTAGATAATATTTTGATTAGTTTCAGTATAACATATCTTGATATCGATTACGCTCCCGAAGGAAACAAAAAACGCGGCGCGTGCCGCGTTCGGTAAATACGTTCCGTTGTCGTTCAAAGGTGCCCGTCGTTCCAGAACGGTACGGGCGTCGCCAAGACGCTGTCGATTGCCGCGGGGGTGATGTCGTCAAAGTAGACGTGGAGCAGGCAGAGTCCCGCCGCAGGGGCGGTCACACCGAGACGACGGCGATCTTTCGCCTCGCCGATGGCAATCAAGTCCTGCGCCGTCTTGCGGCCGCGCCCGACGTCGACCAGCGCGCCGGCGATGTTACGCACCATATGGTATAAAAATCCGTCGCCCGTCACATAGATACGGAGCAGGCGGCCGCTTTCCTCCAGCCGTACATCGTAGAGCGTCCGCACGGGGTCGGCGGGCACGGAGTTGTTGCCGCGGTACGAAGTAAAATCATGCGTCCCGACAAGCACGGCGCAGGCACGCCGCATCGCATCCGTATCGAGATGCGCATAGACCTGCCATGCATAGCGATGCAAAAACGGCTGATCCGCCTCGCCGCGCAGGATTTGGTAGACATAGGTCTTGCCGGTGTTCGTGCGACGCACGCTGTAATCCTCCGGCCGTTCGACGGAGCGGCGCACGCGCACCGTCGGCGGGAGCAGCGCATTGAGTGCGGATTTGAATTTCGGCGCGGGGATCTTCCCTTCGGTATAGAAGGTACATTCCTGCGCCCACGCATGCACGCCCGCATCGGTTCGCGCGACAAAGTACAGTGTCGTCTTCGCTCCCGTAATCCGTTCGAGCGCCTGCTCGACGACTTCCTGCACGGCCAGTCCGTTTGCCTGCCGCTGAAATCCCACATACGCAAATCCGTCGTAGGCCAGCGTGAGCTGGATATTGCGCGGCATTACAGCCACCGCAGTCCCGCCAGGAGGAAGAATACCGCCGCCGTACCGACAAAGGCAATGATGTCGAGCCGTCCGTACACGAGTTCATGCATACGGGTCCGACCTTCGCCACCGTGGTAGCAGCGCGCTTCCATCGCGACGGCGAGTTCGTCGGCGCGGCGGAATGCGCTCACAAAGAGCGGCACCAACAGCGGTACCATCGCTTTCGCACGGCTGACGAGGTTGCCCGAGCCGAAGTCCGCCCCGCGTGCGGTCTGCGCTTTCATGATCCGTTCGGTCTCCTGCAGGAGCGTCGGAATAAAGCGCAGCGCGATCGTCATCATCATCGCCAACTCATGCGCCGGTACGCCGATGCGCCGAAACGGATTGAGAATCTGCTCGATTCCGTCCGTCAGTACGATCGGGCTGGTCGTATACGTGACCAGCGACGAGAACATAATCAAAAATACCAGCCGCGCGGTCATCATCCCGCCCAGCCGCAAGCCTTCCTTGCTGACGACGAGCCAGCCCCATTGCCACAGCACCTCGCCCGGCGTCGTAAAGATGTGAATCGTCAGCGTAAAGACGATGATGATCCACAGCGGTTTGACCGCCCGCCACATCAATCCCGCCGGCAAGCGCGACAACGCAAAGCAAAAGACGGTAAACGCCGTCACAATCCCGTAGCTCAGCCACGTATCGGCGAAAAATATCGAGATGACAAAGGCCAGCGTACAGAGAATTTTGGTACGCGGATCCAACCGATGCAGGAAGGAATCCGCCGGATAATATTGTCCGAGTGTAATATTACCGAGCATGGTGTTCCTCCTTTGCGGCGGCGGACGCTTGCGCCGGCAAATGTGTCAACCGGGCACGGATATTGTCCGCGGCCTCCGCCGGCTCGATGGCCGATTCGTTGATATTCCAACCGCGTTCATTCAGCGCATTGAGCAGACGCGACACGGGCGGCGGCTCCAGTCCCGCCTCCAACAGTTCGTCCCGATGCTGCGTAAAGATCGTCAGCGGACTGCCGTCGAGCATGACCTGTCCGCGATTCATCACGACGACGCGCGACGCCAACCGCGAGATATCTTCCATATTGTGCGAAACCAAAATCACCGTCGTATGCCGTCTTCTGCTTGAAA
>CABTYA010000024.1 GCA_902488965.1 uncultured Veillonellaceae bacterium
GGGCGGAAGTGGATGCGTACGAAGCGTTGGGCTGCGACCTCAACACGGTGCGCCATGCGGTCTTGCAGGAACTTGTACATATGCAGCGCCAAGGGATCCATATCGATCGGCGGACGCTGTATACGAAACTGGCGGATCGCAGCTATCGGCCGGCGCTGTTCTTGAGTGCCAACGGTCCGGCGGTTTACTTCCAGCGCGGTGAAATCGCTCCGTCTGCGGAAGGCGCGATTGTCGTTGTTTTGCCGCATGTCGACCAGGCACGCGCCTGAGAGACGGTGTGATGATGAATAAACGGTGGGCGGCGCTGGTTGTCGCCGTGATGTGTGTCGGAACGGCGGGGGCGGCCGCACCGGTCGTTGTCGATACGTCGGGACTGCTCACGGTGCAGGACCGGCAGGTATTGGATTCGATCGTCGAGCATTATGCCGTAGGGACGCGGCCGTTGGCCGAGCGAATGGATGATGCCGAAGATGCGATGGAGGACTATCTGGAACGGCAGTACGGCGACGACGTCTATGATGTGGATACGCAATTGTCGCGCGGCAGTGACGCACAGGTCACGCTGGTGGTGAGCCGCCGGGCGATGCAGGTCGATCCGCGCCGGTTCACGGACGGGCAACGGGTGGCGGATGCGACGGGGCGTCTTACGGCGGCCGACCGCAGCGAGATAGAGAAGATCCTTGCGGCGGTGACGGCGCGCGGCGGTGATGCCGATGCGGCGGAAGATGCCGTGGAACGCTACTTGGAAGGACGGTACGGGCACGATGTTTACGATACGGATGTCGTGCGCGATGCCGAGGGTTATCGCGTAATGATTACGGCAGACTGAGCAACGGAGAGCATGGGCGCTCTGTTTGACGGAACGGGCATTCTTTGTCGGGGACTTGACGGGAACGCCCGTTTTCCGTATAATAGTTGCAATTATCACAGATGAGTCAGCAGACATATATGTGGCAATGGCGAAGAACGAGACGGTATCAATGCGACGTCGGTCAGCGAATTCGGGAGAGTGCGAGCCGAAAGCGACAAGCCTGATGCGGATCACTCGGGAGTCGTGTCGCGGCCAAGGCGGCACCGGTCACACGCCGTTATCGTGCCAAGTGGCGGCCTGTGGCCGTACATGAGGGTGGTACCGCGGGAATCATCTCGCCCCTTAGGGGGGCGAGTTTTTTTATCCCTGTGTTCAGGGCAAGGAGGAACTATGGATTACGGAAAAACATTACATCTGCCGCAGACGGATTTTCCGATGCGGGGCAATTTGCCGAAACGCGAACCGGCGTGGTTGGATTTCTGGCGGGAACATGACGTATATCACAAACGGCTCAGCCGTCGTGACGGCGCTCCGAAATTTGTGTTGCATGACGGCCCGCCCTATGCGAACGGCTACCTGCATATCGGCCACGCGCTGAACAAGACCATCAAGGACATCGTCATGCGGTACAAGGCGATGAGCGGCTATTGCGCGCCGTACCGTCCGGGCTGGGATACGCACGGACTGCCGATTGAGCATGCCGTCATCAAAAACGCAGGCCTTGTCCGGGAAAAAATGTCGCCGCTCGAACTGCGGGCGAAGTGCCTTGCGTATGCCAAGGAATTTATCGAAATCCAAAAGAACGAGTTTATCCGTTTCGGCGTGGCGGGCGACTGGGAGCATCCGTACGTGACGTACGACCCGAAGCTCGAAACGAAGCAGATCGGCGTCTTCGGCGAGATGGCCAAGAAGGGCTATATCTATAAAGGAAGAAAAGCGGTCTACTGGTGTCCGGTCTGTGAAACGGCACTGGCGGAAGCGGAAATCGAATATGCGGACAAAAAATCGATCTCGATTTATGTGAAATTCGCCGCGGTCGATGCGAAAGGAAATCTGCCCGACGGCGTACCGGCGGACAAGGCGTATGCGGTCATTTGGACGACGACGCCGTGGACCATTCCGGCGAACCAGGCGATCTGCGTCAATCCGGAACTTGATTATGTTTGGGTGCAGGTCGGCGAAGAGTACTATCTCATGGCGAAAGAACTGGCCCCGACGGCACTGGCGGAATGCAAGAAGGACGACTATCAAGTGCTTGCGACGGTGTACAAAGGACGCGAGCTCGAAGGGATGACCTTCCGTCATCCGCTGTACGCCGAACGTGTCGTGTCGGTACTCTTGGGTGATCATGTTACGCTCGAAGCCGGTACCGGTTGCGTTCATACCGCACCGGGACACGGGATGGAAGACTTTGACGTCTGCCTGCGGTACGGCAATGTACCGATTACCTGTCCGGTCGACAACAAGGGGCTTTTGACGGAAGAAGCCGGCCCCGACCTCGTCGGCAAAAACGTCCTCGACGATGCCGATGTCGCCGTGCTGAAACTCTTGGCGGCGGGCGGCAATCTTGTCGGCAAAAAGACGATTCATCACCAATACGCCCACTGCTGGCGGAGTAAAAACCCGGTCATCTATCGGGCGACGGAACAGTGGTTCGCCTCGGTCAAGACATATCGCGACGAAGCACTGCGGGCGGTCGACGCGACACGGTTTATCCCCGAATGGGGACGCAATCGCATGTACGGCATGGTCGCCGACCGGCAGGACTGGTGCATCTCGCGGCAGCGTTCGTGGGGCGTGCCGATCCCGATTTTCTACTGCGACGATTGCGGCAAGTACGTCGTCAATGACGACACCATCAAGTCCGTGCAGGCCAAAGTCGCCGTCGACGGCAGTGACGCCTGGTGGATGTACAGTGCAAACGAACTGTTGCCGCAGGGATTTGCTTGCCCGCATTGCGGCGGGACGTCTTTTACCAAAGAAACGGACATCATGGACGTCTGGTTCGACTCGGGCTCGACGTGGAGCGGCGTGCTCGAAGCGGACGACGCGCAAGCGTATCCGGCCGACCTCTACTTGGAAGGCAGCGACCAGCATCGCGGCTGGTTCCAGTCGTCGCTTTTGACCTCGGTGGCGGTGCACGGGCATGCGCCGTACAAAGCCATCCTCACGCACGGCTTTACCGTCGACGGCGAAGGTCGCAAGATGAGCAAATCGGTGGGCAACACCGTGGCGTCGCAGGACATCATCAACCAGTTCGGTGCGGACGTGATGCGGCTGTGGGTATCGAGTGCGGACTACCGCGGCGATGTGCGGATCTCGCCGGAAATCCTGAAGCAGATGAGCGATGTCTATCGCAAGATCCGCAATACCTTCCGCTTCCTGCTCGGCAACCTGCACGATTTCCATGCGGCGACCGACGCCGTAACGTATGATCGGCTCGAAGAAATCGACCGCTGGGCGTTGGCGCGACTGGAAGAAGTCCGCGCCGAAGTCGAAACAGCGTATGAAAATTATGAATTTCACGTGCTGTATCACGCCTTGCATAACTTCTGCACGGTCGATCTCTCGGCGATTTATCTCGACATCGCCAAAGACCGTCTGTATACGGAAGCGGCGAACTCGGCGACACGGCGGGCGGCCCAGACCGTCCTGCGCGAGGTATTGCTCGTGCTGGTACGGCTGATTGCGCCGGTATTGTGCTTTACGGCGGAAGAAGTCTGGCAGGCGCTGCCCGAAGCGGACAAGGCGGAGTCGGTCCATCTGACGGACTTCCCGAAGGCGCGGCCGGAATACGCCGATGCGGACTTGCTGGCGCGGTGGAAACAACGGCTGGCCTGGCGCAGCGACGTTCTGCGCGCATTGGAAGCGGCGCGGCGGGACAAGGTCATCGGCCATCCGCTCGATGCGACGGTCCATCTCACCGCCGGCGGCGATACCTATGAAGGATTGGCGCAGATGCAAGATCAATTGGCGGCGTTCTTCATCGTGTCGGACGTGACGCTCACGAAAGACGATCAGGCAACGCTTGACGTCGAAGTCGTCGCGAATACCGATCCGAAATGCGAACGTTGCTGGATGCACTCCGAAACGGTGGGCGACGCGGCGGATCATCCGACCGTTTGCGCCCGTTGCGCCCGCGTCTTGAAGGAAGAAGAAGCGACACAAGCCTGATTGCGCAACAGCGAGATTCGGAGCATATAAAAGACGACCCGTGGAGATACACGGGTCGTCTTTTTAGTATGTGCAGGCGCAGCCGCACAGGCCGCACCCTGCCGCCGAGCGTTGCCGCAGCGGCGGGAGTCGTTGGTATCGCATCATCCGATAGGAAAAGCCGCATAGGGAGGACCGAACGGGTCCTCGGCGTCGGCGGGGTCACGGTCATCGTAGTAGTGACTGCCGTCGGAGCCGTAAATATTGCCGTCGCCGTCGTTGTAGTAGTAACTGCCGTCGGGGCCGTAGATATTGCCGTAGCCGTCGTCGTAGTACATGCCGTCGGGACCGTAGAGGTTGCCGTCGCCGTCGTCGTAGTAGTAACTGCCGTCGGAGCCGTAAATATTGCCGTCGCCGTCGTTGTAGTAGTAACTGCCGTCAGGGCCGTAAATCGTACCGTAGCCGTCGTCGTAGTACATGCCGTTCGGCCCGTAGATGGTGCCGCCCGCCGCTTGCGTGAGGCCGCCGGCCGTCAGGCACAGCGCCAGCGCCAGCACGCCGGCGAGACGTTTCATGACCGTACGCGCGGATGCAGACTGTCAAGCAGCGTTTCGATGTACTGCTCGATTTGCTCCGGCGTGATGTATTGCAGGGAGTCGAGCTCGGTGTCGTTGGACTGCAGAATCAGCGGATATTCCAAGGCGGCAAAGAGCTGCAGCGTTTTGATTTCGAGAATGTCGTCTTCTTTGATCCCCGTGTACTCTTCGATATTGGCGAGTACCGGTGTCCAGCAGCGACTGTGCAGCAGGTGGATATAGATGAAATAGGTGTTTTCCTTGGCGTCCGGACCGGCAAATGAAATCGAGCGGTACAGCGCCGGGTGGACGTTCGCCAGCTGGAAGTAGCCGCGCACGAACGAAGCCAGACGTTCTTTCGGTGATTTGTCCGGCGCTTCCAACCGCTGGACCATGTGTTCAAAATCGTTCATCAAATATTCGATGGCTTCGCCGATCAATTGATCTTTGGAGCCGAAATAGTAGCGGATCGAGGCGATGTTGACTTTCGCGCGGTCGGCAATGGCTCGCACCGTCGCATGTTTGAATCCTTCTTCACGAATGATATGGGCGGTTTCACGGACCATCGTTTCGCGTACACGCACGCCTTTTCCGGTCAGTTTTCGTTTCATAATTCCTCCTCGGGCAGGCCGTCGGTCGGTTGCGGTCCGTTGCTCGGAACGGACACGGAAACCGTATGAACCGACAAATCAAATTATTATGAACTTATCTTACCTGTTTTATATTTTGTTTGCAAGTGAAAGCATACATAAGTATGATATAAACAGAGTAAAGAACAACCGATAGAGAAACGGTCGTAGGAAGAAAGGAAGGATCGGATGGAACAATTGGTCACATCGGCGGCGCCGGCCGCCGTCGGACCGTACGCGCAAGGCGTGCGGGCGGGAGATACGGTGTATGTGTCGGGGCAGCTCGGGCTGGATCCGGAGACGGGAACGCTCGCGCCGACGGATACGCAGGAGTTGATGCAGGCGCTGAAGAATGCCGAGGCGGTATTGCAGGCGGCGGGACTTGTACGGACGGATATCGTCAAGGTGACGCTCTACGTGACGGATATGGGGCGGTTTGCCGCGTTGAATGAGGTGTACGCGGAATTTTTCGCGGATCATCGGCCGGCACGCAGTGCGGTGGAAGCGGCGGCGCTCCCGAAAGGGGCGGCGGTCGAAGTCGACGTTATCGCCGCGGGGAGGTCGCGATGAAAAAGATTGCGGTCTATTGCGGGTCGCGTGTCGGGGCGGCTCCCGTCTATGCCGAGGCGGCCCGCGCCATCGGGCGTGCGATTGCCGAGGGCGGCCACACGCTGGTGTTCGGCGGCGGCAGAATCGGCCTGATGGGCATTGTCGCCGACACGGTCAAAGCGCACGGCGGGCGGACGTTCGGCGTGATGCCGCAGTTTCTGGTCGATCGTGAACAGGCGCATGCGGGACTGGACGAGCTCGTACTGGTCGATACGATGCATGAGCGCAAGGCGCGGATGATTGCCGAGGCGGATGCGTTTGTCGCGCTGCCGGGCGGCGTCGGCACGCTTGAGGAAATCATCGAGGTGCTGTCGTGGCGCCATTTGGGGCTGATTGACGGTCCCGTGTTGATGTACAATGTCGCGGGTTGTTATGATGCGATGCGTCGGCTGTTGGACGATTTGATTGCGGCGGGATTTTTCCCTGCGGACGAACGCGACTTGTTGCAGGTATGCGACACGGCGGAAGAAATCATTCAAAAATGGTAAAGGTTCGATACATATCGAACAATAAAAAAACAAATACAATTATCTTTCGATTTTTTATTGACATTTAGGGCACCTGCCGATACAATGAAAGTAATCAAACAGTCGCGGCCCTGCGTAGCATGTGCCGGCGGCGGAAAGAAGGATACGATGTTGGAACGATGGTTTGCTCTGCGAGAGCGGGGCACGAATGTACGGACGGAAATCATGGCCGGCCTGACAACGTTCATCACGATGGCGTACATTTTGTTTGTGGCGCCGAGTGTCATGGGCGCGGCGGGGATGGACAAAAACGCCGTTCTGATTGCGACCTGTGTGGCATCGGGTCTGGTGACGATCGCGATGGGCGTATTCGTCAATTACCCGATTTGTTTGGCGCCGGGCGTCGGCCTGATTGCCTTTTACGCCTTTACCGTGGTGTTGGGGATGGGCGTCACTTGGCAGACGGCACTGGGGGCGGTCTTTATCTCGGGGCTGGTCTTTATCCTGTTGACTGCGACGCATATCCGGCAGATGATTTTGGAAGGGATTCCGCAATCGCTCAAAGCGGCGATTACCGTCGGGATCGGGCTGTTCATCACCATCATCGGCTTGAAGATGAGCGGACTTTTGGCGGTGATTTTGTCGCTGTCGCCGGATGCACTGGCGGAGACGGTAGCGGCGGGCGGCCACTACGTCGCGGGGGCGAACGATACGCTGCTCGGACTCGGTGCGCTTGATGAACCCAAGCATTTGCTGACATTGTTCGGATTGTTCTTCACGGCGATTTTGATGGCGCGCAACGTCAACGGCTCGATTCTCATCGGGATTATCGTAACGTCGATTTTGGCGCACGTCATGGGCGTCGCGCAGATTCCGGCCGACTTTACGCCGTTCATGCTGCCCGACTTCAGTAACAACGCATTCTTGCAGCTCGATATCATGGGCGCGGTACATATGGGGCTGGTGACGATTATCCTGACCTTTACCTTCGTCGAATTGTTCGACTCGATGGGGACGATGATCGGCACGGCGACGAAAGCGGGTCTCGTCGATCCGAAGACGGGCAAATTCCCCGGCATGGGGCGGGCGCTCTTCGTCGATGCGACGGGGGTATCGTTCGGGGCCTTGCTCGGTGCGCCGACAGTGACCGCATTCGTCGAAAGTGCGGCGGGCGTCGGTGCGGGCGGCCGGACAGGGCTTACGGCCGTGGTTTGCGGCCTGTGTTTCCTGGCGAGTCTGTTCCTCGCACCGGTGATGATGCTGATTCCCGATGCGGCGACCAGCCAGGCGTTGATTCTCGTCGGCGCGTTGATGCTCGGCGGGGTCAAACAGATTGATTTTGACGACTTCACGGAAGTTTTCCCGGCGTTCATGACAATCGTCATGATGCCGTTTACTTACAGCATTGCCAACGGGATTTCCGCGGGCCTGGTGGCGTATCCGTTGCTGAAACTCGTGACGGGCAAAGGCAAAGACGTCCATCCGATCGTCTACATTTTGGCGGTGCTGATTGTCGCGCGGTACATATTCCTGAGCGAATAATCGGTACGGGAGAGAAAACAGGAGGAATGATATGAAGGTAGCAGTGATTATGGGCAGCGATTCCGACTGGGCGGTCATGCAAAAAGGCGTCGACCTGCTGCGGACGTTCGGAATCGAGCCGGCGGTAACGATCGCTTCGGCGCATCGGACACCGGAAAAATTACGGTCCTTTGTCGCGGCGCAGGAAGCGGCGGGGACGGAGGTCTTTATCGCAGGCGCGGGTGCGGCGGCGCATCTGCCCGGCGTGGTGGCGAGCTTGACGGAAAAGCCCGTCATCGGCGTACCGCTGGCCGCCAGCTTGGGCGGACTCGATGCGTTGCTCGCCATCGTGCAGATGCCGAGCGGCATGCCGGTCGCGACAGTGGCCATCGGCGGTTCGAAGAATGCGGCGCTCTTGGCGGTACAGATCGGCGCGGCGCACGATGCGGCGTTGGCGGAAAAATTCCACGCCTATCGCGTCGAACAGGCGGAAAAAGTCACGGCGAAAGATGACGCATTGCAGCGTCAATTGACAGACAAGTAAGAAAAGGGGCGACCAATCATGGCAGGAGAAATGTGGTATGAAGGTAAGGCAAAACAGGTATTTTTGACGGATCGCGACGACGAAGTCATTGTTCATTACAAAGACGATGCGACCGCGTTCAACGGTGCGAAAAAAGGCACGATTGCGGACAAAGGCGTACTGAACAACCAAATCACGTCGTTTTTCTTTGAACTGCTGGCTGAAAACGGCGTTCCGACGCACTTCATCGCGCGGGAAAACGACCGCGACCAGCGGGTCAAGAAGTTGCACATCATTCCGTTGGAAGTCATCGTGCGCAACCGTTGCGCGGGGTCCATGGCGAAACGCTACGGCCGGGAAGAAGGCGAAACGCTCGCCCATCCGACCATCGAATTTTGCCTGAAAGACGACGCGCTCGACGATCCGATGATCAACCGTTCGCAGATCACGGCGCTGGGCTTGGCGACGGACGAAGAACTCGACACGATTACGAAATTGGCGTTCCAAGTCAACGACGTATTGTCGAAGTTCCTGCAGACGAAGAAGGTTATTCTCGTCGATTTCAAACTCGAATTCGGCAAGGATACGACGGGAACGATTTTGCTCGGCGATGAAATCTCGCCGGATACGTGCCGGTTCTGGGATGCGGATACATTGGAAAAGCTGGACAAAGACCGCTTCCGTCGGGATTTGGGACATGTCGAAGAAGCGTATCACGAAATGCTGCAACGCTTGACGTCACGGGCGTAATGCGGACGACACGAGAACAAAACCGATGCGGTCGGATTTGTTCTCGCGTTTTTATATACGGAGATGAAAGAGAGAAACGGGGGAGCCGGAGATGGCATATGATGAGATATGGGACCGTCCGCAGGAAGAATGCGGCGTGTTCGGTGTGTACGATCCGCAGGCGCGGATTGCGGAAACGATATATTACGGGTTGTTTGCGTTACAGCACCGCGGGCAGGAAGGCGCGGGGATGACGTATGCGGACGGTGAACGACTGACGACACAATGCGGTACGGGCTTGGTACTTGACGTGTTTCCGGAGCTTCCGGAAGAGGCCGCGCGGATAGGTATCGGCCATGTACTGTATGCGTCGCCGGACGTAGTGGCGGCCGACAGCGTGCAGCCGATTCAGGGCCGTACGGGTATCGGCGAAATCAGCGTCGCCATCAACGGGGCGATCGTCAATGCGGATTCGCTGCGCGAACGGCTGATTGCCGCAGGGGCGATTTTCCGGACGCCGACGGATGCGGAAATCGTGTTGCACCTGCTGGCGCGCGCCACGGGCGACGACATGACGGAACGGCTCAAGGCCGCGGTTCGCGAGCTTGACGGCGCGTATTCCATGGTGGTGATGACGAAGGACACGCTTTACGGCGTGCGCGATCCGCAGGCGTACCGGCCGCTCTGTGTCGGGCGGACGTCGACCGGCGGCTGGGTCATCGCCTCGGAAACCTGCGCACTCGACGCGATCGGCGCGGCGCATGTGCATGACGTGCGCGCGGGCGAGATGGTCAAAATCGATGCGGCGGGACCGACGTATCTGTCGTTTACCACGCCGGCGACGGGGCGCCAGCTTGCACGGAGCGTATTCGAGTATGTCTACTTCGCCCGACCGGACTCGGTCATCGACGGCTTGTCCGTATACGAAGCGCGGCTGCGCATGGGCGAAATCCTGTGGAACGAATGCGGATTTACGGGCGATCTGGTCATGAGCGTGCCCGACTCGGGGACGGTGGCGGCAATCGGCTATGCCCGCGCATCGGGGATTCCTTACACGGAAGGCTTTGTCAAGAACCGCTACATGGGGCGGACGTTTATCCAGCCGACGCAGACCATGCGGGAACGGTCGGTACGGATGAAACTGAACCCCGTCGCGCAAAATATCCGCGGCAAGCGGCTCATCGTCGTAGACGATTCCATCGTGCGCGGGACGACGAGCCGGATTATCGTCAAGCTGCTCCGCGAAGCGGGTGCGGCGGAGGTCAATATGGTAATCACCTCGCCGCCGGTGAAATACCCGTCGTATTTCGGGACGGATTTTTCCCAACAGGAAAAGCTGATTGCGGCGACACATACGCCGGAAGAGATTCGCGAAGCCATCGGGGCGGATCGGCTGCATTTCCTGTCGCAGGACGGATTGGCGCAGGCACTGCGCGAAGTGCCGACGGAAGAACTCAGTTTTGCTTGTTTTGACGGTGAGTATCGGACACCGTTACCGAAGGAGGAGAAGCAATGACACGGGAAGCGTTGACCTACGCCGAGGCGGGGGTAAATATCGATGCCGGCAATCGGGCCGTCGCATTGATGAAGGACAGTGTACGGGCGACATATACGGACGGCGTCTTGGGTGATGTCGGCGGCTTCGGGGGACTGTTTGCGCTGACGGCGTGCGGTCATCCCGAAATGGTGTTGGTCGCGGGTACCGACGGGGTCGGGACGAAATTGCGGCTGGCCATCGACATGGATCGGCACGATACCATCGGGCAGGACTGCGTCGCGATGTCGGTCAACGATGTTCTCGTCCAAGGCGCGACGCCGCTGTTTTTCCTCGACTATATCGCAACGGGTGAGCTGCTCCCCGAGCAAATCGCCTCGATTGTTGCGGGGGTGGCACGGGCGTGTCGCGAATCGGGCTGTGCGCTGCTCGGCGGAGAAACTGCGGAGATGGCGGGATTTTATGCGGCGGGCGATTACGACCTGGCGGGGTTTGCCGTCGGGGCGGTGGCGCGTGACCGTGTGATTACGGGCGAAACGATCGCGGCGGGCGATGTCGTGCTGGGGCTGCCGTCCTCGGGCGTACATTCCAACGGGTATTCGCTGGTGCGGAAGATCATTGCCCGCGAAGGGCTCGACTTGACGCGGACCTACGGCGATCTCGGCGTGCCGCTCGGCGATGTGCTGCTCACGCCGACACGGCTGTACGTACGGGCGGTCGCACCGCTGTTCGGACGGTTTGACGTCAAAGGCATCGTTCATATTACGGGCGGCGGATTTTATGATAATATCCCGCGGGTATTGCCGGAAGGCCTCGGCGTCAAGATCGACCCGACGAGCTATCCCTTGCCGCCGATCTTTCCGCAGCTCGCGTCGTGGGGCAATGTCCCGCGTCGTGAAATGTACCGGACGTTCAACATGGGCTTGGGCATGCTGCTGATCGCCTCGCCGCAAGAGGCGGAGCGTATCGTCGCGGATCTGGAGTCGCGCGGCGAGACCGTGTACACGGTCGGCGAAGTGACGACGAGCGGTACGGTGGAAATCGGAGGCGTGGAATGAAACGGATTGCGATATTGGTTTCCGGCCGCGGCTCCAATGCCGAAGCGCTGATTCGGGCGTGCCAAGCCGGCGAAATCGACGGGGAAGTGGTGCTTGTGACGGGGGACGTACCGACGGCGCCCGCACTGGCCAAAGCACGCGATCTCGGGATTCCGACGCATGCGACCGACCCGCACGATTTTGCGTCGAAGGTCGATTATGAAAGCCACTTGCTCCGCATGATTTCGGAAAGCGGCGCGGATCTTATTTGTCTGGCTGGCTATATGCGGCTGGTGGGGCCGCTGCTGCTGGGGGCGTATCGCCGGCGGATTTTGAATATTCATCCCTCGCTCTTGCCGGCGTTTCCGGGGCTGGACGCACAGGCGCAGGCACTGCGGGCAGGGGTCAAGGTGGCCGGCTGTACGGTGCATTTTATCGATGCGGGGATTGACAGCGGGCCGATCGTGGCTCAGACGGCGGTTCCCGTGGCGGACGACGATACGGCGGACAGTCTCGCCGCGCGGATTTTGGAGGCGGAGCATCCGACCTATGTGCGGGCGGTCGCGGCGTATTGCCGCGGCGACTTGCGCTGGCAGGACGGTCGGGTGGTCGGCGCCGGTCAGGAGGAATTATGAAACAACGGGCATTGCTCAGTGTAGCGGATAAAACGGGATTAATCGAATTGGCCGAGGCGCTCGTCGCCGCCGGCTGGGAAATCGTGTCGACCGGCGGGACGCTGGCGGCATTGCAGGCGGCCGGAATCGCGGCCGTCGGTGTGGAAACGGTGACGGCTTCGCCCGAGATGCTGGGCGGACGGGTCAAGACCCTGCATCCAAAGATTCATGCGGGGATTTTGGCGCGCCGTGACGTACCGGAGGATATGGATACGCTGGCGGCGCAGGACATCGTGCCGATCGACTTGGTCGCGGTCAATCTCTATCCGTTCGCGCAGACGATTGCGCGTCCCGGCGAGACACTGGCGGAAGCGATCGAGCAGATTGATATCGGCGGGCCGACGATGGTGCGGGCGGCGGCGAAAAACCACGCGAGTGTGAGCGTGCTGACCCGTCCCGATCAATACGGCGAATTTATCGAACGCCTGCAGGCGGGGACCGTCGATGCGGCGTATCGGTTTACACTCGCACGGGCGGCGTTTGCGCATACGGCCGACTACGATACACGGATCGCGTCGTATCTGGCGGCACAGGAAGACGGCGCGCAGGAGACCTTCCCTGCCGTATGGCCGGTGCAGTATGAACGGCAGGCGGTACTGCGCTACGGCGAAAACCCGCATCAGCAGGCGGCGTTCTATCGCGACCCGTCGCAGACGGGGGGATTGGCGTATGCACGGCAGCTGCACGGCAAAGAACTGTCGTATAACAATTTGGCCGATACCGATGCGGCATGGCAACTGGTATCTTCACTGTCGGGGGTCGGTTGTGCTATCATTAAACATACGAACCCTTGCGGTACGGCATTGGGAGCGACGGCGGAAGAAGCGTTCGCCCGCGCCTTTGCGGCCGATGATGTATCCTCCTACGGCGGCATCGTGGCCTGCAATACGGAAATCGACCTGGCGGCGGCGAAACGGATGCGCCCGATTTTCTTTGAAGTGATTATCGCGCCGCACTTTACGGACGATGCGCGCGCCTTGCTCAGCGAGAAGAAAAATCTCCGCTTGCTCGAGGCGGAGCCGGCGGCGGACGAATACCAAGTCAAGAGCGTATCGGGAGGGTTATTGGTACAGCAGGCGGATGCCGAACGGGACGACGAATCGACATGGGAAGTCGTTACCGAGCGGACACCGACGGAAGAGGAATATGCGGCGTTGCGATTGGCGTGGACGGTCGTCCGTCACGTCAAATCAAACGCCATTGTCGTCAGCAATGCCGAAGCGACGTTGGGCGTCGGCGCGGGGCAGATGAACCGTGTCGGTGCGGCCAAGATTGCGTTGGAGGAAGCGGGCGAGGCCGCCCAAGGCGCGGCGCTCGCGTCGGATGCTTTCTTCCCCTTCGGTGATACCGTTGAAGCGGCGGCCGCGGCGGGCATTACGGCGATCATTCAGCCGGGCGGGTCGATTCGCGATGCGGAGTCGATTGAAGCCGCCAACAAGGCGGGGA
Organism: uncultured Veillonellaceae bacterium; assembly: GCA_902488965.1. Classification (GTDB taxonomy): domain Bacteria; phylum Bacillota; class Negativicutes; order Veillonellales; family Negativicoccaceae; genus CAMCNU01. Next base: position 13,670 of record CABTYA010000024.1, read on the forward strand.
TCGCGATGGTGTGCACGGGACGTCGGCATTTCCGGCACGGTTGACGACAGAAAGGACGGGCAGTGAAATGAAAGTGGTATTGATCGGCGGCGGCGGCCGCGAACA
>CABTYA010000025.1 GCA_902488965.1 uncultured Veillonellaceae bacterium
ATACGACCGGCGGGTCAATCCTCGCCGTATTCGGTCCCCATGACACTGCCGAGCTCACGGCATTCTGCCAGCACGTCCTCTTCAGGGTACCCCACGCCGCGCACCGGCGCATGCAAAAACGTCGCCCCCGCCGCCGCCAGCTCCTTGGCCCACTTGAGCAGCCACTCGCCGCGCGACCAGCCGCACGAGCCGAACACCCCGACTTCTTTGCCGTCCAGTGAAGGCAGCAACGCATCACAGAATGGGCGGACCTCAAACTCATCCAGTTCTTCCAACCCCATCGCGGGCGCACCGAGAATAATCCGGTCGTATTCCGCAATCGTGCTTGCTTCGACTTCGCTCATCTCCGCCAACAATACTTCCGCTCCGGCATCGCGCACACCCAGCGCGACCTCCTCCGCCATCGCTTCCGTGTTGCCCGTCGTCGACCAATATACCACTGCTACTTTCATACGATCCTCCCTGTCCTCTATACAAGAAAGCGCCACGAATTTCGTGGCGCTTCATCCTTACGCTTCCGCCAAGGCTTTCCCTAATGCGCGGCAGGCTTCCAATTCCGGATCGCCCGGATAGGCAAAGGCTTTGACCGGATCGGCTACCAGATCCGCTCCCGCATCCGTTACCCGTTTCGACCAGGTTTCGATCCATTCTCCTTCATTCCATGCATACGAGCCGAAGATAACGACTTTCTTGCCGGACAATTTTCCTTCCAGCTCCGCAAAGAACGGTTCAAAGTCATATTCTTCGAGCTGTTCGGCTCCCATTGCCGGGCAGCCGAGTGCGATGTAATCGTATTCGGCGACATCGTCGGCCGTTACATCCGTTACAAACGACAGTTCCGTTTCCGCGCCGGCATCGCGTGCGCCTTCATCGACGGCCTGCGCCATTGCTTCGGTATTGCCCGATCCCGTCCAGTATACAATTGCCATTTTTGCCATGTGATTGATCCCCTTTCAAGTACTGAAATTATACCTTGTCTCTATCATAACCAAGGGCATGATACTTGTCAATTACGATTTTCACCTTCGGCAAGACCGTCAGGATAAATAACGTGAACGGCTTTCCCGCCGCTGCTGCCATGCCTCGACCAATGCCTCGGTCCATGCCGGGTGATGCGTATCAGTCACCAGCACAAACAGCTCGACAGTATTTTGGCGGTCGAGCAGCCACGCCCGATACTGCTGCGGCATTGCGACACCGTTTTCTTTGAATGCATGTGTCCAATCGGCCTGCAAGACAGCGCCTTTTTTATCCGCGTTCGTCCAACGGATTTCCGTATTCGCCTCCGTGCCCCAAAGCTCCTGCACCAGCACCGCCGCACGTGCCATTCGCTCGCTGCGGTCGGACGGTACCTCGCGTATCGACTGCTTTCGCGTCAACAAAGGCAACGGCACGCCTGTCGCGGGATTGACTGCCGCGGCCGCCGCGCTGCGGACCGGTACCCGCTCCGTACGGACAAATGCGGCATCCATAGGGATCCGTGCCGCCCATGCATAGAAGAAATTCGCGTCGTCCCGACCGCGCAGGAGATAGCAGTCACTGCCGTAAATGCCGTGGCGGTGCAGCTTCGTTTCCAAGCGTCCTGTCGCCGATGCCGGCGCCTTCTCCGCAACCTGCGTTTCCGGCGGCAGCGTCATCACCCCGATGCCCGGCACCCGCCAATCCTGTGCCGCCGCACTGCCGGCCAGCAGCACGCAGGCAAGTGCGCACAAGCCGATTCGTCGTAATCCTTGTCGTCTCATTTTTTCTGCGCCTGTATTTTGGCCCAGGTATCGCGCAGGCCGACAATCCGATTCACCACCAAATGATCCGCCGTTGTATCCGGATCGATGACAAAATAGCCCTGCCGCATGAATTGAAAACGTGTGCCGACAGGATATTCCGTAATCGCCGGTTCCGCCAGCGCCGCCATCACCTGCAGCGAAGATTCATTGACTTTATCTTCCGGAGCGCGGTCATCCGCCGTGTCGTCGGGACTGAACAAATAGTCATAAAGCCGCGCTTCGACCGGTACGGCTGTTGCCGCATTGACCCAGTGCAATACGCCTTTGACCTTGCGCTGACTGCCCGGCGTGCCGCTCTTGGAATCGGGATCATAGCTGCACCGCAGTTCGACAATCTCACCCGCTTCATCTTTTATCACTTCATCGCAACGGATGATATAGGCGTTTTTCAGGCGGACTTCCTTGCCCGGCGCCAGGCGGAAAAACTTCTTGACCGGCGTTTCCATAAAATCCGCCCGTTCGATATAAAGTTCGCGTCCGAAGGGAATTTCCCGCACCCCCGCCGCCGGATCGTCCTGATTGTTTTCGACGGGCAAGCGTTCTTCCTGCCCTTCCGGATAATTCGTCAGTACCACCTTGAGCGGATCGAGCACCGTCATTAAGCGCGGCGCTTTTGTTTTGAGGTCTTCGCGCACGCAAAATTCAAGCAGACTGACGTCGACCGTGCTGTCGTTTTTCGCGACACCGATGCGTTCGCAAAAATCCCGCAGTGCTTCCGGCGTATATCCGCGCCGCCGAATCCCCGAAATCGTCGGCATCCGCGGATCGTCCCACCCCGACACGATCCCCGCTTCAACCAATCGGCGCAACTTGCGCTTACTGGTAATCATCGTGGTGACATTGAGACGGGCAAACTCGATTTGACGCGGGTGTTCTTTCGCCGGCCAGCTTTCCAAAAACCAGTTGTACAGCGGGCGATGATCTTCAAATTCGAGCGTGCAGATCGAGTGGGTAATATTTTCAATCGCGTCCGAAAGCGGATGCGCATAGTCATACAGCGGATAGATGCACCAGTCGTCCCCCGTCCGATGATGGTGCGCATGGAGTACGCGGTACATCACGGGGTCGCGCATGATGATATTGGGCGACGCCATATCGATTTTGGCACGCAATACCTTTTCGCCGTCGGCATACTTGCCCTCGCGCATCTCGGCGAACAGCCGCAGGTTTTCCTCGACACTGCGATTGCGGCACGGGCTTTCTTTGCCCGGTGTATTGAAATCGCCGCGATACGCTTTGATTTCATCGCTGCTCAAATCATCCACATAGGCTTTGCCTTCGCGAATCAGCTGCTGTGCATACGTATACATCTGCTCGAAATAATCCGATGCGAACCGCGCCTCGCCGTCCCATTCAAATCCAAGCCAGCACACGTCCTCTTTGATTGAATCGACGTATTCCGCCTCTTCTTTCGTCGGATTGGTATCGTCAAAACGCAGATTCGTCTTGCCGTGATATTTTTGTCCGAGTCCGAAATTCAGGCAAATGCTCTTGGCGTGACCGATATGCAAATAGCCGTTGGGTTCCGGCGGAAATCGGGTATGCACCCGTTGATCGGCGTACACCTCGTTGGCGATGTCGGTATTGATCTCATTTTCAATAAAATTGCTGCTTTTCCGCTCTTCCATTCTTCTTCCTCCCATATATGCCTACCAATTACTTAGTATTGTACCACAGGCGCGCTTATTTGGCACTGTTTGCGCCGATTTTGTCCGTGGCGGCACAAGGGCCGCCGTGGTATAATCAATCCGAATCAATCGGAAAGGAGTATTGCTATGCGTTGTCTGTCATTTACTTATTACGGTTCGCCCGAATGGGGTGTCATCGTCGAACCGGAGGCGACGGTCGAATTACCGACAATGATGGTTCGCGCCGCCGATTTGGAAGAACGCTACTTCATCCCGCTCCCCGACTCTCTCGCCGAGCTCATCGCAGCCGGTAAAGAGGGGCTCATCACACTGGGCGCGGCGATGCAACAATATCACGAGGACGACGAGCGTGAGACGCTCGAAACACCGCTGGCCGACGTGACGCCGGCGATTCCGTACCTGCCGCCGCGCAACATCATCGGCGTCGGCCGAAATTATGACGACGGCGAGGACATGCCCGCCGCCCCCGTCTACTTCACCAAACCGCCGACCACACTGATTGCGGACGGGATGCCGATTCCGCTTCACGGTGACTGTACACAGGCCGCCGACTACGAAGGCGAACTGGCCGTCATTATCGGCAGCGTCACCCGAGATATCGATCCTGCCGACGCCATCGACTCGATTTTCGGCTATACGATTGCCAACGACGTTACCGCCCGCGATTTGCAGCAGTCCCGCGGCCAATGGTTCTATGCCAAAGCGCTCGACGGCTTTACCCCCGTCGGCCCGTATGTGCTGATCGGTGCACGGGAGACGCCGTTTCACCTGCTGACCCGCGTCAACGGGGAACTGCGCCAGAGCGTCATGACCGACGAAATGCACGTCTCGATTGCGCATCTCATCAGCGACCTGTCGCGTGCCATGACGCTGCTTCCCGGCGACATGATTCTCACAGGTACGCCCGTAGGCACCGGGGCTTCTCAACGTCCTCCCGTATATTTAAAGACGGGCGACACCGTCAGCATTACAATCGAAGATATCGGCACGCTCACCAATGTCGTCGGCAAGTAAACTGTGCCGATATACCGTCGGTGACATCAAAAACGGACGGGAGCCCGCTCCCGTCCGTTTTGATTTGCTTTCTTCGTCCGCTACGCACGACGCAACGCGTCATATTCCGCCAGTGCCGCCGCCAAGCACGGCGCGGCGATTCCGTAGCGCGCCGTCATCTCAAGCAATCGACGCGCCGAACCCTGGTCGTTGACCCACCGCTGCGCCGTTTCGCTGCACAGCAGCAGGTAGCGACTGCCGGCCGCTTCCTCAATATCGGCCGCCGGCACCAGATCGGGCGGCAAAATATTCGCGAGCGGTGTATCCGCCTGTGCCGTCGCTTCACGCCACACCTCGATGCCCTGTGCACACGCCGTCAGTTGGGCCAATGCATATGCCGTTCGCGCCGTTTCCTCAAAAAGCGGCGCATTCAAATGATGTGCCGGCATCGGTCCGGTGAGCCACATCGCCGCCTCGGCGCGCAATTCCTGCCGCTGTTGCCAGGCATATCGCGAAATCGCCGCGACCCACATGGTCGGCACATGCGGCAAGGTCTCGGCCGCCACCTTAAGTGCGTTGGCCGAGACCTGCACCGGCTCGACCTCCTCATCCTTGCGGCGCAGCACTTGTGCGACCACACTGCGTTCCTCGGCGGCAATAGCCGCCGCCGTTTGCGCCATCATCCGTACCAATTCCGTTTGCTCCATTGCTCCTCCTAACGGGCCAGTTCCGCCGCCCGTTCGATTGCCTGCCGAAACGAGCGCGGAATCATCTCTGCGGTCAGCGTCTTCCCCAGTGCCCGGCCGACGATGACACCCTTGTTACTGTAAAACCACGCAAAATAATAAAATTGCAATCCGTCCGTATCGCGGCCGGAAATATTTTTTAACTTTTTCGCACCGAAATACCGTTTTCCGTCGGGTTTCCATTTGCGGGCGGCCTTGGTCGCCATCTCCCGCCGTACCTGTCCGTCGCTTCCGCCGATCAACCGCACGACCGAACGCAACTGCTTGAGTCCGCGATTGGCCAGCAGATGCCGCACGACATCGAGTTCGAAACACGGCCCCTCCGTGAAAAACGTATCCGGCATATCGCCGATTTGCTCACGGACATCGCTGTCATACAATTTAACCGTACCCAAACCGAACCGCGAGAACAGCTCGGCAATCCGTGCAATCGAGCTCTCTCCCCGCGCATTGATCAGCGAGATTCCCACATAGTCGAAATGCACACCGAGCGTTTTGCCGAATTCAAAAAACGCGCCGTACTCCGTTTCCCCTTCAACAATCAACACCGAGCGGGCATAGAGCGCTTCTTTGACCTCCGGAAAATGCATGACCAGATGTTTCTCCACATCCGGCGCAAAAGAAAACTCCGCCCCGCACGCTGCGAGAACACGCCCCTTGCCGTCACGGTACAACCGCACGATATGATGATAATCGTCAATCAGGCAATCCGTCGAATGCGTAACCACGAAAAGCTGGCCTTCCAGTCCGTCCACTCCCAGAAAATACGAGAGAAGATCTTTGACCAGTCGGCTTTGATTCGCCACAATATCCCGATAAAAATGCAATAACGAGCGTTGCAAAAACGGATGCAAATGGATTTCCGGCTCGTCGATGCTGATCACCAGCGGCAAATAACGACGATTGCGTGAATCGATCAGCAAATTGTTTTCCCAAAACTTACCGTCGCTATCCTTGAGCTCCGTAAGTTCCGACACCAACTGAAAAACCGCCGCGAGCAGCATGCGAAACGTCTGTGCCGCCGCCCGTTCGTCGGGCACGCCCGTATGCAGGTACGTCAGCCAGTCATCAACCTGCGCCGTCGCCTGCGCCACTTCTTCGGCGCGCACGCCCGTCCGCTGTGCCACCTCGCCGAGCAACTCGATAGCCGCTTGTCCGCGCTCCTCAAAATACCCCTCAATCGCCGCTTTGAATCGCGCCTTGCGATCAGGTGCAATTCCCCAGCGTCCCAACCGGGACGGCATATGCGCCACATACCGCAACCGATGCAAGCTGATCCGATTTACCGGCTGCCCCGTCTCCATATTGACCACGGTGAAAGTCTCGTCACTCACACGCTGCGTTACTTCCAAATGTAAAAAACCGTCATCATCATTCAGCGGATACCCGTCAGCCAGCAAAGTATGCCGTGTCTTGAGCTGTAACGTGATCCGTATCCGCAGCGGCGCCTCGGTATCAAAAAAATCCGTCTCGGCAAACCGCGTCCCCGTGTGCAACGTATGGAGTAAATCCAAAAAGTTGGACTTGCCGATCCGATGCGAACCGACCAAGTAATTCAACTGCGAATGAAACACCATGCGCACATGACGAAACGTCCGATAATTTTCCGCTTCCATCGTCACGATATGCACTACCGATTCCCCCTTTGTCATCTACCTGTATTATACCAACATTTTTCCCGCGCTGCCGAGCTTCTTATTTGTTCAATCCATTAGGCATCCGTTCGGCGATTTGTTATAATAGTCACACGAAAAAGAAAGGATGATACATCATGCATACACTGCGAATCGGCATTGTCGGCTACGGCAATCTCGCCCGCGGCATCGAACTTGCCGCTGCACAACAAGACGACATCGAACTCGTCGCTGTTTTTTCCCGCCGCAACGGCGTCAAGAGTGAAAGCGGTACTCCCGTGTACCGGATGGACGAACTCGACTCCTTTGTCGATAAAATTGACGTCCTCATGCTCTGCGGCGGCTCGGCCAACGACTTGATGGCGCAGGCACGCGATATCGGCGCCAAATTCCACATCGTGGACAGTTTCGACACGCATGCCAAGATTGAAGACCACTTTACCGAGCTCAATGCCGTCTCCAAAGCGGCGGGCAAAGTTTCGCTGATCTCCGTCGGCTGGGATCCGGGGCTCTTTTCCCTGCAACGACTCTATGGGGAAACCGTCCTCCCGCACGGAAAGAACTACACCTTCTGGGGACGCGGCATCAGTCAGGGACACTCCAACGCGATCCGCCGCATTCCGGGCGTCGCCGATGCCAAGCAATACACCGTCCCGAAAGAAGAATATCTCGACCGTTGTCGCGGCGGCGAACAGGCCGACATCCGAGCCGATGAATCACATCTGCGCGAATGCTACGTCGTATTGGAAGACGGCGCCGATGCCGCAAGCGTCGAACACGCAATCAAAACGATGCCCGATTACTTCGCCGGCTACGAGACCGTCGTTCACTTCGTCAGCCAAGAAACGCTCGACCGTGACCATGCCGGGATGCCGCACGGCGGCTTCGTCCTACGCGTCGGAGAAACCCGACCGGAAGAAACTTCGGTCATCGAGTACAGTCTCAAACTCGACAGCAACCCCTCGTTTACCGCCAGCGTCCTCGTCGCCTACGCGCGCGCACTCATGCGGCTTGCCGCCCACGGCGCAACAGGTTGCTTCACCGTCTTTGATATCCCCCCCGCGTATCTTTCGCCCAAAGCGCCGAAAGACTTGCGCAAACTGTTGTAATGCGAATAACCAAAAGGACTTGCCTTTGGCAAGTCCTTTTGGATTGACCGTCTTCTCTTCGCTGCTCTATTCTTTTGCCCGCGCCTTGCGGCGTTGCGTCCACCACCAGAGCGCGCCGTAGACAACGGTCACTCCGAGTACCATCACCGTCAAACGCATGTGGTTTTCATCGGCATTGACGAGATCATGGCCGACGATGACTTCAATTGCTACCGAGGGCAGTTTCCCCAAAAAGCACCCGATGATGTAGTCCCGATACGAAATACTCGAAAGAGCACCGAGCGCCGTGACCAATCCGTTCGGTGAATACGGCACGGCGCGAGCGATGGCCATCGCCCACATCGTACTGTAACGGTCGAGTTTGGTCAGCATCTTGTTTTTCGCAATCAGGCGCTCCGCCATACCGCGAAACAACGTGCGCATCATCCAAAACGAGATAATAACCCCGACGGTTTCGCCGACCCATGAGATGAGAATCCCCCAGCCGATGCCGAACACCAGTCCGTTCGCCGTCGACAGAAAGATAGACGGCAAAAAGCCGACGATATTAATGATGACATCGATGAGAAAGCTGACCAACATGGCGGCTGCGCCGAAACTTTTAAGATAGCGCACCGTACCGCTGAAGTCCCCGCTTTGCGAGAGTTTCCAAATCGTCGGGTAAAACGCCGGATCCAACCAATGAATACCGGCCAGCAGTACAATCAGCAGGGCCAGGAGTCCCCACTTGATATATCGCTCTTCGCGTTCACTCCATTCTCGTTTCATTATCGTAGTGACTCGCCCGTCCTTTGATTTTGAATCGTCAATTCGCGCAATACGTCGGAAACGGACGATATCATCTCTTCTTTGGCAATGACGCTGTCAAATCGCACCGGACGCTGTGCCAATTCCGCCAATGCGGACGGTACCGATACGCCGGTCACCTCCGCGAGACGATTCAGCAGACGATACGGATTGTCCCCTGTCTGCAAGCCGAGCGCCGCCGCCACCGTTTCGGGGAACTTGTACGGGTGCGCGGTTGCCATGACGACCAAAGGACGGTCGCCGATAATTCCGCGCAGACGCAGGCGGTCGGTCACGCCGACAGCCACCGCCGTGTGCGGGTCGAGCAGGTAGCCGCTGCGCTTGTACACACTGCGGATGACGTCGAGTGTCTCCGCATCCGTGAGCCAGCCGCCGACAAACGCTCCCACCGATTTTCTTTCCGCCTCGGTCAGTGCCATGCGGCCTTTGTCCTGTAAGTCACGCATCAACGCGCTTACCCGCTCGGTATCCCCGTCGGTCGCATAATAAAGGAACCGTTCCAGATTCGATGAAATCAGGATATCCATCGACGGTGAGCTCGTCACATGAAATTCACGGCGACGGTCATAGACACCGGTGGCAAAGAAATCCGCCAAGACGTGATTTTCGTTCGAGGCGCAGATGAGCCGTCGAATCGGCACGCCGAGACGTTGGGCGAGATACCCCGCCAAAATATTGCCGAAATTCCCTGTCGGTACGGCGACGTCAAAACCCGCCCCTGCTGCGAGTCGTCCCGTCCGCAGGAGTTCGGTATAGGTGCGAATATAGTATACGATCTGCGGAATGAGGCGGCCGACGTTGATCGAGTTTGCACTGGAAAAAGCCACGCCTGCTGCGGCTGCTTCTTCCCGCATCGCAGGCGACGCGAAGACCCGTTTGACGAATTGCTGCGCTTCGTCGAAATTGCTGTCAATCCCGACGACGCGAACATTTTCTCCCTCCTGCGTCTGCATCTGCGCCCGTTGCATGGGGCTGACGCCGTGCGCAGGATAAAAGACCATGATTTCCGTTCCTTCCACATCGGCGAATCCCGCCATTGCGGCTTTACCCGTGTCCCCGCTGGTTGCCGTCAAAATCAATGTCCGCTCCGTACGCCCCAAATCCCGCTTGGCCTGCACAAGCAAATGCGGAAAGAGCGATAATGCGAGGTCTTTGAAGGCGAGCGTGCGGCCGTGGAAAAGTTCAACCGCCGTCACATCGTCCGCCAAGGGGGCGAGCGCAATCACGCCGTCCGTACCGAACGTGTCCCGATACGCCATGCGACACAAGCGCGCGGCCGTATCGGCATCCCAGCCGAAAAAGAGGCGAATCACCTCGGCCGCGACCTCCTCGTAACACCAAGCGGCGGTTTCCGTCCAATCGCGCGCCGGCGGCAATGCTTGCGGTACGTACAATCCGCCGTCCGTCGCCAACCCTTGTACCAATGCTTCGGCAGCCGTTACTGCAGCCGCGCCGCGCGTGCTGATATAGTGCATATGCTCCTCGCTTTCTATTGTTTCATGACGACATCGGTCACCCATGCCGCAATTTCTTCCCGCTCGGGTACCGCCGCGCCTTTGGGACGACGTACGACCAGCAGATCGGCCAGTGCCCCGCCGCTGTCTTGTTCCAAATCCTGCCGGCTCCGACCGGGATTGCCGCCGCAAGTCAGCAGCGCATATAACCCGCGGCCTTGCCAGTCGGCTTGCCGCACCCACGGATGCAACGGGCGCGCATAGGTAAACCACCACGTAGGCATCGCCAAAATGACCCTGTCCGCCGGCTCGATGATTTCCGGTACCGGCGTAACTTTGCGTTCGCTGCCGCCGAGAAATTCCGCACCGACACGCGCCACCATTTTCCAGTATCCGCCTGAATACGGCGGTGTGACCTCCAGTTCATACAACGGCCAGCCGCTCACCTCGGCCGCGATTTTTGCTGCCGCCCGGCTGTATCCCGAATACGAATATACCGCTACGATACCGTTCATCATGCTCCTCCTGTCAATTGTACTCACTATACCATATGCGTCTTTCCGCGCCAACCGACCGCACCGTCAAGATGACTTTTCGCCGCCATCACGGTACAATACAAGTAGCAACATCAGCGGAAAGGAGCATTGTATGGATCTTATCGGAATTACGGGAACGGTGCGGCTGGAAGTCACCCCCGCCCGCACAGCGGAAACTGTCGGCAGCGGTACACTGGCCGTCTGTGCGACCCCCGTTGTTGCGGCAGCCGCCGAAGGTGCCGCCGTCGCGGCACTTGCCGCTCATCTGGAGGAGGGCGAAACGACCGTCGGCACGAACATCACGCTCGATCATCTCGCGGCAACCCCCGTCGGCATGACGGTCAACGCCACCGCTACCCTCACCCGCCACGAAGGACGGCGCTACGAATTTTCTTTTTCCTGTCGCGACGAAGCGGGCGAAATTGCCCGCGGCACCCACACCCGTGTCGCTGTTGCGGCGGAACGTTTTATGCAAAAAGCGCTAACACGCCGCTCAGCTGCGATCCTCGACGAGACCTGACGGTCTCGTTTTTTATTTGCCCGCATGCAGGGTAATGTAAGTCAGTTCACGCGGACAACCGATGCGAAACGGGAACCAATGACCCGTCCCCCGTGTTACGTAACCGACCGACGTACCGTAATGAAACTCTCCGCGATTATAAGTATAAAGAGGAATCAGCGGCCGCCCCGCGATATTGATTTGCATCCCGTGCGTATGTCCCGCCAAAATCAGATCCGCCCCGCGCTCAAATCCCGCTTGCAAAAAATCGGGATGGTGCGCAATCAGCAGACGAAACTGCGAGGCCGGAGCACCGGCGAGTGCGGCGTCGGTAAAGGTTGCGATTTCCTTTTCCCGCATTTCACCTTTGCCGAACGGGTAATCCACTCCCGCAACAATGATTCCCGCATCGCCGCGGCGCAATTCATAATGCGTATTTTCCAAAATCCGTAACCGTGACGCGCCGAGCACTTCGGCTACCCGCGGACGGTCGTAATAATATTCGTGATTGCCCCAGACAAAATCGATCCCGTAAGTAAAATGTGTCGCTTCGGTGTTGATGATCTCCTGTAACTCCGCCAGCACTCCGGGGTTGGTCTCGTCGATCAGATCACCCGCGATGATGACATAGTCCGCACGCTCACGGCGGGCATCCGCCAATTGCTCGCGCAAATCGTCCAACCGATAATACGGACCGATATGCGTATCGGCAAGCAACGCGATTTTGAGTCCTTCAAAACTGGGCGGCAATTTCACCGAAGTCACCTCAAGGCGCTCACGCTCCCAATGCAGATGTCCGTCCACCGCTCCGTAGGCGGATACCGCAAAAGCCAGCACCAGACAAAAGGTTGCCGCCATATTCCCGTAGCGTTTGCCGCCCCACAGCGTCAACAATCGCAGCACAATCAATGGAATCCACAATATTACTTGTGCAACTACCCAGATCGTCGCCGCATACGCCGCTGCGACGGCGATCGTCCCCGCAAGATTCAAGTACGCTTCGCGGTAGTAGATAAAGTAACCGCCGCCGAATACGGCAACCAGTGCCCACATTGCCATCAGTGTATACTTTCGCCGCCGTTTACGTTGATTGTCCTCGGTGATTAGCGACGCATAATTCCACGCATTCCAAAACGGGATCAACCCGATAACGATAAAATGAAACAGTATCCAATAGTTCATGGATTCTCCTTTATTCCAGTATCGCCGCCAACCGCGCATGCGGGCCAGCCAGCGGTATCGTCAAAAGCTCCGCACGCGTCCACCAGCGTTCGTCCGCCTGCGGTGTAAGCGCCGTTTCCCAACGATACGCACGCATCTCCCAAATCCGATGCGTGAAAATATGCCGATGGCGCCAATAGACATGATGCGGTTTCGACAGTCCGCGCGCTTCGCACAGTCGTGCCGTCGCCTCCGCCAGTGTCGTCCCCGTCACGGACGGAAATTCCCACATATTGGCCAGCATCCCCGTTGCCGAACGGCGGTGCAACAGATAGCGCCCGCCGTCCGCAATGACCGCCACCGCCACACGTTCGATCACCTGCTTGGTTTTTTTCTCCCGCCGCGGCAGTACCGTCTCGCATCCCGTCTTGCGGGCGACGCAATCATCACGTAAAGGGCAGGCCGCACAACGCGGTGTACGCGGTGTACACACCGTCGCTCCCAAATCCATCAGCGCTTCATTGAATGCTCCCGGCGCCTCCGCGGGAATGACCTCCTGCGCCAGCGCCGTCACCCGTGTCCGTGTGGAGGCGCGCAACACATCGTCCTCGATGCCGTACAGGCGAGCGAACACCCGCAGAACATTACCGTCCACCGCGGGCACAGCCTCCCCGAACGCCAACGAACGAATTGCCCCGAGCATGTACGGCCCGACTCCCGGCAACGCCGCCAGCGCATCGGGATCGGCGGGAATTTCTCCGCCGTAACG
>CABTYA010000026.1 GCA_902488965.1 uncultured Veillonellaceae bacterium
CGCGCTCTGTGCCGTTTGCCGTGCCTGTACGAGCGCGGCTTCCCCCTTGGGCAATTCCGCTTGCGCCGTCTGCGCGTCATGCAACAGCCGCTCGGCATCCGTTACCGCATCGACCAGCTTGTCCCTTGTCACGTCGCTGAATTCTTCGCCGCGCCGTTCGGTCTCCGCCGCCAACTGATCCGCACGGACGCGGCATTCCGCCAGACGGGTGCGCCGTTGCTGGAGTTCGTCCTGCGCCGCCTGTTGCGCGGCAAGGGCCGCAGTTTCTTCCTCCATGCTCGGCACATACTCCGCCGCCAAAGCCGGTTGCGGATGGCTACGTGACCCGCACACCGGGCAGGGCGTATCATCCTCCAATCCCGCCGCCAGTGAGGCCAGACTGTCCTGCCGGCGCAAAAACACAATCCGTTCATAGCGGGTCGCCGCCTCGGTCGCCGCCTGTTGTGCCGCGGTCAGTGCTGCGGCGGCCGCCGCCGTTTCCGCGTGCGCCTGCTCGCTCTGCGACGCCAGCTTTTGCCACGCGTCATAGGCCTGCCGCCGGGTACGCATATGCGTGGCGGTCTGCTGCGCCGTCTCCGTCAGTGCCGCGACCGTCCGCAGATTTTGGACGCGCTCGGTCGCCTCCGCCAAGGCCGCTTCGGCGACCGTCCGGCGTTCCTGCGCCTGCGTCAGTGCCGCCGTCGCATCGGCAACTTCTTGCTCCGCCTGCTTCGCCTGTGTCTGCATCTCTTGCAGGCGCTGTTGCTGCTCGACCCGCCGCCGCAATTCCGCCAGCTCCTGTACCCGCCTTTCCTGTACGGCGGCCGTATCGTGAAGTTCTTGCCGTTCCTTTGCCCAATACGCCGCTTTCTCTTGCTGCCCGGGCAATGCCGCCTGCAACGTCTGTAATTGGCCGCTGATGTCTTTACCGGTCTCGGTCAGGCGCTGCCAGGCAGTATACCGGTCCTGCATCTCCGCGGCATGACGCAATCGCTCCAACAGGGCTGCCGTGGCGTCCATCCGCGATTTCTCTTGGGCCAGCGCCGCTTGCCGTTCACGTGTCTTCGCCTGCAACTGAAAGCGCTCCGCCAGCCTCCGTCCATCCGCCAGCGCCTCTTGCGCCTGTGCGGACACCTTGCGGGCGTCCGTCACTTTCTCCGTCAACTCCCCGACCGTGTGTTCCAACATCCGGCGGCGCTCGTCCAGTGCCTCGATCGAATCGACCTCGGCGGCGTCGAGATAATTCTCCCGCTTGCTGTTACGCTCACGATAGGTCTCCGTCAATTCGCGGGCCTTCTCCCGCAATCGCTCCGTCACCCGCGCAAACACTTCCGTCGAAAACAACCGCGACAATATCGCCTCACGTTCATCCGAGCCGGCCAAAAGCAATTTGCGAAAATCGCCCTGCGGGAGCAAAACAACTTGCCGGAACTGCCCGACCTCAAAACCGACGATGTCCACTATTTTCTGATTGACATATTTATCGCCGAGCGACTTCGTTTCCTTGCCGTCCTCGTCAATCCGATACAACTCCGCCGCTCCCGGATGACTGCGCAATCCTTCGCCGCGTTTTTTCGGCACCTCTTGCGGCGGCATCCGCCGCACACGATACGTATCGCGTCCCACCGCAAAATCAAACACGACCTCCGTCGCCAGGTCAATCGGCGCATAATCGCTGCGCATGTGTTTGGCATCGCGCTGCGCGCCGCTCGTCACGCCGTAGAGCGCGTAGCAGATCGCGTCGAATATCGTCGTTTTTCCGGCGCCGGTCGGCCCGTGCACCAGGAAAAACTGCCGCGACCCCAGCGCGGTAAAATCAATCTCCTGGTGCTCGACATAGGGTCCGAATGCCTGCATCACCAATCGTAACGGTCTCATGCGTCTTCCTCCGTCAATACGTCCTGCCACACCCGTGCCATGACCTTGCGCTCCGCTGCAGTCATCGGGGCGCCGCCGACCTGCTCGACAAAACGGGCGAACAGCTCTTCTTTGTCCGCCCGCCGAATATCTTGCGGCTGCCAATCGGTGTCGATATACGCCGTTTCCAGCGGCTCAATTCCCAACACATGGGGAAACTTTTTGCGCAAACGACCGATACCGTCCACGATGCCCTGCGGCTGATGCAGCCGCACCAACAGATAATCCTCGCTCGCCGGCACCGCGTCGCTCATCACTTCGGCAAAGGTCCCTTCGATCACCCGCATATCATACCGCGGGCGCAAACGGGCCGTCTCACGGCTGACACTGCCGTCCGCCGCCAACGTCACACATTCGATTCCCTTGGTATCCGTCGATTCGCTGAACGAATATTTGAGCAGCGATCCGCTGTACCGTACAGTATCCGCACCGACACTCTGCGGACGATGCAGGTGCCCGAGCGCCGTGTAGTTAAACTCGCCGAATGTCGTCCACGGCACTTGCGAGGTCCCGCCGACCGACAGCGGCCGCTCCGACTCCGACTCGGTACCGCCCGCGACAAATCCGTGTGCGACCGCCACCGAACGTGCCCCCGTCGGCACCTGTGCCCGAACCCGCTTGACCTGCTCGGCAAACAGCGTCGCATAGTCACCCACTTCCGGCGCGTCAAAGGTAATCCGCACCGTCGCAGGATCGGCAAATGCCAGCGGGCAGATGTACACCGGTCCCGCCGCATCCGTGAGAATCACCGGCGCCGTGTCGGGACGGGCCACCCCGTAGAGATAGACCCCGCCCGAACGCATCAGCCGGCTGCCGAAGTCAATTCGTTCCGTGCTGTCATGATTGCCGCTGATGGCAATCCCCGGTCCCCGCCGTGCCGCCAGCTCCCCGAGCACGTCATCGAGCAAGCGGACCGCATCCGCCGGCGGAATCGCCCGATCGTAAATATCGCCGGCCAGGATCAATGCATCGGGTTGCCAGTCGTCCACCAGTTCGAGCAGCTGCCCGAGCACATACTCCTGATCCGCCGTCATATATTGTTCATAAAATATCCGTCCCAAATGCCAATCCGCCGTATGGATGAATCGCATACCCTGCCGTCCTCCTCTGTCCGTATTCGTGTATCGTGTTACCGCGCCGCTGTTCGTACCAACGCCTGCACGGCCCGCGCCTGCAATTCTTCGCAGCGGGAGCGGTCGACGTCCTTGTCACGCACCGCGCGCAGCGGGCTTGCCCACACAATTTGCGTGGCCCCGTCCCGCTCGACTGCCGTCAGCGACAACTGCCACTGCAACGCCAGTCGGGGAGTGCGGCGCATCAGATGCACACTCAGCCGATCGACGGGCAGCGCCGTGAGATACACGCGCTCACCCGAATCGTCGCGCATCGTCTGCAGCGCAACCTGCCATTCTTCCGTTTCCAGCGCCGCCCGCAGGCGCTGCGTCACGGCGGCGAGGTCGCCCTGCACCGTCGTTTCATAAATGCCGTAGCCGATCTCCTTCGTCACCGCTTGCGCCTCGGTCAGTGCCGCCCGCTGCTCCTTCGTCAGTTCCGCCTTCGGCGGAGTCTTGCACTCCTCGCCCGCGGGCCAGCTCGTCCCCACTCCGCCGAACACGCCGCCACCGTGACCGAAACCGATCCCGACGCCCACCGAAATCGCCTGCGCCGACACAGCCGTCGTCGCGGCCAAGATCGCCGCCGTCAATATACATTCGATTCGCTTCATTTTCTCGCCACCTCCACTCTACCTGTATTATACCAAACATTGCCTCCCCGCCGCGCGTTGTCGTCCCCTCCTCCGTCTGACCGTGCCGCAGCTTGCGGCGTTCTGTGGTATAATAGATTGATTACAAAGGAGGATTATATGCTCGAACATTTTGGAACATTAGCCGTCTCGCAGCCGATTCTGAAAGCCCTCAACGATATGGGTTTTGAAGAACCGACGCCGATTCAGCGGGAGTCGATTCCGATCGCGCTGGCCGGTGCCGACCTCATCGGTCAGGCACAGACCGGCACCGGCAAAACGGCCGCATTCGGTATCCCGATTTTAGAACGCACTCAACCGACGGGAAGCGACCCCGTCGCACTTATTCTGGCGCCGACGCGCGAACTCGCCATTCAATCGGCGGAAGAAATCAACCGTCTCGCCCAGTACCTGCCCCATTGGGCGTTGCCGATTTACGGCGGCCAGGACATGGGGCGTCAGCTGCGCAGCCTGAAAAAAGCGCCGCCGATCATCGTCGCGACCCCCGGCCGCCTGATGGACCATATGCGTCGCGGCTCGATTTCTCTCGACGCCGTGCGGATCGTTGTCCTTGACGAGGCCGACGAAATGCTGAACATGGGCTTTATCGAAGATATCGAAACCATCGTTGCGGCGACGCCCGACGAGCGGCAGACCTTGCTCTTTTCCGCCACCATGCCGCCCGCTATTCGCGCGCTGGCGGACAAGTTTTTGACCGACCCGCAGCATGTCACGATGAAAATGGCCCAGGTCACGATCGACCTCATCGACCAGGAATATATCGAACTGCCCGAGCGGCAAAAGTTCGATGTCCTGTGCCGCTTGCTCGACATGCAAAACCCGGAGTTGGCCATCATCTTCGGTCGGACGAAACGGCGAGTCGATGAAGTCACCGAGGCCCTGAAAAAACGCGGCTACTCTGCGGAAGGACTGCACGGCGACCTCTCGCAAGCCAAGCGCGACACCGTCATGCGCCAATTCCGCGAAAACACCATCGACCTGCTCGTCGCGACCGACGTGGCCGCACGCGGTCTTGACATCAGCGGCGTCACCCACGTCTATAACTACGACATGCCGCAAGACCCCGAAAGCTACGTCCATCGTGTCGGTCGAACCGGCCGGGCGGGACAAACGGGCTTGGCAACGACATTTGTCGTACCGCGGGAGATGGAACACCTGCGCGCCATTGAACATCTGATTCGCCGTCGCATCACCCGCCGCCATGCGCCGAGTCTCTCGGAAGTCCTCGAAGGCAACCGCAAAACCGCGCTGGCTGCGCTGGTACAAACGGCGGAAAGCGGCGAGCTGGAAGGGTTCTATGCCTCGGCGGAAGAAATGCTGAGCGCCATCGACTCCGTACAACTGGTCGCCGCCGCGATTAAACTGCTCACCAAAGAACCGGACACGACCCCCGTACAGATTACCGCGGAACGTCCCCTCGCCCGCAAAAAGGGCGGACCGCGAGGGGGCGACGCGAAGCACGGCAAAGGCGGAAAACGCCGCTATCGTCGCCGCGGCGACAACGAAGGATCCGCACGCCAAGGCGGCCGCCCCCATACCCGACGGGGCGAATCGCGTCGCCCTAAAAACGGACGCAAACCGCATACTGCCGAGCCCTATTTCCGCGATTGATGTTGCAACACAAAAGGACGACTCCCATCGAGTCGTCCTTTTGCATATGCCGATCTAAATCTTACCGTATCTGCCCCAACAAGCGTACATGCGGCCCGCTGTCAAACTGCAGTACTTCGTTATCGACGCGATACACCCGCCGGATGATGTCCTCCGTGATGACCTCTTGCGGCGTGCCCTGGGCAAACATATGCGCCCCCGCCAGCAACGCCACCCGATCGGAATACATCGCCGCAAGATTCAGGTCGTGCAGTACGGTCAGTACGCCGACACCACCGCTGTCGACCAGCTCGCGAATCGTATCGAGCAGCACGATCTGATTTTCCGGATCGAGCCCCGTCGTCGGCTCGTCCAAACAGATGAGCTTGGCCTCCTGTGCCAACGCGCGCGCGATCCAGACGCGCTGACGCTCCCCGCCGGACAATTCGTTCAGCGGCCGGAACGCCAGCTCATGCAAGTGCAAGCGCTCCATCACGCGGGATACGACCTGCCGATCCCGCTCCGTATATCGGTACGGCGAATACGCCAGTCGCCCCGTCAACACCGCATCGATGACCGTCATGGCAAACGGGATTTTCGTCACCTGCGGCACATAGGCAATCCGCTTTGCACGCTCCCGATCCGGCACATCGCGCAGTGCCGCGCCGTCGAGGCGGACCGTCCCCTGTTGCGGTACCAGCTGGCAGAGCAGACATTTGAGCAATGTCGTCTTGCCGGTCCCGTTCGGCCCGAGCAGCGTCAGCCATTCCCCTTGCACGACGGCGATATCGACTCCATCCAACACCGGCCGGGCGGCATGATAGGCAAAATGGATATCTTCCGCCGTCAGCCGTGACACGACCGCTTCCTTTGTATTCATCCGCCTCACCTCACTCCCACTGGTGGCCACGCCCGCGCAAAATCAAATGCATGAACAACGGCACCCCAACAAATGCAATCACAACGCCGACAGGAAGCACTACCGGCGCCAAAACCCAATGCCCGATCGCATCCGCGAGCAACACCAGCCACGCCCCCATCAATGAAGAAAACGGGAGCAAATAATGATGCTGATTGCCCACAAACATCCGTGCAATATGCGGTGCAATCAATCCCACAAAACCGATGATACCTGTGAAACAAATCGTCACCGACGTGATAAATACCGCCACCAGGCCGACCCGCTTGCGCAGCCGTTCGGGATCCGTCCCGAGCGTGAGCAAGACATCATCGTCGCCTGCTATCATCGCATTGAGCCGTTGAGCATGCAACTGTAACGCCACCGCACCGATAACGGCAGCCGGCAGCATCACAACAATCTGATTCCAGTCCGCACCGTTGAAACTTCCGAAAGTCCAGTTCACAATCATCGCGAGCTTGTGTTCTTCCGCAAAAAATTGCAAAATTGACGTTCCCGCGCTGAAGAGATAATTCGATCCGATCCCGATCAGCACCAGTGCCGTTGCCCCTGTGCCGACCTTCTGTGAAAGGCTGTATACCGCCGCCGCACAAACGACCGACATCACAAACGCACCGCCCATGACACCGATCTCACTGACACCGCCCAACAGATAACCAAACAACAAGTACAGGCTGGCACCGAACGTCGCCGCTGCTGAGATCCCGATGGTAAACGGGCTCACCAGCGGATTGCGCGTGATGGACTGCATGACCGCCCCCGCCAATGCCAACATCGCCCCCGTCGTCATAGCCATTACCAGCCGCGGCAAGCGAATCAGCAATACGATTTTATCCTGCGCCGTCCACGTCTCCGGCGATGCCGATCCCCCTTTAACAAATGCCTGCATCACTGTCTGTAAAGAAATATCAGCCGCCCCTTGCCCGAGCAATCCGACAGCCGTCGCTACAATTCCTGCAACCGACACAAGAAGTATGATTTTGACTTTCCGATAATACTGCCGATAGGCAACAAACAATTCCGATTCCATTTCTCACCCCGCCTTGCCTAAATCCCGCAATGCAAATGCGGCAAGCCGTGCCTGCCGCATTTCTTTTACTGCTCCAAGGTAAACGCCGGTACCGTATGTCCGGAAATATATTCCAAATGCTGGTATTTTTCCAGCCAGGTCTTGAACACCTCTTCCGGATGCAAATCCGGCAGATATTCGGGATACATGTACTTGGCGATGTACATCGTGCCGACCAGTTTCGACGCACCACCGTGGACATAATGCGACAACAACAAAATCCGGTCGTTTTTGACCGCATCGATCTCATCCCAGCCCGGACGCCCGACAAGTTCGGCCTTGATTTCATCCGTCTTTTCTTTCGTCGGCGGAATGTAATTGGACTTGGAAATCGGGTCCGACACCTTCACGATATAAGACGGATTGAGTACTACCACCTGTTCGGGATCGATTGCCACCGCTTGGGCCTCACGGAAAATATTGTGCGCGCCCGAGTATTCCACCATCCAGTAGAAATAATCCCCCGGCACCGTCGTATTGCCGATGCGCCGATATTCAAAATAGACCGACCGTTTTGGTACATCCTTGAGCTGCTGCTGAATATAATCCAACTTGTCAAGGAAGAAATGTTTCAACTCCGCGGCTTCCTGCTCCTTATTAAACAATTTCCCCATAATGTCGCAAGTCTGCCCGAACTGATCCGTATAGTACGCATCGACGACCAAGACCGCGATTCCAAACGGCTCGAGCTTTTCCGTCGCTTCCTGCACCGCGCCGTTGCCCGTCAAAATGAGCACCTGCGGATTGAGTTCGATAATTTTCTCGTAATTCAGCTCGCGCTGGCTCTTGCCGATGACCGCATCCGCGCCGAACCGATTCCCGTAACCGCCCTGGTCCTGATAGATATTTCCGTCCACACCGATCACTCGGTCAATTACCCCCAGCGCGTTGATAATCTCCGTATTGTACGCGTTGGCGACCGCCACACGCCGGACATCTTTCGGTACGGTCACCTCACGCCCGATGGAGTCCGTAATCACCTGCGTATCAACTGACGATGCTTGCTGTTCACTCGGCGATTGGCACCCGCCGGCAACCAACATTACCAGCAAAAGCGCCAGCATACCAAGATGCTTCACCCATGTTTTCATACCGGCCTCCCTGTCTACCGACACCCTGTCAGAACGTCCACGTCATACTCAGCGAGTACGTCCGCGGATTGCTCAAAATCCCGTAATTGTAGCCCGGCCGCGGCAACCAGTAGTTCTTGTCCGCGACATTGTACACCATCGCGTTCAAGACCGGCGCCCCGTCGTCACCGAAACGATACCGCACGCCCACATCGAACACCGCACTGCTCGGCAGCGTCAATTTCGTCGTGTGTTTCGCATAGATGGTCGCCTCGCCCGTGTATACCATGCGCCCGATAATATCCAGCTGCTCGTTCGGACTGTACTCGGCATTCACGATACCGCTCCATTTGGCGACGCCGCTCACGGGCTTGCCGTCGAGATCGCCTTTCTTCGACTTGTCGTATTTCGAATCGAGATACATTAGACCGCCGGTCAACGCCAATTTGCCGACCCGCAGGCCCGATATCGACATTTCAATCCCGCGGAAATCGGACCGCCCGTTTTGGCGCAAGTACGACGTCCGCGGCTCTTTGCCCGGGACCTCGATATTGGCATCGCGTTCCATATCGAAATACGCCACCGAGGCCAATACGCCGTCCTTCCAATACTTCACGCCGAATTCGTTTTGCGTCATCTTTTCCGGCGGCAAAATTTCCCCGTTGTTGATGTAACCGCGACCGACCAAGGTCCCCTTGCCGAAGCTTTCCGCATGCGACGCATACAGCGACATGTTGTCGCTTGCCTTGTACAACAATCCGTACATCGGCGAGGTCGCCGAGGACTTCACTCGACTGCCGTTGCCGACGGACAATACATTCGTCATGGCGCGCTGGACACCGACGAGGAGTTGGAAATCGCCCCATGTAATCGTATCGCTCGCCGTCACGCTGGTAAATTGCGACCGCCGTGTCGGGGCATAGGGCACGGCCGCCTGCGGCATGGCCGTCAACGTATGCTGCCGCGTGAAGATATTGCCCCGAATAACCTCCTGCGCAAAATCGGGCGTCCCGTCCTCTTTGACAATCGGGCGCGTTTTTTTCGTGATTCCCCAGAACTCGCTCAACCAGTCTTTATCCCAGGCGATATTCCAGTTATGTTTCATCTCGCCGGTACGCACATCGCCGCGCAGACCGATTTGCAAATATTTATTCTTGAGTTTGAACGGCTGATTCCACAGATTGCGCTCAAAATCGCCGTCCGCATTCAAAATATCGATTCGCGACGACTGCGTCATGATATAGCTGTAGCCGTCATTCGTCGCGATTCCCGCATTGACAAATGCGAGCACATGCTCACTCAGCCGTTGCTGATGATTGAGCACCGCGGCCGTCGTGCGCATCGACAGATGCTGCCCGTCGAAACTGTAGTTTTGATGATGATCCGGCGCGCCCATCATCCGATCGATCTCCGCCGACTCAAAATTGAAGTACCGCTGGGGCTTTTCCGCCGTCACATCCCGATAGCCGATGAGCAAATTGGTCCGGCTGTTGTCGTCATGACGGTCGATATTCACATACACGTCCTTGTTATCGCGGCGTTCATCCTTGATGCCCGCCGTGCCGCTCGTGTACTCCGCGTTGAGGCGCACGCCCCATTCACGCTGCTCGCCCAAGCGCGCCGCCGTGTCTACATTCAGCCCGATCGTACTGTGACCGGCCGCCCGCAACGTCACCGCCGACCGATCGCGCTCGCCGGCCTGCTTCGACAACAGATTGATGCTGCCGCCGGGCGATTCATGCGAGGCCGTCCCGTTGATCGCCATCGTCGGACCGGAAATAATTTCCACGCGGTCCACAAATGAAGTTCCCAGATTCATCTGTGTGAAAATCCCCGGCACGCCATTCACACGGAACTGATACGAGTTGGCCGACTGCCCGCGAATGGAAAAGTCGTTGTACATCGTCGAGCTGCTGCTGCGCACCGACGGTGCCTGTACCAACGGCGCCACGCTCGGCTGGCTCGGGTCATTGTACGTCGCCATCGTCTTTTGCGTGATATTCGACTGACTGAACGGCGTCTCCATCACCGACCACTCACCCAAGGTACCGACCGTGGCCACCGTCGACGCATACCCGTCCGCCGTCGTCACGTTGCGCACGCCGACCACCATCACCGGATCGAGCGAAATCGCCCCGTCCGTCGCACCGGCACTGAGGCCGACGCACATCATCGCCGCGAGCAGCGCCGCGGTCTTTCTTCCCTGCTTCATACACTGCTCCTCCTTGAAAATAGTTAAAATCATTTTCATGATACCCGACACAACTGTACCGAGCAAGCACATCGAAAATTCTTCTGCAAATTACCTAAGACCATACAAAAAGCAGTCTGCGTACGCAGACTGCTTTTTGATGCTCCCGTTTCCATCGCCCTGTTGCCGACGATTTTGCCGCACTTTATCCGATCGGTAATTCGCCTGCAGGCGGAAACAATCAGAAACGATAGCCGAGACGCAACGATGCGTTCCAATCGCGACGATAGTCGCCCGTCACATCTTTGCTCAACTCGACAGCCAAATCGACATTATCGCTGACCGCATAGTTGCCGCCGATACCGACGGTTACCCAGCTGTCCTTCGTGCCGAATTTGGTCGTCTTGGCGCCGCCGTCTTTGGCCTGATACAAGCCTTCGACATCGCCCATGAATTCATGCGCAAGGCTCACACGTGCGAACAGGTTTCCTCGTTCGTTCATGATGCCCGCTTCAAGACCGGCCCGACCGACAAGACTGTGATAGGCCTTTTGGTCAATCTTCATGACTTGTCCGCCGGCCGCCGCATCATAGCGTTTTCCGGCAAGACTTGCCCATGTCAACTGCAATTGCGGCTCGAGATAGCTGCCGTTTTTCCGTGCCATACGCTTACCGACTTGTACTCCCAGTACCATACCCGTCGTGTCGTATGTCCCGACCAGATCGGCCCCCAGTTCGCGTTTGGCGACAAAGTCGTTGCTGACTTTCCCGACACTCGCACCGAGGTCGATATAGGTACCGTCTTGCAGGCTCTTCGTGCCGTACACACCGAGCGCATATTGCTTGGTATCGCCATGACCGCCGCGCAGATAGTCGGCATTGCCGTCACGATATCGGAACGCTACGCCTGCCGTCCAGCCGTTATCCGTGCGGGTATCATAACCGACCCGTACACCGGTCTGTTTGCCGTTAAGTTCGATATCGCCATGATAGGTACTCTTGTCCCGTTCAATCGCTCCCCATGCACCGACATTGGCACCGCGGCGCAAATCCTGTGCTCTGCGGAAGTGATCTTCACCCATCTGGCGCCATGCCAGCGAAGATGCCGTCATCGCACTGCGAGCGCCTTTCATCAGATCGGTTTCATAGTCGCCCGGAGTCGGTTTGGGTTCCGGTTCCGGTTCAGGTTTCGGTTCCGGTTCCGGTTCCGGTTCAGGTTTCGGTTCCGGTTCCTTCACTTTTTCCACAAATCCTTGACCGGTACCTTCGTTGAATTTCATGTCCGCCAGTTGGAGACTCTGCGACGATGCCGTGAGCCCATCCGCAATCGTCACTTTACCCGTAAGTGCACGTTCCCCTTGGGCATAAGCATCATAGTACAGTTTACCCGCCAGGGTATTGAGCGTGCGGTGAACGGCATCCGCGTCGGCCATATCAATACCGCTGTTGTCCGTCATAACGGTCATAGAGGCATCGGCCTCCGCAGTTTTCACATGCGTGTCGCCCGCCGCATAATGCGCCGCTTCGCTGCCGTCACCGGTATGCGCATAGATGAGATACGTATGACCGCTGTACTTGTCAAGCGTCAGCGGATTCTTGTCGTTTTGAACAATCACGCCCGCTTTGTCCGTCGTCATCGCACTGCCGCCGACGAGATTCGTCACGCGACTGCCGGTCCACGAATCATCCGCACCGGTCAACTGCTGATTTGTCCAGGTACCGCCGTTTTGCAAGTACAGCGTAAAGTTGCCGTGATCGATATGCGATTCCTGCATCGCCGTCGATTTGTTTTTACGTTCATACTTGGACGCCCCCGTCCATGCGGAATCCGCACTTGTCAGCGCCAACTGCAACTCGCTCGGAATCCGATACGGATTCATCGTCGATGCTTCAACGTTCGGTTTTACCTTGCCGGATTCTTCATTGACCACGATATCGCCGGTGATATTGACCTTCTTGTCACTCGGTGCGCCGTCCGCCATATTGATCCGAATCTTCCCTTTATCCAAGCGAATCGCATTGAATTCCTTGCTGAGATCGTCGTCCTTGGCCGCCGTGATATTGGTTTCTGCCAAATTCAGTTCCGCATGTTCGCCGCGAACCAATACGGATGTACCGCGCACATTTTCAACCGTGACCGCATCGTTGAAGGTCACTTGCGTCGATGTTTCGAGATTGTCATGACGCCCCGTGAGTTTAATCCCCGTAGTATTCACCGGATTATCTCTGCCGCCGGCTACATTGCGGATCGTCACCGGTCCGTCAAATACCGCTTTCGTCGTATCGCGGATACCGCTGCCGTCAACCGTAATCCCTTGTGCCATCAGTCCCGTCGTCTGCAAGTTTTCAATCGTCAACGGTCCTTGCCAATGCACATCCCCGTTGCCGGCGACATGCATGCCCGTAATCGCACCGCGATGTTGCGGATGCTTAACCGTCACACGGAAGTCATTACCGCCCGCATTCACGACCTTGAGTTGCTTGCCGCTA
>CABTYA010000027.1 GCA_902488965.1 uncultured Veillonellaceae bacterium
ACCTGACCGTACGGCATCGCAATGTCCTGACGCATGTACTCGACGTCATTGTGATGTTCCCCTACATCATTCCGGGGTCGGTACTGGGGATTGCATTCCTCTTTGCGTTTAACAAACCGCCGCTCCTTTTGTCGGGGACGGCGTTGATTCTGGTCATTTCGTACGCGATTCGACGGATGCCGTATACCGTGCGCAGCACGGCGGCGATCATCGGGCAGATCTCGCCGAGTGTCGAAGAAGCCGCCGTCTCGCTCGGTGCGTCGGATGCGACCACCTTTCGCAAGATTATGCTGCCGATGATGGTACCGGGCATCTTGTCGGGAGCCATCATGAGCTGGGTCACCGTCATCAGCGAACTGTCCAGCTCGATTATCCTGTATACCAGTCAGACGCAGACATTGACCGTGTCGATTTATACGGAAGTCATTCGCGGCAACTACGGCAATGCGAGTGCCTTTTCGACCATCTTGACGGTGACCAGTATCTTGAGCCTGCTGCTGTTCTTCAAAATAACGGGGCGGCGGGACATCTCGATGTAAGATCGCAAGCATACGAAAAAACGCACGAGACATCGTGCGTTTTTTCGTGCGTCGGATTGACACCCATGCTAAAATGGGGGAAAGGGTGGTATCGTGAAACGAGGTGAATCTATGGAACGGATTGATTTACAAGGCGTGTCGCAGACGCTGCTGATTCCGCTGACGGCACGGGCACGGGACGCGGCGAGCGCGCGGCCGATACTGGGGGATATCCGCGCGGCGGAGTTGGCGCAACGCTTGGACGCCGACAGCACGCATTGCAAGATGACGTGGATGAGCTACTACGGGATATTGGCGCGGGCACTCACGATGGACCGTGAAGTACGCCGCTGGCTGCATCGGCATCCCGGAGGCACCGTCGTCTCGCTCGGGTCGGGTCTTGATACGCGCTTTGATCGGGTGGACGACGGGATGGTCCGCTGGATCGATGTCGATTTCCCCGAAGTCATCGGCTATCGGGAGGAGCTTTTTGCGCCTCATCCGCGCGTGCGCTCGGTGGCGGGCAGCATGCTCGATCGCGCATGGACATACGAAGTCCCGTATGACGGACCGCTGCTCATGATGGCCGAAGGGGTGGTCATGTACCTCACCTGGGAAGAAATCGGCACGTTTTTACGTATCGCCACGACGGAATTCGCCGCATTTGATTTGCATTTGGATTTTGTGCAGCCACTCATCGTCGGGCACAGTCGGCAGCATGATGCGGTGCGGCACATGCAGGCGGAGTTTCGCTCCGGGACATGGCGGGGCAGGGAAATCACCGAGTTGGCGCCCGGCATCACGCAGACGGGATACATCAACTTTACCGATACGATGCGGCGCATCATTCCCGGTTGGCGTAAGCTGATGATACCGATGCTCTACCTGATGAACAACCGCATGGGGATGTATCACTATCAGGCCGCGGCGGTGCACAACGAACTGCGCGGCAGATGGAACAGTCGTCTCGGTGAGACTGCGCTCCATGCTCCGGTCTATGCCGAGATGAAGAAATAGAAAAAGACGCTGCCGCGGCGGCGTCTTTTTCGTGTAAAGAAAGAGAACTCCGCTCGCGGCAAGCGGCAAAGACAGCAACTAATATTAGCGATGGATAATAATGTGATGTGTAAAAGAAAAGAGAAAACCGAAACAGGAGCGATGATTCCCACCATAGGAACGCATGAATGACTGTTCTACGGTAATGTGTCGAGTGGCGCGGGACGAGCAGGTTGCGTATAATAGCCGTCAGTGAAAAGGAGTGATACCATGAAAATGAAGTGGATGTTGGCGCTGCTGTGTGCGGCGCTGATGGTCGTCGTGGCGGGATGCGGTAAGGATGCCGCGCCGCAAAGCGACAAGATGCGTGTCGTGGCGACGGTATTCCCGGTTGCCGATGTGGTCCAAAAGGTCGGCGGGGATTTGGTCGATGTGCATTTGCTTGTGCCGGCGGGGGCGGAACCGCATGACTGGGAACCGACGGTCAGCGACCGGAAAGAAATCGGGAAGGCCAAGGTGTTCTTTTACAACGGCGCGGGGCTTGAGCCGATGGATCAGCTGTTGACGCCGGAAGTGCTGGGAGACGCGACGCCGGTCGAGTTGACTGCGGGCTTGACGCTGCGTGTACCGACGGCGGCGGAGCAGCATGACGAAGAAGAGTACGACCATGACGGTGACCGCCATGAGGAAACCGCGCATCATGACGAAGACGAGCATCATGACCACGACCATGAAGGCACGGTTGAACATGAACATGAGCATGGACATGAAGGACATCATCATCACCATCATGGCGGTGTCGATCCGCACGTATGGCTCGATCCGCAGAACGTGATGGCGCAAGTCGATACGGTGGTGGCGGCATTGTCGGCGGCTGACCCCGCGCATGCCGATACGTACAAAGCGAACGGCGAAGCGTACAAGCAGGAACTCGCCAAGCTGGATGCGGAGTTCGCCTCGGTGGCGGCACAGCGTGACAGCCGGAAGTTGGTCGTAACGCATGCGGCGTTCGGCTATCTGGCGGATCGGTACGGCTTGGAACAAGTCGCCATTATGGGAGTTGACGCCGATGCGGAACCGACGCCCGAACGCATGGCGGGCCTGATTGAAACGGTACGTGCGCACGATATCAAGGTCATTTATACGGAAGAATTGCTCTCGCCGAAACTGGCGGAAGCGATTGCTCGCGAGACCGGCGCAGAGGTGCGCATGCTCAATCCGATTGAAGGCTTGACGCCGGCGCAGGAAAAGGCCGGCGAGGACTATCTCTCGCTCCAGCGGCAAAACATGGAGGCGTTGAAAGCGTAACAACGCGCACGGACAGTCAATCATACGGAAACGGAAATACCGGCTGCGGCACTTGCCACCGCCGGTATTTTGGTGTACAATAACACGTGAAAAATCTATACGCGAAGGGCGAGATGTTCTCTTGACGTGCGTATGAATTGATGATATAATTGTTAATTGCAATAGTGTCGTTAATATCGTAAGCGATCGGCGGAGGAGAAACGGTAACCCGAAAAATCACAAAGCAAGGTTCAAGAAAGTAGAGAACCTTGCTTTTATTGTCATTTTTCAACCGCAATCCGGCTTGCGACAATACAGAAGGGGTGACGAGTGCATGTTCAAACCGATACAGATGGGCAAAAGAAAACGCTATACTTACGCGCAAATCAACGAAGTATTGCGTATGCCGCATTTGCTCGATTTGCAGCGCGATTCCTATACTTGGTTTATCGAGGAAGGGATTCGCGACAGTTTTGATGATATTACACCGATTGAAAGTAACGAACGCGGGAATGATAAAGACGGAAAGTTGAAGTTGTATTTCGGTGAATATCATTTCGAAGAACCGAAATATTCGATTCGCGAATGCAAAGAACGGGATGCGACGTATTCGGCACCGCTGCGCATGAAAGTGCGCCTGGAAAATGCGGAAACGCAGGAAATCCAGGAAACGGAAATTTATATGGGCGATTTCCCGCTGATGACGGATACGGGAACGTTTGTCATCAACGGTGCGGAACGTGTCATCGTCAGCCAGTTGGTCCGTTCGCCGGGGGTCTATTTCGCCAAAGAGGTCGATGCGATGGGCAAGTCGCTCTTTTCGTCGACGATTATCCCGAATCGCGGGGCATGGATTGAGCTCGAGTCGGATGCGAACGACATCATCAATGTCCGAATCGACCGCAATCGCAAAATGCCGGCGACGGTGTTGGTGCGGGCGCTCGGCTATGAAACGAATGAATCCATCGAAGAGCTGTTCGGATATGATCCGCGGATTACGGAGACGCTCAAAAAAGACGTTTCGCGGACGAAGTACGAAGCATTGATTGAAATTTATAAAAAACTGCGTCCGGGCGAACCGCCGTCGGTGGAAAGCGCAACGCAGATGTTCAATAATCTGTTCTTTGATCCGCGGCGCTATGATTTGGCGCATATCGGCCGGTACAAGCTGGGCAAGAAACTCGGCTGGGAAAACCGTCTGCGCGGGCAAAAACTCGCGGAGCCGATTGTGAATCCGGACACGGGGGAAATCCTGCGCGAGGCAGAGACCGTCGTGCGGGCGACGGATATCGATGCCTTGCGTGCGAGCGGCGTATTTGCCGGCGAAGGCGCGCAGGAAATTTACATTTACAGTGGGGACGGACAGCGGACGATCAAGATGGTCTGCAACGACGCGAATCTCTCGGATAACGTCCGTACCGTCGCGCCGGAGGATATGATTGCCAATATTTCGTACTTGCTGAACTTGATTGAAGGCGTGGGGCAGACGGACGACATCGACCACTTGGGTAATCGTCGTTTGCGCTGTGTCGGCGAATTGTTGCAAAACCAAATCCGCGTCGGTCTGGCGCGGATGGAACGTACGGCCAAGGAACGTATGGCGGTACAGGATCGCGACAGCTTGACACCGCAGTCGCTGATTAATATCCGTCCGATTGTGGCGTCGCTCAAAGAGTTCTTCGGTTCCAGCCAGTTGTCGCAGTTCATGGACCAGACGAACCCGCTCGCGGAACTGACGCACAAACGGCGTCTGTCGGCACTCGGGCCGGGCGGTCTGTCGCGTGAACGCGCGGGGTTTGAAGTCCGCGACGTTCACCATTCGCACTACGGGCGGATGTGTCCGATTGAAACGCCGGAAGGTCCGAACATCGGCCTGATTTCGTCGTTGGCGAACTTTGCCAAGGTCAATAAATACGGCCTGATTGAAACGCCGTACCGGATTGTGACACAGAAAGACGGCGTGACGACGGTGACGGATGAAGTCAAATACGTCACCGCCGATGAAGAAGAAAATTTGGTCGTCGCGCAGGCGAACGAGCCGCTCGATGACAATAATCATTTTGTCCATAAACATGTCGCGAGCCGACTGGAGTCCGATGTCTTGGAAGTCGAACCGCAGCGCGTGGATATGATGGACGTGTCGCCGAAGCAGGTCGTCTCCGTAGGGACGGCACTCATCCCGTTTTTGGAAAACGACGATGCGAACCGTGCCCTGATGGGGGCGAACATGCAGCGGCAAGCGGTACCGCTCTTGCGGACGCAAGCGCCGTTGGTTGGTACGGGAATGGAATATACCGCCGCCCGCGACTCGGGGGTCTGCGTACTCGCCGAACGGGCCGGTACGGTCAAACGTGTCACCGCGGAAGAAATCGTCATTCGCACCGATAACGGGGAACTCGACCGCTACGACCTCATCAAATTCGTCCGCTCGAACCAAAGCACCTGCGTCAATCAGCATCCGCTCGTCTTCAAAGGCGAACATGTGGAAGCCGGACAGACGCTGGCGGACGGCATGGCGACGGACGGCGGCGAACTGGCACTGGGATACAATGTGCTGGTGGCTTTCATGCCGTGGGAAGGGTACAACTACGAAGACGCGATTTTGCTGAGCGAAGAGTTGGCCAAAGAAGATATTTACACGTCAATCCATATTGAAGAATACGAATGCGATTCTCGCGATACGAAGCTCGGCGCGGAAGAAATCACCCGCCAGCTGCCGAATGTCAGTGAAGATTCGCTGAAATATTTGGACGAAGAAGGTATCATCATGATCGGGGCGGAAGTCTCCCCGGGCGATGTGCTGGTCGGTAAAGTCACGCCGAAAGGCGAAACGGAGCAGACACCGGAAGAACGGCTGCTGCGGGCGATTTTCGGCGATAAGGAACGCGAAGTCCGTGACACGAGCCTGCGGGTACCGCACGGTGAATCGGGCAAAATTGTCGATGTGCGGGTATTTACCCGTGAAAACGGCGACGAACTCGCGCCCGGCGTGAATAAGCTGGTGCGGGTCTATATCGCGCAAAAACGGAAAATCCATGAAGGCGACAAGATGGCCGGTCGTCACGGGAACAAAGGGGTCGTTTCGCGCGTGATGCGGCAGGAAGATATGCCGTTCATGCCGGACGGCACGCCGGTACAGATCGTCCTGAACCCGTTGGGCGTACCGAGCCGAATGAATATCGGGCAGGTACTGGAAACCCACTTGGGTCGTGCGGTACAGGCACTGGGCATGCAGATTCGCAATGGCGATCCTACGGTGGAACAGCGGTTGCGGGTCGGCGGCTACGATGTCGACAAGTACGGCATGCCGGAACCGGATGTGGCGGGCGTGCATATCGCGACGCCGGTATTCGACGGCGCGTCCGAAAAAGACGTATTTACGACGCTCGAAATGGCGGGCCTGCCGCGTGACGGCAAGACATGGCTCTATGACGGCCGTACGGGCGAACGCATGGATAATAAGGTAACCGTCGGCTACAAGTACATGCTCAAGTTGCACCACTTGGTCGACGACAAGATTCACGCCCGTTCGACGGGTCCGTACTCGCTCGTTACGCAGCAGCCGTTGGGCGGCAAAGCGCAGTTCGGCGGGCAGCGGTTCGGCGAAATGGAAGTGTGGGCGCTTGAAGCGTACGGCGCAGCCTATACACTGCAAGAAATATTGACCGTTAAATCCGATGATGTGATCGGACGTGTCAAAGCATATGAAAAGATTGTCAAAGGGGAAAATATCCCGGAACCGGGCGTACCGGAATCGTTCAAAGTATTGCTCAAAGAACTCCAGAGTATCGGGCTCGATGTGCGGATTTTGAATGAAAATGGAGAAGAAGTCGTCATTAAGGAACTCGATGACGAAGATACCGCCGATCGGATGTCCGAAGAAGAAGTCACGGAACTGATCGGAGCGAACGGCGGCACGGCTTCCGCATCGCAAACGGCGCCTGCTACGGCGGACGGTGACGATAGCGCGGACGCCGATGAGCCGACGGACGAGAAAACGGCCCTCGTACGTGCGGATGATCCGTTCTTTGCAACGGACGAATCGGATGAAAACTAATACGACAGCGGGAAGGGAGCGGTATATTTGTTGGACGTAAATGAATTTGACTCGATGCAAATCGGGTTGGCTTCACCCGAAAAGATTCGCGAATGGTCGCACGGTGAGGTGACCAAACCGGAAACGATTAACTACCGAACGCTGAAACCGGAGCGGGACGGATTGTTTTGCGAACGGATTTTCGGACCGCAAAAAGACTGGGAATGTCATTGCGGCAAGTACAAGCGAATCCGGAATAAAGGTGTCATCTGCGACAAGTGCGGCGTAGAAGTCACCCGTGCCAAAGTGCGTCGCGAACGCATGGCGCATATCGAGCTGGCTACACCCGTGTCGCATATTTGGTATTTCAAAGGCATTCCGAGCCGGATGGGGCTGATGCTCGACATGTCCCCGAAGGCATTGGAACGGGTGCTGTATTTTGTGGCCTATGTCGTACTCGACCCGAAAGATACGGGGTTGAGCAAAAAGCAGCTGCTGACGGAGCCGGAATACCAGGAAGCGGTCGAAACCTACGGGCGGGACGCTTTCGTGGCGGAAATCGGCGCGCAGGCCGTAAAAAAATTATTGCAGGAAATCGATCTCGACGAACTGCATGCGCAGCTGCGCGATGAATTGGAAAATAACTCCGGACAGAAACGCGTGCGGGCGATTCGCCGTTTGGAAGTCGTCGAAGCGTTCCGCAAATCGGGCAACCGTCCGGAATGGATGATTTTGGATTGCATTCCGGTCATTCCGCCGGAACTGCGCCCGATGGTGCAGCTGGACGGCGGGCGGTTTGCGACGAGTGACTTGAACGATTTGTATCGCCGCGTCATCAACCGCAACAATCGGTTGAAACGCTTGATGGAACTGCATGCGCCGGACATTATCGTGCGCAACGAAAAACGGATGCTGCAGGAAGCGGTCGACGCGCTGATCGACAACGGCCGTCGTGGTCGTGCGGTCACGGGGGCGGGCAGTCGTCCGCTCAAGTCGCTGTCCGACTTGCTCAAAGGCAAGCAGGGGCGTTTCCGCCAAAACCTGTTGGGCAAACGTGTCGACTATTCCGGCCGTTCGGTTATCGTCGTCGGACCGGAACTCAAAATGCATCAATGCGGGCTGCCGAAAGAAATGGCGCTCGAACTGTTCAAGCCGTTTGTGATGAAAGAGCTCGTCAAACGCGGCTTGACGACCAATATCAAAAGTGCGAAGAAAAAGGTGGAAAAAGTCGTCCCCGAAGTGTGGGATGTACTGGAAGACGTCATTCACGAACACCCGATTCTGTTGAACCGTGCACCGACATTGCACCGCTTGGGGATTCAGGCCTTTGAGCCGATTCTCTGGGAAGGACGTGCGATCAAATTGCACCCGCTCGTGTGCGCCGCCTACAACGCCGACTTTGACGGCGACCAAATGGCGTGCCACTTGCCGTTGTCGGTAGAGGCACAGGCGGAAGCGCGGACGTTGATGCTGTCGGTCAACAATATTTTGTCGACCAAAGACGGCAAGCCGGTCGCGGTACCGTCGCAGGACATGGTCCTCGGGGCGTACTATCTGACCATTGACCGCAGTGAGGAATATCCGGCGGACAAACGCAAAGTGACGGAGTTCACCTATTCGCTCTACGATGCACAGACGCAGGCGGAGAGCATCGCGATTCCGACATTTGCGGACAGTGATGAAGTGCGCATGGCCTATGACCAGCACGAAGTGCATCTGCAGGAATACATCTTCTTGCCGATACCGACGGATGAAATCCCGGCGGCGTTGCTGACGGAAGAAGAACGGCAAAAACACAGCGTACGCGTACTGACCACCCCCGGCCGGATGATCTTCAATGCGGAATTGCCGAAAGAATTGCGCAAATTCCGTCGGGTCGATCACGCGGGCGTATCGCTGATCGAAACGGGTATCCTGATGGACAAAAAGCAGCTGGCCAAACTCATCAACGAATGCTTCCGTACCTTCGGTATGGCGGAAACGGCCGAACTGCTCGATAAGGTAAAAAAACTCGGGTTCTATTACGCCCGTAAAGCCGGCATGACCATCGGGATTGACGATATCCGTGTGCCGGCGGAGAAAAAAGAAATACTGACCAAAGCCGACGAAGTCGTTGACAAGATTCATACGATGTTCCGTCGCGGCTTGATTACGGAAGACGAACGTTATCGCCAAACCATCAAGGTATGGGACGAAGCGACGACGGGCGTTACCAAAGCAATGATGAAAGGGATGGATAAATTCAATCCCTTGACGATGATGGCGCAATCCGGTGCCCGCGGTAATGAGCAGCAGATCCGTCAGTTGGCGGGGATGCGCGGCTTGATGGCGGACCCGACGGGTCGGATTATCGACTTGCCGATCAAGGCGAACTTCCGCGAAGGGTTGACGGTACTCGACTACTTTACGTCGAGCCACGGGGCGCGTAAAGGTCTCGCCGATACGGCGCTCCGAACGGCGGACTCGGGCTACCTGACGCGTCGTCTGGTGGATGTCTCGCAGGACGTCATCGTACGCGAACAGGACTGCGACATCGTGACCATCGATTTTGTCCGCGAACGCGGCCGCTTTGCGACCTCGTCCAAAGCAGCGGTCAAAGTGTTGCGCGACAAGCTGATCGGTCGGATTTTGGATGCGCCGGTCGTTGATCCGAAGACGGAAGAAATCCTTCTGCCGGCGGGTAAACTTATCGCCGAAGCGGACCTCGACATCATCGGTGCGCATCTCGTACCGGAAATCGTCCTGCGCGGGTATTACAGCAATACCGCCGAACACGCGCACGTGTCCAATGAAAAGACCGTGGTCAGCTTGGGCGAGCCGGAAGAAAAATTGCGTGAACGCTTGCGTGAAGAAATGATGAACCGCATGCGCGACAAAGAAATCGTCGAAAATGTCGTCGATTTGTCGGGCAATGTCTTGTTCCGCGCGGGTGAAAAACTGAGCGACACGACCATCGAAGCGATCTTGGCGAGTGACGTCAAGTCGGTTCGTGTGCGTCTTGACGAAGTCGTCGGCATCGAAGTGGAAGCCATTCGCGAAGGCGACGGCATCATCGAGCCGCTCCGCGACCGCATCGCGGGACGTATCGCGGCGCAGGATTTCGTCGACGACAAGGGCAATCTCATCGTCGTGAAAAACGAACTCATTGTGGAAGAAGACGCCGAACGGATTGAGCAGTTCTATGATAAAGCGCAGATCCGCTCGCCGCTGACTTGCCACTCGCCGCACGGCATTTGTATGAAGTGCTACGGCCGCAATCTCGGCACGGGCCGTCAAGTCGAAGTCGGCGAAGCGGTCGGTATCATCGCCGCGCAGTCTATCGGCGAACCGGGTACGCAGCTGACGATGCGGACGTTCCATACGGGCGGTGTCGCGTCCAACGAAGACATCACCCAAGGTCTGCCGCGTGTCGAAGAACTGTTTGAAGCGCGCAAGCCGAAACGCAACGCAATCATCAGTGAAATCGGCGGCACGGTCCAGATCGAAGAAGTCGAAGGCAATGAACAGGTCTTCAAAATCAACGTGACCGACGGTGCGGATGTATGGTCGAAGACGATTCC
Organism: uncultured Veillonellaceae bacterium; assembly: GCA_902488965.1. Taxonomy (GTDB): domain Bacteria; phylum Bacillota; class Negativicutes; order Veillonellales; family Negativicoccaceae; genus CAMCNU01. The sequence goes on from CABTYA010000027.1 coordinate 10,398, forward strand.
GTTCGGACTCAAAATCGTCGTGTCCGACGGAGACGAAATCGAAAAAGGCGCGCGCCTGACGGAAGGCTCGATCAATCCGCATGATATTTTGCGTGTACTCGGAGTCAATGCGACGCAGCGTTACCTCGTCTACGAAGTGCAAAAGGTATATAAATCCCAAGGGGTTGAAATCAACGACAAGCACATCGAAGTCATCGTTCGACAGATGCTGCACAAAGTCAAAGTGGATGAACCGGGCGATGCGGACTTGCTGCCGGGCGAACGCGTAGAAGTGGGTCTCCTCGAACGGGAAAATCGGCGCTTGCTTGCGGAAGGCAAAAAGCCGGCGACCGGTACGCCCGAACTCTTGGGGATTACCAAGGCGGCGTTGGCGACGGAATCCTTCCTGTCGGCGGCATCGTTCCAGGAAACGACACGTGTCCTGACCGATGCGGCCATCAAAGGCAAGATCGACCCGCTGCTCGGTCTCAAGGAAAATGTCATCATCGGCAAACTCATCCCGGCCGGTACCGGCATGGCGCGGTACCGCAAGGTGGATCTCTTGCATGACGAACCGTTGCGTGATATCGAGGGTATGTCGGCGGACGGTGCGGAATTGCAGCCGGCGGACGAAACACCGACCGTTGCGACCACGGGCTCGCAAGACGGCGTTGCCGAAACGGACGGCACAATGGAAGCTGCCGTTACAGCAGACGATTCGCAAGACGGTGTCGTCAAAGCGGATGAATAATCGTCGCGCTATGTGACGAAAACAGATACAATAAGGGCCCTCGCTTACAGAGGGCCCTTATTGTATCTAATCATCGGATGAGCGGCACAGAGCCTATATTTGTTGTTTGTGCAAGGCAAAAGCGGGTAGGCGTCACGCGTTAATCACGGCACGAAATATAAGACCGTTGACATAACAACTGACGGCGAATTTACGCGGGTACAGCTGGAGGTGATTGTTGATGACGGTTGACGAAATCTATGAAGAGACAGACCGAGAAATGGCGCGGATTAAAGGCCTGACCTATGAGGAGTACAAAGCAAGGCTGGAAAGAAACAAAGGGCGCATCGACCTGCGCAAAGCCGAGTTTATCGGCGAAGACGGGAAGATCTACTACGTGGACGAATACGAGGAGAAGTTCGAGGGGAAGAAACAACGAAAATAAAGATTGCCCATTGATGCAGAGCGAGGCTGTCTTCTGCTTGCGTGACGCCATGCCTCGGTCGTTCAATGATTTTCCCCAAAAGACGCCTAGGCGTCTTTTTTGATTGCCTTTTTCCGCGCAAGATTTTTTGCTCTCGCTTTGGGATACAAATACAACCGCCGCCGCATAATCCTGAAAATAGGGCAAAATGGTGGAACACATGTGCGACATATAGATGTACAGAAATGGCAAACAAAAACGCCTGCAGCGTGCGGGCGTGTTGCCTTTTGACCTTGTGTGGCAATGTGAGATGTTTGCAAAATGAGTTGGGCGGATGGTTGCCTCTTCAGGTGACATAGTGCGAATAGCAATGCAAGAAAAAACCGCCAAGCGGGGGCTTGACGGTAGATTGCAAAGTGATGCGACATCGTGCAATATTCATTGGAATGAGCTGGCGGAGAGAGGGGGATTCGAACCCCCGGTACGGTTTGCGCCGTACACATGATTTCCAATCATGCACCTTCAACCACTCGGACACCTCTCCGTTTCGTGCTCAATACCTGTCTATTTTACCGAACTTGCAGCGGTTTGTCAATGTGACGCCCGACGGGCGGCGAGGTCGTCGGCAATTGCACGGGCGGCCCGTTCCAGTGCGGCTTCCGTGTCGGGCGACAGGGAGGAGAGAATATCGACCGGATCGGTCACCATGGTCATGTCGCGCAGGCCTTCCAGCGCGGCGGTCATTTTCTTGACGGCATGGCTCGACCAGGTGTGGTTGCCGACGAGGAACAGACGGCGGTGCGAAAGGTGCAGACGCCGGAAGTCGTCGAGCAGGTGCGCCATGCGCGGGAACAGGTCAAAGTTGTACGTCGGCGCGGCCAGAACGATGTGGCTGTACTTGAAGCAGTCGCCGATGACGTAGGAGAGGTCGGTCTTGGAGATTTCCCGCGTGGCGATATTGCGCACGCCAGCGTCGGCCAAACGGGCCGCTAACAGCTGCATAGCGCGTTCGGTGTTGCCGTACATCGAACCGACGCAGATGAGGACGCCTTCAAGTTCCGGCGTGTAGGTGCTCCATTGCTGATAGTGGCGGACGAATTCTTCGACATCGGCGGGGGTACGGCTGATAAGGCCGTGCAGCGGCGCGATGGTCGAGATCGGCAGTGCCGTCAGTTTTTTGATTGCGTGGGCGACCTGCGGGCCGTACATGCCGATGATATTGGCGTAGTAGCGGCGTGCTTCGGCAAAGTAGGCGGCGTGGTCGTCGATTTCGTCGAGGAAAATATTGCCCGTGACCGGTGTGAATGAACCGAAGGCGTCCGCACTGAAGAGGGTGCCGGTCCTTTCTTCAAAAGTCGCGGTCACTTCCGGCCAGTGCACCATCGGCAT
>CABTYA010000028.1 GCA_902488965.1 uncultured Veillonellaceae bacterium
CAGACGGCCGCCGCTACGGAGACGGCGCACGCCCCGACGATATTGGCGGCGATTGTGGATGGGCTCGAGGCGGAGACGCTGCGCTTGACGAAAGAACTGCTCAAGACAAAAGCCCCGCTCGATGTGGTCAATGACGACCTTATCGGCGCGCTCAACGAAGTCGGGCGGCGGTTTGAAAAGCAGGAGCTGTTTTTGCCGCAGCTCATTCGCGCGTCGCAAACTGCTCAGGTCGCTTTTGCCGAGGTGAAGCGGGTCTTGGCGGCAACGGGCGAACAGGCGGCCGATCGCGGGACGATTATTTTGGCGACGGTGCGGCACGATGTCCATGACATCGGCAAAAATATCGTCAAAGTCGTGCTGGAAAACTACGGCTATCGGATCATCGACTTGGGCAAAGACGTCGCGCCGCAGGCGGTACTCGACGCTTGCCGCGAGTACGACGCACGGCTGGTCGGGCTCAGTGCGCTGATGACGACGACCGTCGTATCCATGCAGGAGACCATCGCCTTGCTCAAACGCGAACTCCCCGACGTGCAAGTGGTCGTGGGCGGAGCGGTTCTCAACGAACGCTATGCCGCCGACATCGGCGCGGATCGCTATGCGGCGCATCCGGCGGCGGTGGCGGACATCGCGGCGGCGTTCTTCGGCGAGACGGAGCACGTATAAGCCAATCCAAAAGACCGTGCGGAGCACGGTCTTTTTGGTGAGGAGAGGACGGTCGCATTAACATTGCCCGAAGGCCTGATTATAATAAAATAAGGGAAAAATGAAAGACATTGTCAAAGGAGGAGTGGCATATGGAAGCAAGAGAATTGGCGGCCGTACAGGGGCTCGGTGAAAAGCAGCGGGGACATGTCCTGATGACCTATGAACAGCGGGCGAAAAAAACGTCGACCGCCTACATTTGTATGGTGTTGTTCGGGGTGCATTATTTTTACTTGGGTAAACCGCTGTTGAATATACTGTATTGGCTGACCGGCGCGGGGCTTCTCGTGTGGGGGATTATCGACCTGTTCCGCATGAGCAGCTTGGTGAACGGCGTGAACGCGAAAATGGTCGATCAGCTCGTTCAGGAGGCGCGGATTCTGTATCCTGACGAAGGCGTACAGCCGGAACCGGTGCCGGCGGCAGCGGCAGCGACGGAGATGCCGGCCCCCGTTGAGGCGGTAGAGCCCGCGGCGGATACCGAAGTAAAAGAAGTATGACAGGCAAGCAAAAACCGTTCCGATAGGGAACGGTTTTTTATTGCGGTCCGCGTTGTTCTTGCCGACGGCGCCACCGATAAAAGAGATAGGCCAAAAACGCAATGACTGCACCGGCGAGCATGATTTCCATGTCGTATTCCAACAGCTCCTGCCAGTGTTCGCCGAGCGTCATTCCCGCCCAGACGAGCAGCATCGTCCACGGAATCGTGCCGAGGACGGTGTAGCCGATAAAGGGGAGCAGCGGGTAGCGAGCCATGCCGGCCGGCAGCGAGATGAACGTCCGCACCCCGGGCAGCAGTCGTCCCGTAAAGACGGCGATGCCGCCGTAGCGGTGAAACCAGTCGTCCGCCCGATGCAGTTCGTGCTGGCGGAGCATGATGTAGCGGCCGTAGCGGAGCAGCAGCGGCCGTCCGCCGTAGTAGCCGATCGCATAGGACAGCAGCGAGCCGATGATCCCCGCCAGCGTCCCCACGGTAACCGCCGCCCAGTAGGTGAAAATGTCCTGCGATACCAAAAATCCCGCAAAGCCGAGAACGACTTCACTGGGGATCGGGATATTCATATTTTCCAAAATCATGGTGAGCAGCAGCGCCCAATAGCCCCACTCCGACATGAATTGATATAACCAGTCCATGGAAACTCCTTTTGAGATGATATGGTCTATTGTACCATACTCATATTGGAAAACGAATGACCGCCCGACGCGCCGAATATGCGGGAAAGTCATCGCCCGCCTTGACAAATAGGCGAAAACTTCTTACAATGCATATGGACTTGCAACCGGTCGGTATCCGCGGAACCGAACCGCAAGTTATCATCAGTGCGACGGTGGTCACACGACTTATATCCGAAGCGGAATAAGAACGGAGGTATTATGACACACACAGCAGACGAAGCGCCGCAACAGACGGCGCCGACGCGTACGCCCTTTTTGACGACGCGCCAACTCACGACGGTCGGCTTGCTCGGCGGGATTACCGCTCTCTTGGGCTTGACCGGTTACGGTTTTATCAACTTGGTATTTATGAAAGCGACGATTTTGCACATTCCGACCATTATCGGTGCGATTATGGAAGGACCGCGCGTCGGCATGTTGATCGGCCTGATTTTCGGCTGTTTCAGCTTGTTGCAAAACATCATTGCGCCGACGCTGATGAGTATCGTCTTTATCAACCCGATGATTTCGGTCGTTCCGCGCGTATTGCTCGGTTTGATCGCCTACTGGATCTATCAATCGATGCCGGGGCCGGTGGCGGTTCGCGTAGCGGTATCGGCGCTGCTGACGACCGCGGCCAACACCGCAATGGTCATGGGCGGTACGTACCTGTTCTACGCCAAAGAATTTGCGGAAATGCGCCATATCCCGGTTGAAAATGTCATCAACATTATCATCGGTATTTGTACGGTGAACGGTATCCCGGAAGCCATCGGAGCGGCGGTTATCGTGACACCGATTGTCTTGGTCTTGCAACGCACGCGGCGTCGCCGCTGAGCATGAAAACGAACCTGTACCGTGGCGGGTTCGTTTTTTTGTGCCCGGATTCGGACGCCGACGGCAGGGGCAAGCGGTATGCAACGGTACCGGCCGAAGGGCGGTATCGTCCTTACGACAGTCAACTGCGACTGCCGAGCGGCGGAAAAGGGCAGGATTGAGTCGCCGGCCGGCTGTCGTAAATCAGTTGCCCCCAATCAAAAAACGCACCCCAAGGGTGCGTTTTTTGCGGCTGCGTTATTGTTTCTTTTCGTCACGGACGAGTCCGATAATGGTGAGTACCATTTCGTAGGCTTTTCCCAAGGAACCGAGCGGTAAAAATTCGCAAACGGAGTGGAAATTGTGCCCGCCGGTGAAGAAGTTCGGCGTGAGCAGTCCCTGCGAGGAGAGGTACGAGCCGTCCGTGCCGCCGCGCATGGACATCGTTTTCGGCGTGATACCGAGGCGTTTCATCGCTTCGTACACGTGGTCGATAGCGGCATGGTTGTCATCCGTGACGGCGTCTTTGATATTGGCATAGACGTCGGTCAGTTCGAGCTCGATCTTGGCACGCGGATGACGCTTGCGCAACAGTTCCGTCGCTTCGCGGATATACGCTTTGCGCTGTTCGTAGCGGTCGCGATGATGGTCGCGGATATTCATCGTAACGGTCGCCGTGCTGGCGTTGCCGGCGATGCCTTCCATCCAGACATAGCCGTCCGTGCCGTCGGTATTTTCCGGCGTTTCCAGGCGGTTGAACATCGTGATGAAGTCGACCGCGACGAGAATCGGATTGACCAGCACGCCTTTGGCGGACATCGGGTGGGCGCTGACACCGTGTACGGTGAGCAGCCCCGAGCCGGCGTTGAACGTTTCATAGACGACTTCGCCGATTTCGCAGCTGTCGAGCGTGTAGGCGTAGGCGACGGGGAAACGGTCGAGTTCGAGTGCTTTTGAGCCGCGCAGGCCGATTTCTTCATCGGGGACGAAGGCGACATAGATGTCGCCGTGCGGCGTGTCGCCCTTGGCGAGCGTCGTCATGGCTTCCATGACGGCGGTCAGCGCCGCTTTGTCGTCGGCCCCGAGGACGGACGTACCGTCGGTTACGACGATATCGTCGCCTTGGTATTGCAATACTTCCGGATGTTCGGCGGGATCGAGGAAGACCTGCTTGTCTTCGTTGAGCGTGATCACGCCGCCGTCATAGTCGCGGACGACTTGCGGATGAATCTCGGGCGAGAGGTTGACATCGACCGTGTCGAGATGCGCGCAAAAGCCGACGGCCGGGGTGTCCGGGTCGACGCCTTCCGTGCGCGGCAATTTTGCGGTCAGGCAGCAGTGTTCGCTGAGATGGATATCGGTAAAACCGAGCGCTTCCAGTTCCTGCTGCAAGCAACGCGCCATGTCCCACTGGCCTTCGGAGCTCGGTACTTCGGGTACCGAGGCGTCACTTTGGCTGGGAATCGCGACATAACGTAAAAAACGGGTAAGCAACTGTTCTTTCATGACAATCCTTCCTTTCTATGACGGATTACTGACGCGGATAGAGGTAGCTCGATTGCAACCCGAGCGGCAGATCCATGTACCAGAACAGGTAGAGTGTCGCTGTCAGCGCAAGGAGCAAGCCGATGGTATACGGCAGCATCATGGAACTCAATGTGCCGATACCGGCCTCTTTGACGTATTTTTGGCAATAGGTGATGATCAGCGGATAGAACGCGAACATCGGGGTGACGACGTTGACGGCCGAGTCACTGACACGGAAGGCCATCTGGGTCAATTCCGGTGCGATGCCGACACCCATCAGCATCGGTACGAAAATCGGTGCGAGAATCGCCCATTTGGCCGAGGCCGACGTGATGATCAGGTTCAGTAGACCGACGAAGAGGATGATTCCGCCGATGGTCAGCTGCGGCGGCAAGGCCAGCGACCGCAGGAAGTCCGCCCCCGAGACCGCAATCAGAATCCCGATCTGCGAGGCGTTGAACGCATAGAGGAACTGCGCCGCAAAGAAGTAGAACACGATGAGTTGGACCAGCGTGTGGGTCATCGTTTCCATGGATTGGGTAAAATCCTTGGGGCTTTTGAATGTGCCGGACAAAATCCCGTAGACAAGACCGGTCCCGCCCGCAATGACGAAAATCAACGCGACCAGTGACTGCATGATCGGCGCTTTGAAGCTGGCGATTTCACCGTCGGGCGAACGCCACGCCGAATCCGGCGATGCGAGCGACATAAAGAGACCGACGAGCATCAGCACGAGGACCGCGCTGGCAATGTAGAACGCACGATTTTCTTTCGGCGTCAGCGGCTTGTGCGAATCTTCCGCCATGTCCGAGGACAAGTCGATCGGATACATTTTCCACAGCCACGGTTCGACGATGCGTTCGGTGATGTACCAGCAGGTCGGAATGACGACGAAGGTCGCGCCCAGCATGTAGAAATAGTTACACAGGACGTTGACCATGTACGACGGATCGATGATCTGGGCGGCGCTCTGCGTGAAACCCTGGATGACGGGGTCAATCGCACTGGGGGTGTAGTTGGCGGCAAATGCGCCCGCAATCCCCGCAAACGATGCCGCAATCCCCGCCAACGGGTGTTTGCCCGATGCGTAGAACATATACGCCGCAATCGGGATGATGATGACATAGCCCGTATCCGGTCCGATATGGCTGAGCATACCGGCGAGGATGATGATCGGCGTCAAGGCCGCTTTCGGCGTGAAGGACAGCAGCTTTTTCAGTCCCGCATTGATGTATCCCGCGCCGTCGGCGATCGCAATCCCGAGGGTGGCGACGATGACCATGCCCAGCGGCGGGAATCCCGAATAGTTGGTGACCATCTTGGTCATCAAGGTGACAAGTTGTTGCGGTTGCAACATGTTAATGATTTGGATCGGTTTTTCCGTGACCGGATTGATATACGAAAATGTCATTTGCGCCAACGCGGCGGAAATCAGGCAGACAATCACAAAGGCACTGATAAATAAAATCGTAATATCGGGGACCTTATTCCCGACACGTTCAATAAATCCGAGGATTCCCTTCGGCTTTTCCGGTGTTATGACCGGCGTTTCACTGCTCATACACAGCCTCCCTTTTCTACAACTATGGTAATAATATGGTATCACTCGGTTTCTATTATAGTCACCGTTGATATTCGCAATCAAGTAACAAATGGCCATTGCCAACGAGCGGCGGCGGTTGTGAGCGGAATGCATACATTCGTCGGCAGGGGGAAGACATGGGGCAAAGATGCAGCGCTGGCGGGCATTCGCAGGGGCAAGCGAAACGGCCGGATGCGGCGGCGGACGGGGGCGCAGGGCAGGGCAAAGCCGTCAATGATGTAAAATTTGCAAGCATCGCCGGCCGATGAAGGGGGACGGTGATTTTCACGAACGGTATGAATTTGGTATAATAACGGTAATATATATAGCCTGCCGAGGGGGCGGGCGTGCGGGGAGGAAGAGATGGTAGCCTATCGCAAGCGGGAAGTCGACCTGGGCGAAGGGACGGAGACACTGTACGTATTTGCGCCGCCGTGGCAAATGCTGAGCGACGTGTTTGCCGTCGATGTCAGGCGGCACGGGCAGGAGCTGCGTTCGTCGATTCAGGAAGTACTGGATTACGAATACGACTCGGCGTTTTTCAACGGTTCGGTGTACGGGTTTTCCGTGTACCGCGACGTGACCGTCATCGATCGGGTGGATGATGAGACAGCGACCGTATTGGCGGAAGTCGATACCCAGCGCCTGCAGAGTCTGGTCGGTGCATACCTGACGGACAACGGCGCCGACATCGAGCGCGCGGAGTGGGAAGAAGACTGGAATGCGGAACGAGTGAAATAGCGACACGGCGATGTCGCTTTTTTATTTGCGTCAAATGAAATCTCAGGGGAATGAATTGAAAAAAAGGCATGGAATTGGTATGATAAAGAGTACCGATATGGAGAAGAATCCGACCGCCGTCGAGCACGGCGGGGCGGGAGAGACGATAAGTGGAGGAGTGCCGTTTTGGAAAAGTTATATATTCGAGGAGGACGTCCGCTGAATGGACGGGTACGGGTCAGCAGTGCAAAAAACGCCGTCTTGCCGATCATTGCCGCGACGATGCTGCCGGTGACGCCGAGTCGGCTGCCCGATATTCCGCAGCTGGAAGACGTGTCGACCATTTGCAACGTGCTCTCGCATCTGGGCGTCAAGGTGACGGCGGCGGATCGGGAACTGACCTTTGATGCGGCGACGCTCACTTCGCACGAAGCCCCTTATGAATGGGTGAGCAAGATGCGCGCGTCGTTTTTGGTCATGGGGCCGCTGTTGGCGCGGCTGGGACGGGCGAAGATCTCGCTGCCCGGCGGTTGCGCCATCGGCACGCGGCCGATCGATTTGCACCTGAAAGCATTCGCCGCGCTCGGCGCGGAAATTGAAATCGGTCACGGGTTTGTCGAAGCGGTCGTTCCGCGCGGTTTGAAAGGCGCGCAGATTTATTTGGATTTCCCGAGTGTCGGCGCGACGGAAAATGTTCTGATGGCGGCATCGCTGGCCAAAGGGCATACCGTGATCCAAAATGCGGCGGAAGAACCGGAAATCGTCGATTTGGTGACCTTCCTGAACAGCATGGGCGCGCGGATTCGCGGGGCGGGGACGAATGTCATTCGCGTCGACGGTGTCGAAGAGCTGCACGGCGTCACGCACAACGTGATTCCCGACCGGATTGAAGCGGGGACGTTCATGGTGGCGGCGGCGATGACGCGCGGCGATATCTATGTGGAAAATACGCTGGCCGAACACGTCAAGCCACTCATCGCCAAACTCAAAGAGGCGGGCGCGGCGGTCGTCGAAGATATTAACGGCGTACGGGTCGTCGGTCCGGATCGCTTGCGGGCGGCGGATATCAAGACGCTTCCCTATCCCGGTTTCCCGACGGACATGCAGGCGCAATTCATGGCGCTGACGACGATTGCCGAAGGAACGAGCGTGGTGACGGAAACGGTCTTTGAAAATCGCTTTATGCATGTCAATGAACTCAAACGGATGGGCGCGGCGATTAAAATCGAGAGCGGCAGCGCGGTCATCGAAGGCGTGCCTCGGCTGGAAGGCTGCCCCGTCAACGCGACGGACTTGCGGGCGGGGGCGGCGCTCGTACTGGCGGGACTGGCGGCGCAAGGCGTGACCGAGGTCGGTCATTTGCATCATATCGACCGCGGGTACGACCATTTTGTAGAAAAATTACAAGCTTTGGGAGCGGACATTGAGCGGCGCGAGGAAGACTAGCCGTCGGCGGTACTCGGTACCGCGGCCGTCGCTCTTGGAACGGTTGAACGCCATCGGCATGACGGATGTCGCGGTGGATTTGGGCAGTGCCAATACCGTCGTCTATATCCGCGGCCGCGGCGTGGTCGTGCGGGAGCCGAGCGTGTTGCTGGTGGACGACACCTCTCGCGAGATTTTGGCGGTCGGCCAAGCGGCGGCGGCACTGGCGGGGGCGGTGCCGGACGGCATGCGGCTGATCTATCCCGTCACGCACGGCGTGGTAACCGACTTTGAGGCGGCGGTTGAACTGTTGTCCCGCCTTGTCGACCCGCAGCTCACCGGCTGGCGCTCCCGCCCGCGGATGATCGCCACCGTCGGCACGGGACTGACGGAGGTCGAACGACGCGCGGTACTCGAGACGGCGGCACAGGTCGGCACCCGCAAGACGGTCGGCATGGAAACGCCCTTGGCGGCGGCCTACGGCTCGGACTTGGAGCAGACATCGACACCGGGATTGCTGGTCGCCGATATCGGCGCAGGCACGACCGACATGGCGCTGGTCAACGACCGCGGCATTGCGCATTCCGTTTGGCGGCCGGAAGGCACGTCGGACTGGAACCGGCTGATTACGCGGACGGTGCGGCGCGAGTGCGGAATCCGTATCGGACCGCGGACGGCGGAAATGCTGACTTGCCGATTGGCGAATTTGGATGAAAACAGTACCGCGCAGACGGAATGCGCCGGCACGTCGGTCGAAACGGGACTGCCCGCGGCGGCCACGGTGACGGCCGCAATGCTGCGGCCGGTATTGTGTGAAGCGGTCGCACCGATTGTCGCGGCGGCGGAATCGCTCTTGGTACGTTGCACGCCGGATCTTTCGCAATGGGTGCGTATGCACGGGATGCTGCTGGTCGGCGGCGGTGCGCAGCTGCAAGGGCTGGCGCCCTACCTCACCCGGCAGCTGGGGATGCCGGTGTACGTAGCGGAAGACCCGCTGTTTACTGTCGCGCTCGGCGCAGGCAAAGCGTTGATGCAGATGGAACGCCTGCGTGATTCGCTTGGCGGGGTATAGACAATATCATGTATAATGGAAAGAGCAATCGGGAAAGATAACAAGTAAGGATGAAGGATAACGAGGTGAGTACGATGAAACATATGCAAAAACGTCGGATTTTTTGGCTGGCGGCGGCACTGGCGGCATTCGGTGTCGTGATGGCGGCGGCGCAAGCGGTCGTGCACACGACAGTGCTTTCCGGCAAGGTCACGAATGCGGTGGCGGTCGGTACGGATGTCAAAGAAGGCGATACGCTGGTCGAAGTCGAATCACTCGCCGGTTCGATGCCGGCGGCACGCGCGACGGCGGACGGCAAAGTCGTCAAAGTCGATGTGGCGGTCGGCGATCAAGTGGAGAAAGGCAGCGAAGTCGCTGTGGTGGAAACCAATTGATGAAACGAATCAGCCTGCGCCTGGGAGGCGCAATCCTTGCGGCGCTGCTCTGGACGGGGAGTGCCGTTTCGGTACAAGCAACGGAATTTATGCCGGTCGAGGCGGTCCGCGAAGGCATGCACGGAATCGCCAAGACGGTCGTCACGGGCGACCGGATCGACACCTTCGACGTCGACGTCCTCGGCGTCATGAAACAACGCGGCCCGTCGGGCGATTTGATTTTGGTGCGGGTATCGGGCGACGTCATTGACCGGACGGGCGGCATTGCCCAAGGAATGAGCGGCAGTCCCGTCTACATCGACGGCAAACTGGTCGGCGCGATTGCGTACGGCTGGGGATTTGCCGACGGCAAAATCGGCATGGTTACCCCCATCGGCGATATGCTCAAACTGTGGATGGTGGAAGATTCGCGGCAGCGGCGGTGGTTTCCGCCGGCGGACGGAGACCGGCTCGTGCCGCTGGCGACGCCCGTGATGGCGAGCGGATTTTCTGCGGAATCGCTCGATTACCTGAAAGACAAACTCGCGCCCTTCCGACTGGTGCCATACAGCACGGGAGCGGCGGGCAGTTATGACGCCGCACGCCATCCGCTCGAAGAAGGCGGCGCGGTCGCGGCGACACTGATGACGGGCGACCTCAAACTCGGCGCCATCGGGACGGTGACTCACGTCGACGGCGATCGGATTGTCGCTTTCGGCCATCCGTTTTTGAAACGCGGCACACTCGACTATTTCATGCACAATTCGTATATCTTTACCGTTGTGCCCTCGGTCAACTCCGCATTCAAACTCGGCTCGATCGGCAGTGAAATCGGCAAAATCAATCAAGACCGCGGCGCAGGCATTGCCGGCCGCACGGGCATCGCACCCGACGCGGTGCCGATGTCGATGCGCATCGTGGACACGGATACAGGGGAAACGCGCCGTGCCGACGTGCGGATGATCGAAGACCCGCAGCTGACGCCGGTACTGGCGGCGACGGGGGTATTTGACATGGCGCAAAAGACCCTCGACCGCGGCGGCCGCGGCACGGTGAAATTCACCTATACCATCACGCCGCAAGACCCGAAACTCAAATCGATCACGCGGACGAATATGTACTACTCGCGGCGCTCCGTCAGTGAACGCTCGGTCGACGAACTGTACAACGTGCTCGAAATTTTGGCGAAGAACCCCTTCGTGGATTACCGCCTGCGCGGCATCCGCATGGACATGGAACTCACGCAGGAACGGCGCGTGGCGGAGATACTGGACGCAACGGCGACACCGGCGGTGGTCAGCCCGGGCGACGATATCCTGATTCGCGTGCGCCTGCGGCCGTACCGCGCACCGGAGACCTATCGACATCTCGTCTTTCACGTGCCGCCGGATCAGCCGCTCGGCGAAATGACATTGGAAGTACGCGGCGGCGGCGTCACACCGCTCCCGTACCTTATCCAAAAACAACAGCTGAACTTGACGGACGAGATTCTCGACCGTTTGCGCAGCTACAAGGACTTTGAAGACTTGCGGCAGCGGTTGGAAAACGAAGACCGCAATCACCAGATCGTCGTGGAAATTCTCGAATCGGGCGTCTCGGCCGTGCCTGACGAGTCTGACGGCGGCGGCGGAGCGGTGATTCACGGCCATGAGCCGGAACACCTGCCGGGCTACCTCCATGCCGGCGAGAGCGCCTCGGCCAAGCCGGACGATGACGACACCGACAAATCCAAAGTCCGCCTCGATACGGAATATATCATCGAAGGCGACGGACAATTTACCTTTGACGTCGTGCCGCCGGCGGAAAAAGAACGCCGCTTGCGCGCGCTGAAACGTACCGACCCGGAACTGCAAGCGGAGATGCGCCATGACGAAACGACGCCCGCCGCGGACAAGGACACCCCTCCGGCGGTGGCCGACGACAATCACTGATGAGGAGAGAGCAGAGCATGAAAGAAGAAGCGAAGAAGAAAAAAGACGGCCGCGAAAAAAGGTACATGGTATACTTGCGCGACACGCCAAAGGTGAGAGAGCTTTTTAATCGCGAAAAAATCATCAAGCGTACAAACGTCTTTCGCGCGCAAGATGTGATCGCGCGGTATGCGGCGGTGATGGAGAGTGTCGAGCCGCCGAAAATGACTGCCGAAGAAAAAGAAATCTTGTATACGATTGTAACGGGACTTGTTGGTGAGATCACAGCGACTAAAATTCAGATGCTGCCGGCACTGATCAAAGCAAGTGGCATTCCATGCGCCGAAGATTTTGCCGACCGGCTGAAAGATTGGTCGGTCGTTGAAGTCGTACGCGCAATTGAGGCGATCGAAAATAACGAATAAAAGACAGAAAAAGGACGCGAGGGTAATTGCCCCCGCGTTTTTAATTTTCCCCCTTTTTGCCCCCATAAAAACCGGCAAAAACTGAAAAGACCTTATCTGTGGCACTTGCAGCTTGTTTTATTTGTTTTTCAATGAATACAAGCGAAGACCTTCGGTCTTCGCTTTTTTGTTGCGCCCGAAGAGCCAATCTTGCGCATCATATATATAGAAACGATTTATAGTTCCAAGGATAAAGAAAACAAATAACTATATCGTGTCGCGGTTTTTCCTTGACGCTGGATTGGTACGCTGCTATACTGAATCCAAAGATGTGCCGTGCGCATGTTTATTGTGCATGCCGTCCATAGGATGATCAGTGGGAAATTAGGTGCAAATCCGAAGCTGTTACGCAACTGTAAGGCGAGTTATTTTCGCAAGTCTTTCGCAAAGAGAAAAATAATGATGACCTAAGCCAGGGCGCCACGATTGTACTTTTTGTATGCGAAGCAAAGGAATTCTCGCTGAGAATTTCTTTGTTTCGCTTCTTTTTATTTGAGATAGTATCTCACTATGAGGGGCGAAGGGTGTTGACCATCAGGGAGTTGAAACAGATGCAGAAAAAAAGAATCGGGTTGTCTTCCGCGGAAAGACGGGCATTACTGCTGGCGATGTGCTCGCTGCCGGTTTTGTGCTGGGGAAGTGCGGTCGATGCGGCGATGCCTGCCGGCGACACGGGAGAAATGGCGGTACTGGAGACCGTCACGGTAGAGGCAAAACGTCCGCAGTGGGAGGAAAAATTGTCACCGGGGACGGTGACGGTCATTCGTCCCGAAGAGTACAAAGGCGAGCAGAAAGAATTGCCGGAGTTATTGAAAAAAGTACCGGGCGTACACGTGCGTGAAGTCAACGGGAAAGGCCAGTACACGACCGTGACCGTGCGCGGTTCGACGGCGGCACAAGTCGGGATTTTCGTGGACGGCGTTCTCTCCAATCGCGGCGGTGATGCCGCCGTGGATATTTCCACCATTCCCGTGAAAAACGTCGAACGGATTGAAGTCTATCGCGGCTATATTCCGGCGCGGTTCGGCGGTACGTTTATCGGCGGGGGCGGCGAAACCCCCCCAAAAAAACAGACCAAAACCCAAATTTTTGCCGGCAAGGGGGAACACTTCCTCCGCGGGGGGGGCCCTCCGCC
>CABTYA010000029.1 GCA_902488965.1 uncultured Veillonellaceae bacterium
GGAAGAGGCCGATATTACGCACCATGCCAATCAATGGGATGTCAGCGTCGGACGCTTGACGGAGCCCATGGGCGTCAGCGGATATTGGTTCGGCAAGGAATATGACGGCATTCGGGCGGTATGGACACATCGCCGCAGTCAGATTCGTGTCGGCTACGGCGATTTCAGCAAGAGCACGGGGATACTGGATTCCGCGTATACCCGCGCCGAAAAAGAAGTCTTTATGCGGGCGCCGACCAAGAGCGAATGGCTGGGATATGACGGGACATTGGTGAATGACGAGGAGTACACCGTTCCGCACAAAGTCGTGAAGGGATTCGCATCGCTGTACGACAAGCTGGCGAAGGCACAAACACTGGCGGAAGAAAAGCAGGTGTTGACGGAGTATTTCCGCATCATCGGCAAGGACGATCCGAAGGCCGCGGCCAAATTGCAGCATCCCTCATCATACCATTCCAACAGTCACATTTGGCGCGTGGTCACGCTGACGGACAGCAAGGGACATGCGCAGCAATTCCTGACGACGGACATTTTCGATACGGCGGGCATCACGGGCGATGACGCCTTTGCTACGGAGGCATTGCGCAAAGCGGGGGAAACTTCTTGGGAAACGGCGCAAAAGAAGACCGGGGAACGGAACGAAGAGCTGAGCATGCGCTACGTCAGCGGCTCGGGGCTGGTGCGTGATCAACGCTACAAGCTCACGTCGGAATTTTACGGCTACGGGACCTACACGGGTGATGAGACGCTGGTCGATTTGGGAGTATCCTGGGGCGGCAAACGCTACGCCGGCTTTGCGCTGGACAAATTCAACCCGGCGGACTTCCGGGCCATCAGCAAAGAGGAAGCGAAGGAGCGGGCGATTTCTTCCTTGTACGACAAGCGCCACGCTTTGGAAAAAGTGCGGAAAAAACGGGCGGACGGTACGGATGTATTCGGTTACCGCCGGGCGAAGATTACGCCGATTGCCGAAAAAATCATTGCGCTCGCCGCGGTCGGCAATTATTGGCAACCGGAAGACGACAGCCAATTGCCTTTGCACTTGTTGGCGCAGGAAGGCTATCTCTTCCCGCAAGCAGGGTTCGTGCTGAAAGCGGACGCGATACCGGCGCTGGAACGGGCACTGTATGTACAGCTGCGCCGTGAAGTGTCGCCCACGCTCGGGGTGACGGCGTGGTACTTGCGTTCCGACTCGTCCGCAAAAGGCGCGCCGGCGGATTGGTATCACACCGCCGCCGACACCCGCTTGGCGGATGTCATCGGAGTCGGTGCGAGGTGGAGTATCGGCCGCACCGCGACCCTTTCCGTAGATTACGGTGTTAACTGTACGAATTTCGGCTCGTACATGAACGGTCATACCCGCTACGAACACGAAGCTGGTACGTCCGAATTCGTCATTCGCGGCAGAGAGACGGGTGACCGTCCCGCATTCGGCGTGATTCGTCTCGACGTCGGTCGGGCGGAACCGGAGGTCGCAGGGAGCTGGCATGCCTTTATCGACCACAAATTCTTCGAGCACGGCGCATTCTTCGGTGGCAACGGGACGGAATCGCTGCCCGATCGCTACTTGGACGGCATCCGCAGCTTTACCGTCGGTGTCGGCTATGTACCGATGAAACATCTTTTGCTGGAAGGGTTCTACACCTTTGCGGCGGAAGGGATCGGCCCGCGCGATACGCTCTACGGACCGGAACGGTTCCGCCTCGGCAACTATACCCGTGTGCAGGCGACCTATCACTTCTGAGCGGGTCTGCAGGCGCAATACGGGAGAAGGTTCGGTGTGAATATGACATGAACAGGTGATGTCGCCGGCAAGCAGCGGCATCGGCAGCACAGCTCCGCAGCGGCGGGGCTGTGTTTTTGTGTCGGCGTGAACGGCATGGCATGCATGTCATCGATGCCATACAGCACATTCGTTTTGCGACGGACGCTCGTTGCGATATAATACGGATAGAATACGGATGCGCATGGAGGTGTGGTTGTGGACGTGTCGTGGGATATACGCTGTGCAGGTAGCAAAGAAGGAGGGAAACGGATGGAGAGTCGTCCTGTCGTGTCACCGGAGATGAGGCCGCCGGCCGTTCGTCCGCATATGGGCTGGGTGGATGCGCTGCGGATTTGTGTGACAGAAAAGTACGCGACGTTTCAGGGAAGAGCGTCGCGGGCGGAATTTTGGAAATTTAATTGTTGGATGTGGCTGATTTCAAGTGTACTGAATGCGCTGACGCCGATATTGCCGATGGTGATGATTGTATTGTCGTTCGTGTTTTCGCTGGGGTTCTTTTTGCCCTCGATGGCCGTTACGGTTAGGCGGTTTCATGACATCGGCAAGAGCGGTTGGTGGGTGTTGTTCCCAGTCCCAGTCGCCATGATTGCGGGCTCTCTCATGGTGGTCATGATACGGTCGGGGGATGTTTCACCGGTCGCGGCGGGGCTGCTGGGATTGGTATACCTGGGCGTTATCATCTTGATGTGGTATTGGTGGTGCAAGCCCTCACATCCGGGGCCGAACCGCTATGGCGAGCAGCCGCCGGAGACGGTGGCGACCGGCGGTGAGGTGTGAGAGGAGGCGTGACATGAAAGCGTTGTCGATTCATGCCGATAACGGCGCGGCCATCATGGCGGGGGAGAAGACAGATGAATTTCGCAGCTGGCAGACGGACTATCGCGGCGATTTGCTGATTTGCACGAGTGTCAAACCGTGCGGGGCACAGTACTTGCACGGCCATGCCGTCGGTGTGGTGGAGCTGGCGGACATCGTCCGTGACGGGGCGTATGATTTTGTCTGGAAATTGCGTCGCCCTCGTCTGATTGTGCCGTTTCCTGTCAAAGGGAAGTTGCATCTGTATGAGGTGGAGGCGCCGATTACCTATTGGGATTTTTCACTTGACGGTGCGGCCGCGTCGACTGCGGCGGGGCGCTATCGGCTGTGGGCGGCGGCGCTGGCCGAGCGCGGTTTGATTCGCAAGTGAAGCGCAACGTCAGCGGCGAGCCGGTAGGGGAAAACGGCGCGAGGCAGTTTACTTTTAGGAATGAATGGAGTATAATAGCAAGGTATCGACATAGCGAGGCGGATCGAATCTCCGACGACGGCTTGGCTATGCTTAGTAAAAGAACAGGGAGGAAACACTATGTTGACATTGGAACAGAAACAGGCATTGATTGCCGAAAATCGTGTGCATGACAAGGATACGGGATCGCCGGAAGTAC
This sequence comes from uncultured Veillonellaceae bacterium, assembly GCA_902488965.1. Taxonomy (GTDB): domain Bacteria; phylum Bacillota; class Negativicutes; order Veillonellales; family Negativicoccaceae; genus CAMCNU01. The sequence continues at coordinate 3,211 of CABTYA010000029.1, forward strand.
AGATCGCGATCTTGACGGCACGGATCAACTACTTGACGGAACATTTGAAGGAACACAAGAAGGACCATCATTCCCGTCGCGGGTTGCTCAAACTCGTCGGTCAGCGCCGCGGCCTGCTCGATTATTTGCGTCGCAAAGACATCGAACGCTACCGTGCACTGATTGCCAAATTGAATTTGCGTAAGTAAGAAAAAGGACGGCTTGGCCGTCCTTTTTTTGTTGCCGTCATGCTGGGCGGAAAAGTACTTGCATGGAGCGGACGGGTTTTGTATAATTATAACTAGGTATTAGTAGCTGGTAATAACCGGAAGGGAGGCGCACAGATGAGGGTCGGACGTGAAGAGCGACAGCGCGAGCTGGTGGCGATGTTGACGGCGGAGCCGTTTTTGACGGATGCCGAGTTGGCCGAACGTTTGTCGGTATCGGTCGGGACGATACGACTGGATCGCCATGTGCTGCAAATCCCGGAGGTCAGACAGCGCCTGCGGCAGGCGGCGGATGACGCTCCCGACGAGGCGGTGTTGCCGATCGGCGAGGTACTGGAAATCGTGCCGCGCAAGTCGGCGATTTCGGTATTGACGGTAACGTCGGCATTGCTGCGCGGCGAGCGGTATGTATCGGCGCAGGTGCTGTACGGCATTGCCGCCAAACTGGCGGAAGAAGTCTTGGAATTGGCCGCCGGGCTTTGCGGGGTCGGCAATATCAAGTATAAACAACCGGTGGCCGTGGGCGATCGGTTGCTGATCAAATTGAGCGTGGTTCGTACACGCGAACGCGAGAATTATGTGTGGGTGAAGATGGCACGTGATTCGGCGGAGGTGTTTCGGACGAAGTTTATTATGAAATCATGGGAAGAGGGAACGCCGTGAGTGAACAAATCGCAATAGATGCAATGGGCGGCGATTATGCGCCGCGCGAGATTGTCTTGGGCGCACTGGATGCGGTACGCCGTGACGGGATCCCTGTCGTATTGGTAGGCGATGAGGCGCAGATTCGTCCGCTGGTGGAAGCGGAAGGTATGCAGGATCATCCGTCGGTGACGATTCATCATGCGTCGCAGACCATCGAGATGGACGAGCACCCGGCGATGGCATTTCGCAAGAAAAAGGATGCGTCGGTGTCCGTCTGTGCTCGTCTGGTGAAGGACGGCACTTGCGGTGCCATGATCGCTCCGGGATCCACCGGGGCGGCAGTCACGGTGGGTCTGTTCGGATTGGGACGGATCCCCGGCATTCATCGGCCGGCGATTGCGTCGGTGCTGCCGAATGAAAAAGGCGGACTGACGCTCTTGATTGATGCGGGCGCAAGTACGCAGCCGGAAATGAAGAATTTGCTGCAAAATGCGTTGCTCGGCCATTATTATGCCAAGGAAGTGTACGGTATCGCGCGACCGCGGGTCGGCCTGCTCAATGTCGGCACGGAATCGACGAAGGGGAACGCCTTGATTACGGAAACGTATGCGGCGATGCAGGAGCAGACGCAGTACGAGTTTATCGGCAATGTGGAAGGCCGCGAGGTGCTCGGCGGCGATGTCGATGTCGTCGTGTGCGACGGATTTACGGGTAATGCGCTCTTGAAGTTCGGCGAAGGATTGGCGCGCATGTTTTTCACGCTGATGAAGGACGCCGTCATGACGGGCGGCTGGCGGGCCAAACTGGGCGCGTGGCTGTTGCGGCCGGCATTGCGGGCGATGAAACGGCGGGTCGACTATAAAGAATACGGCGGCGCGATGTTGCTAGGCGTGAACGGCGGTCTGGTCATCTGCCACGGTGCGTCGGATCGGCGGGCGATCGCCAACGCGACGCGCTTGGCGGCCAAGATGACGGCGTCGCGCGCGCATGAAAAGGTACGGGCGGCACTGGCCGCGGAGGCCGAGTCATGACGGCCGCTACACCGATCGGCGCAGCCGTTACGGGAACGGGGATGTATGTCCCCGAACGGATATTGACGAATGCGGATCTTGAGCGGATGGTCGAGACGTCCGACGAATGGATTCGTACGCGGACGGGGATTCGCGAGCGGCGAATCGCACCGGAAGGCACGCATACGGCGACATTGGCCACCGAGGCCGGCCGGCGCGCATTGGCTTCGGCGGGACTGGACGCGGCGGAGCTGGATCTGATTATTGTGGCGACGTGTACTCCCGATGCGCCGGCACCGTCGACGGCGTGTGTCGTCCAGCAGGAACTGGGCGCGGTACGCGCGGCGGCCTTTGATTTGGCGGCGGGGTGCAGCGGTTTCGTCTATGCGCTGGCAACTGCGGCGCAATTTGTACGGGCGGGCGTGTATCGTCAGGTGCTGGTCATCGGGGCGGAAGTTCTCAGCCGTGTGGTGAATTGGCAGGATCGCAATACCTGCGTGCTGTTCGGTGACGGTGCGGGGGCGGCGGTCGTCAGCGCGTCGTCGGCAAACGGCATCACCGGGGTCGAGCTCGGCGCGGACGGTACGGGCGCGGACGTGCTCGGCATCTACGGCGGGCCGTATCGGCCGCATGCACAGCTTGACAGCGTCTCGGCCTGCCCGCAGATTTACATGGAAGGACAGGAAGTATTTAAGTTTGCGACACGGATTTGTGCGACAGCCGCTGAGCGTTCGCTCGATGCGGCGGGAATCGGATTGAACGGACTGGGACTGTTGATCCCGCATCAGGCCAATTGGCGGATTATCCATGCCGCAGCCAAACGGTTGCATCTGCGTGATGAGCAGGTGTTTGTGAATGTCGACCGCTACGGCAATACGTCGGGCGCGTCGGTCGGAATCGCGCTGGCGGAAGCGGCGGCATCGGGACGGATTGCACACGGCGATGCGGTCGTGCTGGTCGGCTTCGGCGCGGGACTGACGTGGGCGGCGCTCACGCTGATTTGGCAGGGAGGAACGAAATGAGAGAATGCATTACGAGTTTGCTCGGTATCCGCTATCCGATTATCCAAGGCGGTATGGCGTGGCTGGGCACGTGGGAATTGGCGTCGGCAGTGTCGGAAGCGGGCGGTTTGGGCGTCATCGGTGCGGGCAACATGCCGGGCGACGCTCTGCGCGAGCAAATCCGGCAGATGAAGGCGCATACCGATCGGCCGTTCGGGGTCAATCTGATGTTGCGCTCGCCTTTTGTCGAAGAATGCGTCGCGGCGGTTTGCGAAGAGCGGGTGCCGGTCATCACGACGGGCGCGGGCAATCCGGGCAAATATATGGCGGATTTTCATGCGTCGGGAGCCAAGGTCATTCCCGTGATTTCCTCGGTGGCACTGGCGCTGCGTTTGGCGCGGGCGGGGATCGATGCGGTCATCGCCGAAGGCGGCGAAAGCGGCGGTCATGTCGGTAAAATGGCGACGCTGCCGCTCGTTCCGCAGGCGGTGGATGCGCTCGATGTCCCCGTCATTGCGGCGGGCGGCATCGCGGACGGCCGCGGTGTGGCGGCGGCACTGGCACTCGGTGCGGCGGGCGTGCAGATGGGGACGCGCTTCGTGATGAGTACGGAATGCATCGCGCATCCTGCGTATAAAGAAGCCATCCGTAAGGCGCATGACCGCTCGACGGTCGTGACGGGTGTGACGACGGGGCATCCCGTCCGCGTGATTGCCAACGCGTTGTCGCGTGAATATGAAAAAATGGAAGCGGCTCGGGCACCGATTGATGAGATTGAAGGCCTGGGCGCGGGGGCGTTGCGGCGTGCGGCGATCGAGGGCGATGTGAAAAACGGCTCGGTCATGGCGGGACAAATCGCCGGCCTGATCGGCGACGTCAAGCCCTGCGCGCAAATCATCGAAGATATCATGGCGGACACACGGCGTGTATTGGCACAAATGCATGAGGTGACATTATGAAAACAGCATTCGTATTTCCGGGGCAGGGCTCGCAACAAGTCGGTATGATGCAGGATTTGTACGCGGCGCATGCCTCCGTACGGGAACGTTTTGCGGCGGCGGACGACGCGCTCGGATTTTCACTGTCGACGCTCATTTTTGAAGGTCCGGCCGAAGAATTGGTCAAGACCGAGTTCACCCAGCCGGCGATTTTGACGGCCAGTGTCGCGGCGTACGATCTTGTCGCGGCGGCGGGCGAACGGGCCGACTTTATGGCGGGCCACAGTCTGGGCGAGTATTCCGCGTTGGTCGCCGCAGGGGCGATGGATTTTGCCGATGCGGTGCGGGCGGTACATTGGCGCGGGCGATTTATGCAGGAGGCCGTGCCGTTGGGAGAAGGCGCGATGGCGGCCGTTATTCGCCTCGATCGGGACACAATCGTCAAGATCTGCGCGGAGGTATCGGCCGAGGTCGGTGCGGTGCAGGCGGTCAATTTCAACTGCCCGGGTCAGGTCGTCATTGCCGGTGTGGCGGCGGCGGTCGATACTGCGGGGCAGCGGATGAAAGAGGCCGGTGCGGGACGGGTCGTACCGTTGGCGGTTAGCGCCCCTTTCCATAGTACGCTGATGCAGCCGGCGGCGGAACGTCTGGCGAAAGTGCTCGATGATATCGACATTCGCCCGCCGCAGACAACGGTGATTGCGAACGTCCATGCCCGTCCCGTGACGACGGCGCAAGACGTGCGCGAGGCGTTGGTAGAACAGGCGGCACATCCCGTTTTGTGGGAAGACTCCGTCCGCTACATGTTGGACGCGGGCGTAACCCGGCAGGTGGAAATCGGTCCGGGCAACGTTCTGACAGGATTTATGCGCAAGATCGACCGGCATATCGACATGCTGCATGTCGAAGACGCGGCGAGCTTGGCGGATACATTGGCAAAGATGAAAGGAGCGACACGATGAGCAAGACAGCAATCGTAACAGGCGCATCGCGCGGTTTGGGACGGGCCATTGCCATAGGGCTGGCCGAAGACGGATACAATATTGTGATCAATTATGCCGGCAATACGGCGGCGGCGGAAGAAACGAAAGCGGCCGTTGAGGCGCACGGCGTACAAGCCATCACCGTGCAAGGAGACGTTTCGGACAAAGCTGCAGTCGATGCGCTCGTGCAAACGGCAATCGACACCTTCGGCAGTGTGGAGGTGCTGGTGAACAACGCCGGTATCGTGCGGGATAAATTGATGCGCCGCATGAAAGAAGAAGACTGGGATGCGGTTCTCAATACCAATCTCAAGGGCGTCTTTTTGATGACGCAGGCGGTATCGCCGTATATGGTCAAAGCACGCCGCGGCGCCATCGTCAATATCAGCTCGATTGTCGGTGAAATCGGCAATCGCGGCCAGGCCAACTATTCGGCTGCCAAAGCGGGCGTCATCGGTCTGACGAAAGCGACGGCCAAGGAATTCGCCTCGCGCGGTGTACGGGCCAATGCCGTCGCTCCGGGATTTATCGAAACGGACATGACGGCGGTGCTGTCGGATGCGGTCAAACAGCAGCTGGTGGCGGATATTCCGCTCGGTCATATGGGCCAGCCGGAAGACATCGCGGAAGCGGTGCGCTACCTCGTCTCCGATCGGGCCCGATTCGTGACGGGGGCAGTGCTCGACGTCAACGGCGGCATGGCGATGTAGGTCGGCTCTGCGGTCATTGAAATGACCGGGGAGATGTAATATAATAGACAAAATATGAAAGGTGGTGAAACGGGTGAATACATTTGATAAAGTAAAAGCAATCGTAGTCGATCAGTTGGGTGTCGATGAAGCCGACGTCAATATTGATTCGACGTTCATCGACGATTTGGGTGCGGATTCTCTCGACATCGTGGAATTGATCATGGCGTTTGAAGAAGAATTCGAAATCGAAATTCCGGACGATGTAGCGGAAAAAATCAAAACCGTACGGGATACCGTCGAATACATCGACAAACAGATCGCCTAAGCGCGGCCGATACCGGGAGGCAGGGCCTCCCGGTTTTCTCATAGGAGGGACTCCATGCAATTACCGACACTAAAAATCGGCAAATTGGAAGCGAAGTTACCCTTGGTACAGGGCGGGATGGCGATTCGCCTCTCGCTGTCCAAATTGGCGGGTGCAGTCGCCCGTGAAGGCGGCATCGGGCTGATTGCCGCGACGGCACTGCCGATGGACGAGTTGCGGCGGGAGATTCGTGCCGCCCGTCAACTGGCACCCCAAGGGATTATCGGAATAAATATCATGGTGGCGGCGAGCTCGTTTGCCGAAACGGTCAAGACCGCCATTGAAGAAAAAATCGACCTGGTGGTCGCGGGTGCGGGATTTTCCCGTGACGTGTTCGACTGGTGCAAAGCCGCCGCGACCGAATTCGTGCCGATCGTATCTTCGGCCAAACTGGCACGGATCGCCGAACGGCTCGGCGCCTCGGCGGTCATCGTCGAAGGCGCGGAGGCGGGCGGTCATCTGGGGACGGAGCGACCGGTGAAAGACATCGTGCCGGAAGTACTCGACACGGTACGGATCCCCGTTATCGGGGCGGGTGCTATCGTCAACGGGTATGATGTCGCGGCGATGCTGCGGCTCGGCGCGCACGGCGTTCAGATCGGCAGCCGCTTTGCGGCGAGTACCGAGTCGGCGGCGTCGGCGGCGATGAAAGCGGCGTACGTCAATGCGACGAAACCGGAAGATATCGTGCTGATCCAAAGCACGGTGGGGCTGCCGGCGCAAGCCATTCGCAATCCCTTTTCCGAGGCGATCATCAATGATACGGTGCCGCGGCCGAAGGTCTGCACGAACTGTCTGAAACATTGCACGCGGCGGTTTTGCCTGAGCCAGGCACTGATCCGCGCCCAGCAGGGCGACGGCGAGACGGGGCTCATTTTTGCGGGCTCGAATATGTTACGGATTCCGTCCGTGCTGCCGGTCAAAGACATCGTGCAGCGGATGGTGCAAGAAGCGCAGGCGGTGCGTTCGTACTTGCCGTGGCGCGAGCTGCTGCCGGCAATGCCCCGACGTCTCGGTAAATTGCGCAGCATGCCGATCCGGCAGATTGCGGTCGCGCGGGTGGCGCTGACGTGGGAAGATACCCGTCAGGCACTGGCCGAGAGACGGGAAGAGCTGAAGGATACCCGGGCGCATATGCGCGAAACCCAGCGGGTGTTGGCCGCCAAACGGGCGGCCGTATGGCAACGGATACGGACACGCATCGGGACGTGGAAACGGACCGTAGCGGCGGGCGAAAAAGCGCTCGGTACGATAGGATGAGGTGATAGAATGAAGCAACGACGAATAGCGGTAACGGGCATCGGTTTGGTGACGCCCGTAGGATTGGACACAGCGTCCACGTGGGCGGCGCTGCTCGCGGGAACGTCGGGAATCGGCAAGATTACGGCGTTTGATACGGAAGGATATGCGGTTGAAATCGCCGGCGAAGTCAAAGGTTTTGATGCGCTGAATCATTTCGAGCGCAAAGAAGCGCGTCATATCGACCGCTTTGCCCAGTTCGCCATTGTGGCCGCCCGACAGGCGGTCGCGGATGCGGCATTGGATTTGGCGGCGGAAGATCACGATCGGATCGGGACGGTTGTCGGTACGGGTATCGGCGGGATTTTGACGACGGGCGAATTGTACCGTCAGCTCTATGACCGCGGGCCGTCGCGGATGAATCCGTTCGCGATTCCGAAGATGATTGCCAACATGGCGGGCGGACAGGTGTCGATCGATATGGATCTGCGCGGTCCGGTCCTCACGGATGTGACGGCCTGCGCCTCCGGGACGAATGCGGTCGGCGACGCCATGCGCTTTATCCGTGAAGGCGATGCCGATATTATGGTGGCGGGCGGTACGGAAGCGGCCATCGACGGCATGCCGATGGCGGGATTTGCCGCGATGAAAGCACTGTGCGCTTCGCACAATGACGACCCCGCAGGAGCGTCGCGCCCGTTTGATGCGACGCGCGACGGCTTTGTCATGGGCGAAGGTGCGGGGATGCTGGTGTTGGAAGAATGGGAACACGCCAAGGCACGCGGGGCGCGGATTTATGCCGAACTCTGCGGCTACGGGACGAACGGAGATGCGTACCATATCACCGCGCCGGCGCCGGAAGGACGCCAGGCGAAACGCTGTATGGAACGGGCGTTGGCCGATGCCGGCATGAGCGTCGACGACATCGACTACATCAATGCGCACGGTACATCGACACCGCTCAACGACAAAAACGAAACGATGGCGATTAAGAGCTTGTTCGGCGCACAGGCGTACGATCTGGCTGTCAATTCGACCAAATCGATGACGGGGCATCTGCTCGGTGCGGCGGGTGCGGTCGAAGCGGCGGTACTGGCGCTCTCGCTCGCCGAAGGGCGGGTGCATCCGACGCTGAATCTGACGCATCCGGATCCTGATTGCGATTTGGATTATGTGACGGACGGCGCACGGGAACTTTCTTTACGGGCGGGGATGTCCAACTCGTTCGGTTTCGGCGGTCAAAACGCCGTCATCGTCATGCGCGCCGCGCAGGAGTAAACGATGAAAGGGCTGGAAAAACGGCTGGCAAAGGTGCGGACCTTTGCCGCCGAACAAGGCATTCCGGTGCACAATGTGCAGCTGCTTAATCGGGCGCTCACGCATACGTCCTACGCCAATGAACATCGGGACGAACATGTGCATGACAATGAACGGTTGGAGTTTTTGGGGGATGCGGTACTTGATTTGGTCATCGGCGAGTACCTGTTCCTCAAATACCCTGAATGGACGGAAGGCGAGCTCACCCGCGCCAAGGCGAGTGTCGTGTGCGAAAGCGCGCTGGCGCCGCGGTCGGAGTATTTTCACGTCGGCGAATACTTGCTGCTCGGGCGCGGCGAAGAGCAGACGGGCGGTCGCACGCGGGCCTCGATTTTGGCGGATGCCTTTGAGGCGATTATCGGTGCGATTTATATCGATACTTCGTACGATGAGGCGGCGGCCTTTATCCTGACGCATTTACAGGTATACCTGGACAAAATCGCATCGGGCAACTACACGCACGACTACAAGACGGATCTGCAAGAGCTGGTACAGCAGCAAGGCGAGGCGGAGATCCGTTACCAGTTGGAGCGCGATGAGGGCCCCGATCATGATAAGACGTTTTACATGGGCGTCTATATCAACGGGCGCCGATGCGGCACGGGCATGGGCAAAAGTAAAAAAGAAGCGGCGCAGCAGGCGGCACGGGAAGCGCTGGCGACGATGACGGAGAACGCGCGATGAAAATCGCGCGTCTTTACTGTGCGTAACGCAATTATCCCGCTCTTTATTCCCCACGACGGCTGCCCGTATCGCTGCACCTTCTGCAACCAGTGGCGAATCACGGGCGAGACGCATTCCGTCACGCCGGCGCAGGTCGCCGAGACAATCGCGGCCTATCGGGCGAGTACGAATCGGGAGCGGCATTGGGAGGTCGCATTTTACGGCGGGAGCTTTACCGCGCTCTCACGGTCGCGCATGCGGGTGTTGCTGGCGCCGGCCACGGCATCTGTTTTATGTGGACAGTCGCA
>CABTYA010000030.1 GCA_902488965.1 uncultured Veillonellaceae bacterium
GAAGAAAACCTCGAAGCTACGGTCATTGCCGAAGTAACGGCCGATCCGCGGCTGGTGATGACATGGCGCGGCTGCAAGATTGTCGATTTGGCGCGGTCGTTTTTGGCGACGAACGGCGCCTCTCGCCAGGCGACGGCGCAGGTCGCCGTACCGGCGGACGAAGACCGATTCGCCCTGCCCGAGGTGACGGATGTCGCGGCGGCGTGGCGCGCGCGGATGACTTCGACGCAAGTTGCTTCGCAGCGCGGACTGGCGGAACGATTTGACAGCACGGTCGGCGCGGGTACGGTACTGATGCCGTTCGGCGGTGAACGTCAAATGACGCCGACGGAAGGCATGGCGGCGTTGATTCCCGTACCGACGGGCGATGCCGTGACGGTGAGCCTGATGGCGCACGGATTCGACCCGTACTTGTCGTCGTGGAGCCCCTTCCACGGTGCGTACTATGCCGTGCTGTGGTCGGTCGCGCGTATCGTCGCTTTGGGCGGCGATCGGCGCAATGTCTACCTCACGTTGCAGGAATATTTTGAAAAAATGGGCACGGCGGCTTCGTGGGGCAAGCCTGTCGCGGCTCTGTTGGGCGCCTTCGCCGCGCAGCAGGATCTGGCTATCGGCGCCATCGGCGGCAAGGACTCCATGAGCGGGACGTTTATGGACTTGCACGTCCCGCCGACATTGGTGTCGTTTGCGGTGACGACCGATGAAGCCGATCATGTCGTCAGTCCGGAGTGGAAAGCGCCCGGCCATGCACTGGTGTGGGCGATGGTCCCGACGGATGAGGCGGGCATGCCGGATATCGACGTGTTCACCGCTCATGCCGACCGTCTGTATGATGATATCGGTCGCGGTGTCATCGCCTCGGCGAACGCACTCACGACGGACGGACTGGCGGCGCAGGCGGCGCGGGCGGCGTTCGGCAACGGAATCGGCGCGACGCTGACGGAGCTGACGGCGGCGGAGCTCATGGCACCCCAGCCGGTCGGCTGGCTGATTGAAACGGACGACGAAACCGCAGCGGCGTGGGTCGCGGCGGGAGATGCCCGCCGCATCGGTACGACGGGCGGCACGGCGTTGACCTTCAGCGAAACGACGCTCGATGTAACCGCACTCGGTGAAGAATGGGAATCCGTCTGGGATGATGTCTTCCCGCGGACGGCGGATATTGCGGCGGAAACGGTCGTGACACCGCCGGTGACGGCGGCGGCTGCCGCGCCAACGGTACGGACACGTATCGCACGGCCGAAGGTGTTGATCCCCGTCATGCCGGGGACGAACTGCGAATACGACACGGCGCGAGCCTTTTCAGCTGCGGGGGCGGAGCCGGAGATTCTCGTCGTACGCAACCTGACGGCGGCGATGCTGCAAGAATCCGTCGACGCGCTGGTCAAATCCATCGGTACGGCGCAGATATTGGCGTTCCCGGGCGGATTTTCCGCAGGCGACGAGCCGGAAGGATCGGGTAAATTTATTGCGGCGCTGTTCCGTCATCCGCAGCTGACGGAGGCGGTATCCCGCCTGCTGGTGGAACAGGACGGCTTGATCATCGGGATTTGCAACGGTTTCCAGGCACTGATCAAACTCGGTCTGGTGCCGTACGGCGATATCCGCGAGATGACGCCCGATGCGCCGACACTGACCTATAACCGCATCGGCCGGCACGTATCCGGCTATGTGACAACGCGGGTTGCGGCGAATACTTCGCCGTGGCTGGCGCATTGCCGGGAAGGCGAACTGCACGCGGTGCCGATCAGCCACGGTGAGGGTCGTCTGATGGCGCCGCCGGAGGTGTTGGCACGGTTGGCGGCGGCGGGACAGATTGCCACGCAGTATGTCGATCCCGACGGCCGGCCGACGATGGACGGACGCTACAATCCGAACGGCTCGATGCTCGCAATCGAAGGGCTCACCAGCCCCGACGGACGGGTGTTGGGTAAAATGGCGCACAGCGAACGCACAGGTCCGTACCTGGCGCAAAATATCGCGGGGGCCAAGACCCAGCCGATATTTACCGCGGGTGTTGAATATTTCACGAAATAAAAGGAGGACGGGCGATGCATGGACCGTCATGGAAACGAGTGGCCGTTGCGGCCGCCGGCATCGTGTGGGTGACGGCGCGGGCGACGGCGTGTCCGCTCTGCTGGTTTGGCATGGCGCAGGCGCATATCGCCAATTTTGAGGTGATGGTGATGGGCTACCTCCCGCTTTGGGCATCGGCACTCACGGGACTGGCCTTGTACGGGAAAAATATATGGCGCAAATTGCGGGGCTGACCGCGCGGCAAAAAAAGTGGATCTGGCTCTTGGTGACACTGCTTTCCGTCGGGGTATGGGCGTGGTGGATGACCCAGGAGCGCACGCAGGAGCGGGCGAATCATGCCCTCATCGGCACGTGGCTGGCGGTGGCGGACGATGCGAGTTATATTTGCGCCTTGTCGATTGTGCCGACCGAGATCAAGTCGGTCGAGCCGGTCATGCTGGCGAGATTTGAGTTGCGCGAGAAACGGGCGGACGGCTATGAAGGTGTACTTGCCGAGCCGGTGGCCGTCACGCTGAAGGGCGAGCGACTGTATGCGTATATCCCGACCGACCTCAAAGACGGGACAAAAATCCCCGTCGGGGAGTGGAATTCGGCGGCTCGAACACTGACAATCCGTCAATTTCATTTTGTCCAACAGGATACCGAGGTGCGGACTTCGGCGGAGCTTATCGTCTATATGGAGCATGAATTGGAGCGGCGCGGATGGCAGGGAACGGCGCATCGCCTGCATACGGACACGGCCGGCAAAGGCGCATGAATAATCGCTACGCCGCCTTCGGGCAATAAAAAAACGACGCAAATGCGTCGTTTTTTTATTGGTAATCCGTCCGCCTAGAACTGATACTGCATCGATACGGTATACGCACGTCCGCGAGCCGCTTCCACTGCGTAGAACTGGCGATCGAAGAGATTGGTTACCGCGCCTTGCAGGGTAACTTCGGGGGTCAGTGCATAGCGCAGGCTCAGATCCGTCAGGAAGAACGCATCGTCCGAGCGCAGCGTACCGGTCAGTTCGTCCGGCGATTGCCGTTCGCTGACGTAGGTGCTGTCAATCAGGATATTCCACGGCTGACGGTCGTATTCGACACCGAAGTGCAGCAAGTGCCGCGGAATGCCGTAGATTTTGTCGCCGTCGTCATCGGCGCGTTGCAGCGTATAGTTCACATAGCCCGACCAGTCATCGCTCAGTTGCTGCTTGACACTGAATTCGAGACCGCGGCGGGTAATCGGATTGTCAAAGTTGTAATAGGCGGTGACACCGTTGCGCGTAGCCCGATAGGCCGATCCGGTCGTACGGGCGCGGAAGATGCCGATGTCAATCGCGGTCGCATCGTTGTGCCATTTCTAGCCGGCTTCGACGGATGTCGTGCGTTCCGGCCCGAGATTCGGGTTCGGTTTCGTACTGCCGCTGTTACGGTAGACTTGGTAGAGTACCGGCGGGTTGAAGGCCTTGCCGTAGGAGACGTAGGCCGTGCTGTTCGGCGTCAGACTGTATTCGGCGGCGAGTTTCGGGCTGAGCTGCGTGTATGTGCCGCTGCTGTAACTGTTTTCGATCCATTTCCCTTTGGAAAGTTTGTGGCTGTAGCCGTCCGATTTGGTGTAGCGGTCCCAGCGCAGACCGGCATAGACCGTCAGTCGGTCGTCGACCTGATATTGGTCCTGCAGGTAGAAGGCGTGGGTCGTACCCTTGCCGCCGTTGTATTCGTACGGTGAGAGGCCGTGCTTGTGATCGCGCCACTGTTCGGAGTCGTAACGTGTTTGGGCAAACGATTCGCGGCGGAAGTTGTATCCCGCAACGATACTGTGCTGCTCCGTTTCCCATTCTTTGTAGATATTGAAGTCGTACGACTCGCTCGGGTAGAACGAATAGACACCGGGACCGTTCCAATCGTTGAGTTGATCGGCCGGCAGATCGGCCGGAACGTCGCCCGGAGTGCTGTAGCCGTCTTTATCACGATGCGTATAGCCGAGTGTGGCGTAGACTTTGTGCGCCGTATCGGTGAATTGCAGGCGATGGATGTCCATGACATATTCGCCGCTGTAATGCAGGAAATCGCCCGGTTTAACCGTGACCGTCCCGCCGGGAACGGCGACCGTACCGTTGAATACCGGCCGACCGTCCTTGTCACGCAACAGCGAGATCGGATTGCGGTAGCCGTAGGTATGACGGCTGTGGGTAAAGCGATAGTTCAGCGAGCGGTCGTCGTCGAAACGATAGCCGACCTGCAGCTTGGCGATATCGGTTTCATTGTGTTTGTCGCCGGGGCTGCCGTAGATGTAGCGGTAGCGTGCCGATTGCGCCAACTCTCCGAAAGCGTTCGGCGTTCCCGCTGTCTTGTCTTTTTTGGTGTCGAAATAGTAGCTCGGATAGCCGTCGGTGGAGCGGCGTTCATAGCCCAGTCCGACCGTCCAGCGGCCGTTGATATCGCCGCGCAGGTCAAATGCGCCGCGTTTAGTGCCGTTGGAGCCGTAGGACAGGCGGATATTGCCGTCAAAGCCGTCCTTATGTCCTTCCGTGATGATATTCATGACCGCACCGACGGCCCGCCCGCCGTAGAGTGACGAGGCGGCGCCTTTGACCAGCTCAATCCGTTCGATGCCCGTCGTCGGCAGCATCTGCCAATCCACGCTGCCGTTCCAGCCCGAGTTGACCGGTTGGCCGTCAATCATGACGAGAATATCCGTCGAGCCGAATCCGCGTACGGAAAAATCCGAACCGAGACTGCCGTCCGCAACCGGTGCACGATAGGCACCCGTCGTGTGTGCCAATGCATCCGCAATATTTTGCACGGGACGTTTATCAAGGTCTTCTTTGGTGATGACGGTGACCGCCGCCGGGACACGTTGCACGTCTTCGAGCGTGCGTGTCGCCGTGATGACCATGCCGTCAAGCATGACCGGCTCGGCTGCGGTGGCGCTGATTCCCGTGGCAGCGCACAGCAGCAGTGCCGCATACAGTGAATGTTTCATTCCCTACTCCTCCTTAGTATGTAATGAATAAATAAATGAATGAATGAACTGTTATATTTTAGCATTTGTCCGCTCTACGGGCAAGCTGCCCGACAGTGGGTTCATTACCGTTATTTTGACAAATATAATGATATTGATTATGATAAATACAGTCATCAGCAACACAGATGCATTTTGAGGGGAGGCGGATTCATTGCAATCCAAAACAGCAGTATTGTTAGCGGTGGCGGTATTGACCGGTGCGGGGAATACGGTCGGTGCCGAAGAGTTGGTCACGCTCGCACCGCAAATCGTGACAGCGACCCGCTATGTCAAGGCGGATATCGATGTACCGGCGACGACGGAGATTATCGGTCGGCAGGAAATCGTGAATACGGGCGCATCGACGGTACAGGACGCGTTGCGTTTTACGACGGGGGTCATCTACAAAGCCAATCCCGTCGGCGAGTCGGGCGGCGAATTTTTGATTCGCGGCAAGCGCCGCGGTACGTTGGTCATGCTGAACGGCGTTTCGCTCAACTTCCGTAACGGCTATGCCGATTTGAGTGCGATCCCGATTGAGGATGTGGAACGCATCGAAATTGTGCGCGGCGGCGGGGCGGTACTCTACGGCTCGGACGCGACGGGCGGTGTCATCAATATCATTACCAAACCCGGCAAGACCAGTTCGGTCGCTGTGTCGGCAGGGAACTTCGGGCAGCAGCGGCATGCGCTCACGGTGAGCGAAGGGGAATTCAGCGCCAACTTTGTCATCGACAAAAAAGGACGGGTGAATAACATCTCGCAACCTTCGGACTACGGTAAATTTTTCCATTTTACCGGCGGGACGAAGTACATGGGCAACATGACGTATCGGTTCAGTGACGAGCTGTCGCTGCGACTGTCGCATTCGCACCATGATTACGGGAAAGAATACTGGTATGCCAAGCATTCGAAAGGAAAGACCGCGGAAGCCATTTACGACCATCGCGACATCACCCGTTTGGATTGGCAGGGGGCGTTGCAGTATGAGAAAGACGGCTTCGGAGCGACCTTTGCCATCCATCGCAATTTGGGAACGACGTGGTACACCTATTGGGATTATGAGTCGAAAAAATCGCCGAAACTCATCGGTATTCTCGACCGGCAGTACTTGTACGAATCCGACGATCGGACGATGAGTCTCGACCTGCATAAAGAATGGCAACGAGACGATGCGGTGATTTTGGTCGGCGGCGGTTGGGAACGCAGTAAGTACAGTCTGCTCACGCAGAACAAACCGATGTGGAACAGCAAGAAAGCCGGCATGAAAGGCAGTGACGGGAAATATCTGAACGACGGGCGCTTTTACGGGTATGAAGAACGTGAACACCCGCACTATTCGCGTGACGTTTTCTCGCTTTACGGCTCGTACGAACGCCAGCTCGGCGGAGATAATCAGCTGACACTGTCGGCGCGGCAGACATGGACGGCGAATTCGCCGAAAGACAAGGAGTTCCGTCAGTTCACGCCGCAGGTACAGTTCTTGCATCGCATGGGCGAAGATACCAGCTGGTTCGTATCGTACGGCGAGTCCTTTACCCTGCCGACGATGGACGCGTTGTTCGGCGCGGGCTCGGCCAAAGGCAATGTCGACTTGAAACCGGAAACGGGCAAGCACTATGAAATCGGCATGAAGGCGCAACGCGGCGATTCGCTGTGGAAAGTCGCCGTCTTCAAGAGTGACGTGAAAAACTTCATGCGGCTCAAGGAAGATAAAAACGGTGTCCCGAAACAGATGAACGAAGACACGAAAAACCACGGGCTGGAAGTTTCCGTCGATGTCCGTCACAATGAGAACTGGCATTCGAACTGGGGCTTTGTCGTGCAGGATCCGAAGTTTTATGATGCCCGTTACCCGAAAAAGGGTTGGCAGCGTGACTACGGGCGCTTGCAGCTCAACGGCGGCGTGACATACCGTGACGACGACTGGCAGGTGTCGTTGCAGGCCGCCTATACGGGTGAACGTGTCTTGTCCAGTTATCAGGAAGAAGTCAGACCGCTGCTGATTACCTCGCTCCATGTGGCGTATACCCCGACCGAGGAGTGGGAAGTGTATTTCGATGCGGACAACCTGCTCAATCGGGAAGATATCACGAGTCACGTATCGTCCCGCTATAATGCGCAGCCGTTTAACTACCTGCTCGGCGTGAAGTATCGCTTCTGATGAACGGCGGACGAAATCGTTTTATCGCGCTGGTGGCGGTCATGCTCTGTCTGTGTCTCGCCGCATGCATGCCGCCGGCGCAGGAACGGACAGGCGGCTACACCGTCGTGGACGGGGCGGGACGCACGGTGACGCTGCCGCATGTACCGCAGCGGATCATCGCCAATACGGCTAATTTGGAAGACTTGGCCATCGGATTGGCGGGGTCCGGTCGAATGGCGGCGGTATCGGATGCGGCGGTGCGGGAGGACTCGCTCTGCCGTGATGCCGCCCGCGAAGTCAAGGCGCGCTGGGAAGGGCGGCTGACGCCGGAATTTATCATTGCGCAACAGCCGGATTTGATCATCGTTCAGGACAGCGACGAGCATCTGATTCATCTGGAAGATGAACTGGGGATTCCCGTGGTGGTACTTCCCGTCGCGACGAATCGGGAGATGATCCTCGAGCGGATTCGGATTGTGGCGGCCGCACTCCATGAAGAGGCACGCGGTGAAGAGATGCGGGCGCATATCGAGGAGGGCGCGGCACGGATTGCCGCCCGCTTGGCGGATGTAGCGGCGGAGAATCGCCCGATTGCGCTGATGTACTCGGTGCAGGGCGCGTTCGGCAGTCCCGAAGGATTGGCGCATCATGTCCTTACCGATGCGGGCTTGCGCAACGGCGCGGCCATCGTCGGCCTCAAAAAAGGCGACCATTTGAGCAAGGAAGGCGTCGTACGGGCGCACCCCGACTACTTGATATTGCCGGAAGTGGCGTCGGTCAGTCGCGGGGATCAGTCCGCGGACGAGTTGGCGGCGGCGGTGGCCGGCGATCCCGCCTATGCGGAGCTTCCCGCCGTACAGCGCGGACATATCCTGCGTGTTCCCGATGCGTATCGCTATTGCTCTTCGCATCACTATATTGACGGCGTGGTGTTACTGCACGAAGCGGTCTACGGGCCGCTGCCGTAAGAGGATGCGTGCATAATAAAAGAGCGACAGGTGACTGTCGCTCTTTTTGCGTGTCGGAAGCGGCCGCAGGGGGGCGCCCCTCCGTGAGACGGAATCCGCCGCACCGACGAATTTGGCAGCGGTGCGCGCCTAAGTATCGGTCAATGGCGGTGTGTGTTTCTAAAATAACGCGTCGATATCGAGATATTCGCCGGCCCAGGCCGCGAGAGCGGCGGGAGTGAGTTCTCCTTTGTAGGTCGGCAGCATGCCGATGACGGGGATGCCGCTGCGCGCTTCCATCGTGCGGCGGTTGCTTTGTTCCAACACCGACTGCGGATCGTCACAGCCGTTCAAAATCACGGCGGCGACGGTCAGTTGATGACCTTGACAATAGTACACGGTGGTCAGCAAGCGATTGATGGCGCCGAGACGGTTGTCGCAGACCAGGATAATCGGCAGCTGCAGATGCTGCGTCAGGTCGATGACCGTGTAGTCTTTGGCCAGGCCGGTGGTGATACCGCCCGCGCCTTCGACCAGCACATGATCAAATTGGGCGGCGAGCTTTCGGTAGGCATCTTCCATGACCGCCGGCGATGTTTCGACACCGGTGCGGGCGGCGGCGAGATCGGGGGCCAGTGCCGGTCCCAGTACGTACGGATTGATATGCGGGCGGAACGATTCCGGCAGGCCGGCCATCTGCAACAGGAATGACGCGTCTTCCGATACCGGCGTGCCGTCCGCTGCGGGGACGGCACCGCTGGCGACGGGCTTGAGGCCGGCGGCGCGTTGCCCGCGGCTGCCGAGCATCGCCAGCAGGGTACCGGTGACAAATGTTTTGCCGGCGTCCGTATCGGTGGCACTAACGAGATAATTCACGAGCGCTCACTCCTTTGTAGAACTGAACGGAACGATGTAATTGCGGTACGACGAAGGCACTGGCCAGGCCGAAGAGGATCACTTCCGCCGGCATCGGAATCAGTGATGCGGACATGATCGCCCACAGCGGCAGAACCTCGTTGAAGTAGATGTTGACAAGCAACCATTTGTAGCCGATGCCGAATACGTAGACGGCGCAAAAACACAGGAATGTCATCCAAAGGTAGCGCACGCGGCTGTCCTGCTCATGCCCGCGGACCAAGTAGCCTGCCAGCCAGGCGGCCGCCATGTAGCCGAGCAGGTAGCCGAACGTCGGTTTCAGGATATAGCCGAGCCCGCCGCCTTCGACGAAGATCGGTACGCCGAGCAAACCGAGCAGGGTATAGACGGCAACGACGCGCGCTCCGCGCCACGGGCCGAGTAAGTATCCCGCCCAAAGGACAAACAGCGGACCCAAGTCGAAATAGTCCATCCATACCAGCGGCAGCCGAATGAATGCGCCGATGGCAATCAGCGCGACGAATACGGCCTCCTGTACCAACATCACGGTGTGATGTCGTGATTGTGTGTGGTTCATATAACCCCTCCATTTCTCTTATTGTAAACAATAGTACACCTAAAGGGATAACAAATCAATAGGGAAAATAAATTTCAATTTTTGTTGACAATGGGTCGTTGCGGAAAGGCGACGGCGGCACCAAAAAAGAGCAACGGAGGTCCGTTGCTCTTTGCGGTAATCCAATCAGAATTCGTAGCGATACGACAGGAGGTAGTTGATCGGAGTGGAGCGGTAGAACGTACCGGAGTGCGATACGTTGTCTTCCCGATCGAGTACGTTGTCGATGCGCAGCGAGAGACTGTTTTCATCGTTGAAATGATAGGTCGTATTCCAAGTCGTCAGGAGATACGGTTTAGTCGGCGAAGAGGGGCTGCTGGACGGGCTGCCGACACGGTCCGCAAGGTAAGCGGCCGTCAACGTGCTGCTCCACGGGCCTTGGGCATAGGTGAGAGTGCCGTTGACCTGCCAGCGGCCGTAGCTGCGGTCCCAGTACGGTTTTTTCGCTGTTTTACCGTTGTCTTTGTACATCGGATTGTTGTAGGAGACACCGAGACGGTAGGACCACGGTCCCTCTCCTTGATATTGCATGGAAATTTCCGCGCCGGTGTTTTTGAACTCGGAGTTGATGTATTGATAACCTATCAGGATGCCGTCTTTATCTTTGTCAAGATCGACTTTGATGTTGTCGTTGATACGCGCATGGTATACGGCGAATTGATAAAGATGGTCATCATGCATCTTCTTGTAGCCGACTTCATAGTTGATGCCTTTTTGCGGCTTCAGACCCGGGTTCGGCATGGCGCTGCCGTTTTTCCCGAACATCTGACTGAAGGTCGGCATGATGAAGGACTGCGAAACATTGACGTACAAGTTTTCGTCCGGATTGAGTTGATGAATCCACTGTCCCGCCGCGGAGAAGTTGCTGTGGTTCGTGTCGGCGGTCGAGTTGCGCGTCTTGGTTTCGCGTCCCGAGAGAATAATCGTATCGCGGTCGTTCAGCCGATGTTCCGCCTGCAGGTAGGCCGCCCAGATATCACGGCTGTAGCGGTCGTCGGTGTCTTTGTACAGCGAGGCTTCGTAAAATTCATGTTGGAACGTGATGCCGGCAATCCAGTCCGTCTTGTCCCCGCGCCAGGTTTTTTGCAAGTCAAGACCGTAGTTGACGTTTTCTTCCTTGGTATTATAGAAACGTGCTTTGCCTTTGGCAGGACTATGCGTTCTTGTGAAGAAGTTGCCGCCGTCGGCTTGCATGAAGACACGGTTGTGGTAGGCGTGAGCGGTGAAGTCATCGCTCTGATAGTTCACTTGGAAGAGCCGTTGGTCGCTCGTATAGGTCCGATATTGCTGCAGATCGCCGATTTTGCCGGGCCAGTTTTTCGGTTTGGTCGGTTTGGCGAAGTAGTAATATTCGTAATCCGTAGCGGATTTGAATTTGTCAAACGACATGCTCAATTCGTCGCTGAAACGATAGCCCAAGTGGAGCGAATCTTTGCGCGAGCCGGGCAAATCCGCATAGCGGAAATCGTCGACTTCGGTAACATGTTGCAAGAGTCCCCAGTGTTCGCGATGCAGACCGAGAGAGAAACCGTCCATGTTGAGGTTGAGGTCGGCTTGGCGCTGGCCGTAGTTGCCGTAGCCGAGCAGGAGCGAATTCGGCGCATCGTCCTTGGTGATGATGTTGATGACGCCGGCCATCGCTTCCGAGCCGTACAGTACGGAGCCGCCGCCCTTGGTCACTTCGACACGGTCGATGCGTTCCGTCGGGATCGCATCGAGATAGTACTTGCCGCGGGCGTTGATCGGGTTGCCGTTGATCATGACGAGCGTACCGTTTTTAATCCCGCGAATGGCGATTTCGTTGCTCATCGTGCCCATGTGGCCGCCGGCCGCGCCGAACGATTTGTAGGCGATGCCCGTGATACCGGCGAGCGCAGTGTGGATATTGGTCGCGCCGGCACGGCGGATCGATTCTCCCTGCATAATTTCAATCGACATCGGGACATCGATTTCCGCTTTGGCGGAACGTGTCGCCGTGATGACGACCGGATTGAGTGTGACCATGTCGGCGGCTTGTGCGCCGGCGACTCCCAAAGTCAGCACACAAGCGGCGAGCAAGGCCGCATGACGTTGTTTCATACAATTACCTCCCTGTGCGGGTAATCCCCGCTTCCCTAATGTAATATATACATTGTACGTACCGCCGTTGACGGATTCGGGCAAGTCATTTGCAAGGAGATTCTCAGACAACCTTTACCTCTTGCCGTCAAGGGGGGCAAAATCGGTGCGTAACATTAGCGGTCGTGCTATAATGTCAGTACAAGGAGGGATTTCCTATGAATGCGTATCGTACGATTCTGGTTGCTGTCGACGGTTCGGAAAATGCCCATCGGGCGGTCGACATGGCGGTCATGTTTGCACAGAAGTATGGCGCGGAACTGATTTTGGCGCATGTGCTGGATGTGGAGTATTTTTCGGTCGCGTGGCTCAACCGTCCGCGGCATATCGAAGATACGGATGAGAATAAACAGCGCGTAGCGGACGCGCTCGGCATCGATGCGCATGCCGAGGAGCTCAACGACTATCGGCGCCAGTACAGCAGCGACGTGCTGACGATGGCGGCGGCGCGCGTACCGGAAGGGGTGCCCTTTACGGTGGTGCATGAGACGGGCTCGCCGCGCGAAGCGTTGCTGGAGATTGCCGCCGAGCGGCATGCCGATCTCATCGTGGCCGGCAGTCGCGGCTTGGGCACGGTCGCAGGGATGCTGGTCGGCACGGTGTCGGGGTACTTGGTACACCATGCATCGGTGCCGGTATTGGTCGTCAAGTAGAGGAGGTCCATATGCATACGATTCTTACTCACTGGTTCAAACTGCACTTGCCCTCAAAGACGTCTTTGGCCTCGATGATGTAAATGATTTGCCAAA
>CABTYA010000031.1 GCA_902488965.1 uncultured Veillonellaceae bacterium
GTGACTGTTTCGTCTTCATATGGAGCCGGCAATAGGATTTGCACCTACGTGTGCATTGCGTAGCGCCGCGAATGGAATAAAAAACAGCCACCGTAGTGACTGTTTCATCTTCATATGGAGCCGGCAATAGGACTTGAACCTACGACCTACGCATTACGAATGCGCCGCTCTACCAGCTGAGCTATACCGGCAACTGACTTTACCCAGTATAAATAATTTTTCCGAAAAAGTCAACTGCCCACGCAATTTTTTTACACGGGAAAAGAAATCCTCGCCGGAGGCCGTGGCAATGACGACACTTCCCTCGCGAAAATGCGCTGTATTCGCCCTTTCGCGAGGGAAACGCGCTCGCCCCGACACGGAGTGTGCGGCACGAGCGTCGCGGTCTGTATACAGTATTTTTTGTCGAAGTCGGCCGATTTGATTTGCATTCATGCGGGCAGGGTGCTATAATAGCGATAATTCAACACCAAGGGAAATGAAATAGTTCATACCGCACGGTATGGTCGGCAACGGAGTCGGCGTACGCTCGTATGCAGGCTTTGTGGTGGGAGCGTAGGCTCCTTTTTTTATTTCCCGTTTTTAGCAAAGAGAGGATGAGTCAGATGAAACGTTCGTTGATCAAAGCCATTGCGTTGGCGACAGGGGTAGCAGTCATGGCGGCACTGGCCGGTTGCGGAGACGGTGCCAAACAGCAGTATTTCAATATCGGCACGGGCGGTACGGCGGGCACGTACTATCCGTTGGGCGGTGCGATTTCGGAGATCATCAATAAAAATATTCCGGGTGCCAATGCCAGCACGGAAAGCACGGGCGCATCGGTCGCCAATATCAACATGCTCAAGGATCATGCGATTGACATGGCGTTTGTGCAAAACGATATCGCCTACTATGCGGCCAACGGGATTGAAATGTTTGAAGGTAAAAAGGTGGATTCGATCCGCGGGATTGCGACGCTGTATCCGGAAACGATTCAGCTGGTCACGCTGGAGAAAAACGGCATCGGCACGTTGGCGGATTTGCGCGGTAAGCGGGTAGCGGTCGGCGCACCGGGCAGCGGCGCGGAAGCCAATGCGCGGCAGATCCTGCAGGCGGCGGGGCTGACGTATGATGATATCGAAGTACAGTACCTGTCGTTCGGCGAAGCGTCGGGTGCGCTCAAGGACGGCAATGTGGATGCGGCATTTGTCACGGCGGGATTCCCGACGGCGGCAGTACAGGACGTGTCCGCGACCCAGCCGATTACGCTGGTGGCGCTCGATGACGCGACGGCCGATGCGCTGGTCGCCCAGTATCCGTACTACACCAAGACGGTCATCCCCGCAGGTACGTATGACGGTGTCACGAGCGATGTCGCCACGGTATCGGTTATGGCGATGATTGTCGCGACGGATAAACTCACGGATGAACAGGGATACAATATCACGAAAGCGATTTTCGCCAATTTGGATCGAATTGCGGCGGCTCATGCAGTCGGTAAGCTGATCTCCAAAGAAGGCGCAATGAAGGGTATGCCGCTCACGATGAATGCGGGTGCGGAAAAGGCGCTGAAGGAATAATGCGCCGCACGGCAATGATCGCGACCGCCATCGTCGTACTGCTCGTTGCGGGATGTCTCGGCTGGGTACTGACGGCGGGCAGCGTACCGACGATGTACGCGCTCACGGCGTCGCGCTGCGACGTACTGGGCCCTGCCGAGGCGGGGGCGGAGCTGGAGATCCGGTTTCGCCACTCGGTGCAGCAGACGATGGTGACGGAGTATCTTGCGGTCAACCCCCGCGCGGACGGGTTCGTCCTGACGGGAACGAAGTACCGTTCGTACGGGGTGGGATTGCCGTTTTTGCCCGAGGAGGGCACCTTTACCCGCGACGGCGATGATTTTGTCCTGACGGGCATGCATCGCGAGCTTCCGTCACTCCGCGTCGGGGTCGGTGTCGGCACGCAGCTCACGCTCACCACGGCGCAAGGGTCGCTCGAGCTGTTCCGGATCTATCCGGCGGGGACGGCGGTACGTATCGGTATCGCTCCGTACGGGAAGGTACGGGCAGCCATGTGGCGGCCGGAATTATTAGCAGAATGAGGGACAATGTATGACAACGACTACCAA
The DNA here is from genome assembly GCA_902488965.1 of uncultured Veillonellaceae bacterium. Taxonomy (GTDB): domain Bacteria; phylum Bacillota; class Negativicutes; order Veillonellales; family Negativicoccaceae; genus CAMCNU01. The sequence continues at coordinate 2,108 of CABTYA010000031.1, forward strand.
GGCAGCCCCTGCGCTGCCGGATGACAATCGACATTTGGCCGAATACCGCGGTCTCACAGGAAAAATCGTCGCGGCGATCGCGATTTGTTTTTCCCTGTTTCAGCTGTACACGGGACTGTTCGGCGTATTGGACGCGCAATTACAGCGCAGCGTCCATCTGGGATTCGGCTTGGTGCTGATTTTCCTCTTGTATCCGTCGCGAAAACGCTGGCTCAACCGCCGCTTTCCGCATCCGCTCGACATGGCGCTCGCCGTCCTCGGCGGTGCGGCACCGGCGTATCTCATCGTCGAGTACCATGAACTGGTACTGCGTGCAGGTAATATCAGCGGCACGGATTTTGCGGTCGGACTCTTGGGCGTGCTGCTCGTCATCGAGGCGGCACGGCGGGTCGTCGGTATCCCGATGGTGTCGGTCGTGCTGACGTTTTTGGCGTACGCCTTTGCGGGGCCTTATATCCCCGGCATCTTGGGCCATCGCGGTGTCACGCTCGAACAGCTGGTCGGGCATCTTTTTTATACGACGGAAGGGATTTTCGGTATCCCGCTCGGCGTGTCGAGTACCTTCATCTTCCTCTTTATCCTGTTCGGGGCGTATCTCGAATCGACGGGACTGGGGCATTTCTTCATTGATATCGCCAACGCGATCGCCGGCTGGGCGCGCGGTGGGCCGGCGAAAGTCGCCGTCCTCTCCAGCGGGCTGATGGGTACGGTCTCCGGCTCATCGGTCGCCAACGTGGCCGGCACGGGGAGTTTCACCATTCCGATGATGAAAAAACTCGGCTACGACCGCAACTTTGCCGGTGCAGTCGAAGCCGCCGCCTCGACGGGCGGGCAGCTCATGCCGCCGATCATGGGGGCGGCCGCCTTCCTGATGGCGGAATTTGTCAATGTGCCGTACATGGAAGTGGTCAAAGCGGCAACGATCCCGGCGATTTTGTACTTCCTCGGGATTTGGCTGGGCGTGCATTTTGAAGCGCGGCGGAAAAATCTGCGCGGCATCCCCCGTACGGAGCTGCCGAAAACGTCCTCGATCCTGCGGGAACGCGGCCATTTGGCACTGCCGCTCGTCGTCATCATCTATCTTCTGGTCGCGGGCTACACGCCGATGCGTGCCGCACTGGTGGGGATCTTCATGTCGATTGTCGCGGCCATGCTCCGCGCCAACACCCGCATGACGGCGGCGCAAATCGTGCAAGGTCTCGTCGACGGCGCCAAGGGCGTGCTGTCGGTACTGGCGGCATGCGCGGCAGCCGGTATCATCATCGGCGTGGTCACCAAGACGGGCGTCGGCATGAAGATGGGCTCCTTCCTGCTCGACCTGTCGGGCGGCATGTTCCTGCCGATCCTTTTCTTCACCATGCTGACCTCGATTATCCTCGGCATGGGCGTACCGACGACGGCAAACTACGTCATCACGTCCACGATTGCCGCACCGGCGCTGATCGACTTCGGCGTGCCGGCGCTCGCGGCGCATATGTTCGTCTTTTACTTCGGGATTATCGCCGACGTCACCCCGCCGGTCGCGCTGGCCGCCTATGCGGGCTCGGCGATATCGGGAGGGAATGCGCTCAAGACGGGTGTCAACGCCTCGAAACTTGCGATTGCGGCGTTCCTCATCCCCTACATGTTCGTCATGTCGCCCGCGATGCTGATGATTGACGCGGACGCCCTCTCGATTGTCTGGATCCTCATCACGGCAATCCTCGGTATGGTCGCACTGAGCTCGTCGATGATCGGTTACTTCATCGTCAAGGAAAGCGCATGGGAACGCATCGCCTTTGCCCTCGGCGGCCTGCTCCTCATCAAACCGGGCACTGTTACCGACGTCACCGGCGTGGCGATTGTCGCGGCACTGATTGCCTACCAATGGTGGCGCAGCAAAAAAGCGGCGTAAGCTGAAAACGAGCGGATACCGACAGACGGTACCCGCTCATTTTTTTGCGGCAACGTGCCAATGTTGCGATATCCGCAACTGTGAATTCCGCCGATGCTTTATCGGCGGGCGCAGTATTTGTTATAATAAAGGTAGAACTATTGAAGGAGGATGATTATGTATACCAAACGACAGTTGAATCTGCATCACGAAGATGACAAGCAGCAACTGATGGCACTGCTCAAGCAGTTTGAGTTGACGTTTTCGGAAGATACCATCGATTATACAGCGGGGATTTTTGACGGCGAGCAATTGATTGCGACGGCTTCGCTCAGCGGGCGGGTATTTCGCAATATCGCGATTTCGCCGGATTATCAGGGACAGGGGCTCACGCATCAGCTGATCGAGATGCTCGAGGCGGAGGCCACTCGCCGTGATATCACGGGGTTCCAGATTTTCACCAAACCGGAGAAGGTACCGGTGTTCGAGCATGCGGGATTTTCCTGTGTCGCCGTCGCCGAGCCGTATGCGGCGCTGCTCGAAAAGGGTACGCCCTCGCTGGAAGATTTTCTCACGCATGTAAAAGGGATTGTCGGTGAGCCGCAAGGCGCCGTGCGCGGCTCGATTGTCATGAATTGCAACCCCTTTACCCGCGGTCATCGCGCACTGGTCGAGTACACCTCGCAGCATTGTGACGATGTGGTTCTCTTCGTCGTGCAGGAAGACCGCTCGCTCTTCCCCTTTGCGGACCGGATCGAGCTGGTGCGCCAAGGCGTGAAGGACTTGGGCAATGTGCATGTCGTCTCGGGCGGTGAGTACATCATCTCGAACGCGACGTTCCCGACGTACTTCATCAAAGGCACGGAAGCGCTCGACGCGCAGACCAAGCTCGACGCTACCGTATTTGCGGAACGCATCGCTCCCGCGCTGGGCATCAATGTCCGCTATGTCGGCGAAGAACCGACGGACAACACGACCAACGCCTACAATACCGCGCTTTCCAAGGTGTTGCCGATGAACGATATGGATTTCCGCATTATCCCGCGCAAGCAGGAAGGCGGCAACGTCATCAGCGCCTCCAAAGTCCGCGCCGCTCTCGCCGAGGACAACTGGGAACGGGTGGAAGAATTCGTCCCGCCGACGACGCTGGCGTACTTGCGTTCGCCCAAAGGCGCGCAGGTCATCGAAAAAATCAAAGCGCATTTCAAGAAATAATGCGCCCGTCAAAAAAAACGCACCGCCGTGGCGGTGCGTTTTTGATGTTTCGTTATTCCAAATAGGAGACCGCATCATCGAAGATGTCTTTGACTTCTTCGCGGGTCAGGACTTTGAAGGCGCCGATCTGGCTTTCGCCGTCCATGACACGGTCCGTGAGCGTTTCGGTATCGAACACGACATCGCCGACTTGCTGGCGGGCGCGTTCACCGAGCATACCCATCGCACGGAAGATGTCTTCCGTAAAGGTAATCGCCTCTTTGGCGATGTCTTCCTGCGTGCCGAAATCACGCGGCAGGTTCCAGACGGTACGTCCGTACCGATAGAAGCGGAACACGTCCGCTTTGTAGACGTATTTGGCCCATGCCGCCCACGACATCGCAAGCGCAATCCCCTGCGGCACATTGTACATGCCGAGCAGTTCCTTTTGCATATTGTGAACGGTGAGATCTCCCCAGCCGTTGCCGCAGCCGGTGAGGTCGTTGTGGGCGAGCGCACTGGCCCACATGACGTTGGCGCGCGCTTCGTAGTTGTTCGGCTCGTCCATGATGATCTGCGAGTTGCGGATCACGACCCGCATCAACACTTCGCAGATGTTGTCGGTCAGCTCCATCGTGCTGTCGTGCGTGAAGTAGCGTTCCATGGTGAGCATCAGGATTTCCATAATCCCGCCGAGCAGCTCGTCCATCGGCAAGGTAAAGGTCAGCATCGGATTCATCATGGCCAGTTGCGGCCGCGTATCCGGATGATAGAGGATCTTCGCCGAGCGTTTGGCTTTGTTCGCCAACTGGCTGATGGCGCTCATTTCCCCGCCGCCCGCGACGTTCGTCGAAACAACCGCAATCGGCAAAATCGTCTTCGGTGTGCGTTGCTTCGTATAGTATTCCCAAATATCGCCGTCGTTCGGAATGCCGATTGCAATCGCTTTGGCGAGATTGATCACCGCGCCGCTGCCGATTGCCAGAATATAGTCGACATTTTCGATGCGACCGAGTGCGATACCTTCGTTAGCCTTCGCCCGTGTTGCCGGCGGATAGGCGCCGCCGACATCATTGTACTGGATGCCTGCTTCCGCCAATGATTGGACTACACGTTCGTAGAGACCTTTGCAACGTTCCGCTTGCCGGCCGTGAATGATCAGGACTTTTTCAGCGCCCCGCTCACGCAGACGTTTGCCGACTTCACGTTCACGATCCGTACCGAAGAAAACTTTTGTCGGTACGTGGTAAGTAAAGTTTTTCATGTCTCCCTCTCCTTTTTTGTGCAGCATATGCAGTACTTGTTAGTTTGATTATATATCTAAACGGCGGTTTATTCAAATTTTTTATGGTCAAGTCGGCGGTTTGTCATTCGCGTTCTTGAATAAACGAAATAAATCGCTTGGCAATCGTGGTGAGTTTGCGGTCTTTCACGCCGTACATGTGCTCGGCGCCGAGCATCTCTTCCCGCGCCAAGGGCACTTCCCGCAATCCCGGCTCGCCCGCACCGTCCCCGACAATGACCGCAACCCCCAGTCCGCGCCGCGCCCAATGCGACGCCAACGCATTGGTACTGCAGACACTGCGGATATCGCTTTCAAGTCCGCGCTCGCGGAAAAACGCCTCCAACTTCGCGTGGACACTGCGCGTGACGCACAGCGGCATTTTCGCCAAATCTTTGATCAAGAGTTCACGCTTCGTTGCGGGAATCCACGTCTGGTCCTCGGCGATGAGCGCATTGAGCTGACGATAGCGAATGTGGATCAGGTCAAAAAGATAGCCTCGACTGATGGGTTCATTCATCACGCCGATATCGGCCAATCCCTCGAGCAGGTATTCCGCCTGCACGTCCACATTGCCTTCATAAAAGACGCAGCGAAATTCGGGATGCGCCTCGGAAAACGGCAAAATATAGTCGTCGATAAAGCCCTGCACCGCCCCGGGCGTAATCGCCACCCGCAACGTCCCCGAACCGCCCGCCGAGACGTGCGCGACTTCGTCTTTGAGATCGTCCGCCAGTCGGATGAGGTCTTTGGCGCGCCGATAAAAGAGCTCGCCCGCTTCGGTGAGCTCGATGCGCCGTCCGCCGCGATGCGTGATAATCAGCCGCGCGCCGTAGTTATGCTCGATCTGCTTGAGCTGAGCGCTGAGTGCTGGCTGGACCATGCTCAATTTTTTCGCCGCTTCGGTCAAAGTTTGCGAATCGACAATCATAATAAAGTTGCGAAAATATTCTATATCCATACCCGCCTCCGTAACTAACGATATTTCCCCGTATCGTTTGACATTACTTGTATTATAACAGACCTTGGCGCCGCATGCTCACAAACACGCCGTCCCCGATGATGACATGGTCGAGAATCGGGATATCGAGCAGCTCGCCCGCCCGCACCAGTCGCGCCGTCGTCCGAATATCGGCCGCCGATGGCTCCGGACTGCCGCTGGGGTGATTGTGCACCAGAATGCAGGCCGCGGCGTTCCAACTGAACGCATCGCCGAAGATCATCCGCGCGTCCGCCGGACTCGATGAAATCCCGCCGCGTGACTTCATCACCGCCGCCAACAGGCGGTTTTTCGTCGAGAGATAGCAGCAGTAAAATTCCTCGTACGGAAGGTACTGCATCTGCGGCATGAAGTACGCGGCAATCTTCTCCGGATCGGAAAAATCCGCCCGTGTGTCCGCCGCCCGATGCCGGGCCAAACGCCGCCCGAGTTCGACGGCGGCGCACAGTGTCGCCGCTTTGTCGGGGCCGATGCCCGCAATCTCGGTGAGTTCGCGCCAGCCCGTCCGGCCGTAGCGTTCGAGATGCCCGTCAAAAAGGTGTTCGTGCGTCTCGCGCGCAATCTCCAGTACCGACATTCCCTTGCGCCCCGTCCGCAGCAGAATCGCAATCAGCTCCACGTCCGTCAGCGTCTCCGCGCCCGTGCGGAGCAGTTTTTCCCGCGGGCGCTCTTCCTGCAGCAAATCTTTGATTCGTGCCATCACCATTCCACTCCGTGTTCCGCCAACCGTGTGCACAAAAAACGCACGGGCAGTCCGATGACATTCGTCAGACTTCCGCGGCGCGCCGTGACAAATGCGCCCGCCGCGCCTTGAATCCCGTACGCTCCCGCTTTGTCCGTCCATTCGTCCGTATCGAGATAGCGCTCGATTTCCGCTGCGGTGAGCGGCCGCCAAACGATCTCCGTCGTCACGCACCATGTCCGCTCCCACTCCGGCGTCACCAGCGCCACGCCCGTATGCACGAGATGCGCCGTCCCCGCCAGTCGGCGGATCATCCGCCGCGCCTCGTTGCGGTCGCGGGGTTTGCCCAGGACTTCGCCCGCACATGCGACCACCGTATCCGCTCCGACGACCGCCAAGCCGTCCGCCCGCCGCCGAGCGACGTCGCGCGCTTTGCCCAGTGCCTGCCGGCGGACCAGCTCCTCGGGCGCCAGCGGCTGCGTATTATCCTCGATATATCCCGAGGGGGCGACAATACAGTGGCCGCCCGCCTCCGCTACGAGCGAGCGCCGCCGCGGCGAGGCCGATGCCAAAACCCACATCTTACCACCGCCGAAACAGCCACGCCGCAATGAAAATGCCGATGATGCTGAGCAGGTTCGGCGCAAAACGGATACCGAAATCCAGCGTCAGGATATAAAGGTCGAGCCGGATATTGCTCACGTCAATCAGCACGTATTGCTTGACCAGGTAGGGCATCACGCCCGCCAGCGACACCTGCGACAGCAAATCGCCCAGCAGACCGCCGATGAGCGCGCCCGCCAGCAAAAACAAGAGCAGCATGAAAATGCCGCGCGATCCGCCCCAGCGCATCAGTCCACCTTCTTTGCCGCGGCGGTTTTCGCCGCCTTTTCTTTCGCATCCATTCGATTGCTTTCATCGACGAGGACGCGATACGTCGTTTCTTCTTCCGTAATCATGATCCGTCCGGGCATGTATTCGTTCATGCCGAGCAAAAATTGCGGGTCGGCTTTGAAAATGACCCGCCCGAATTTCGGTTTTTTCATGCCGCGGGGAATTTTATAAAACATCGCCAAGAGCGGCCGCGAATCGATCAGCGAGTACCAGCGCCATTTATACCGGAATTTGACGTTGTTCGCCAGCCGGGCCTTGTGCTCGTGTACGCCGTAAATATTCTCATAGGCGATTTCGTGGCGTTTGTGCCCGAAGGGCGTGCGATACGTGACGACCAGCGCGTCTTGCGTCAACCGGAAATGATAGTTGATCATCGCCTGGCTGAGCAAAATATAGAGCGCGAACAATACAAAAAAGATGCTCGCGTAGTTGATACTCAACCAAATATTGCCCGTGACGCGGTAGTTGTCCACCATGCGGAACCCGTCCCACACCAAAAACGCCAAAATCAGCGCGACAATCAGGATGATATGCCAATAGCTCCCGTTGACGGACTCCGATTCATCCTCATAGACCGGCTCGCCCTGTACGGCCAGCAAGGCCTTGGGGAATACGGGATTGTCCGTCGTCCCCTGTCGCTGTTCCATGTCTTCGTTCATTTACATCCTCCTGTCATCGCTGCGGTATCGAGCAGCGCCATCATCTCCGCCGGCGGTGCCAGCTGCGCCAGTACCTGCCACGGCGCATGCGCTTTGAGCTCAGCGACGCTGCGTGTGCCGGTCGCCACCGCGACGGTATACGCCCCGACGGACTTGCCGCAGCGGATATCATGCTCGGTATCGCCGATGATAAATATACGTTCCAAGCGCTCGCCCCACTTTTCTTCCGCCAGCCGGCGCGCCCGTACGGCAACGTCGATCCGGTCGAAATCATACTCGGCGAATGCACTGTGGGAAAAATCAAAATATTTCGCCAGTCCGTAATACGACAACTTCAAATTCGCACCGATCCGGCTGTTGCCCGTCAGCAGGAGCTGGTCGTAATCGTCACGATCGGCAAAGGCGGCGAGATTGTCGCGCACATGCGGCAAAACGTAGCCGTCAATCTGCTGCATGCACCCGAGCAGGACTTCTTCATACCGGCGGCTGAAGCGTTGGATCTCGTCCATCGAAGGCTCGCGCCCCGTCGCCTGCACCAAAATCTCGCGGCAGATATAGTTGTCCGTCCGTCCGCCCGCATCGAACTTGGGCAGCGGCGCGTCCTCTCCCGCAATCTCGGCCAGCGTCTGCGCAATCGCCATAAAGCCCGCATGCCCCGTCATGACGAGTGTCTGATCGATATCCCAAAACAGTACGTTCATACGCGCTCCTTATTCACCGCCCGCAACTGTACGCGCCCGTCCACAGCGTCCATGAGGGCTTCTCCCTCGGCATCGCCCGTCGGATACTGGTACAGGATACGCCACAGCGTCCCGTCACGAATGACGATGTACGCCCGCCCCGTCAAGGGCACCGCGCCGCCCTGCGTCGGCTGGACATAGTGATAGTCCGCCCGCACGGCGGGCAGCCCCGCCAGCTCGGCCGCGCTCGTCGTCACATCGGCGTCGGCATTGTCCCGCAACATCGCGGTAAACTCCGCCTCCGCCGCCGCCAAGTCGCGTCCCTCGGTCGGAAATCCCTCCACGATGGTCTGGAAATGCCGATTCGCATTCACCGCCATGACGGATGACGGAGCCGCGGCGGAAAGTTCCGCCTCCCGACGGACCTGCAACTCGAACGGCAAGACGAGCTCGGCCACGCTGTCCGCAAAATAGACCCGTGCCGTTCCGAAACTGTACGTATCTGCTACGGTACGCGGCCCGCATCCGCTCACCGCCGTCGCCAGCAGCAGCGCGAATAATGCGCGCGACCACGCCCCCCATCGAATCTTCATCAGTTTGTCACCTCTGCCCTATTATAACACAGGTACCTGTGTCGGCGAGCATCTTTTGCGGCCGCCGCCGCACGCAAAAAGGCGGGGACGATATCCCGTCCCCGCCCGTCGGTTGATGGCCTGGATACGACCCTTGCATGCGTCCTGCGGTTTACGCTTTGACTGCGCGGGTGCGTACTTCTTCCTTGACGTTCGCGATGAAGTCGGCGAGCGCTACGCCGTCGGTTTCTTCCCCGTCACGCGCCCGCACCGAAATCGTTTCGGCGTCGACTTCCCGATTGCCCAAGATCAACATGTAAGGCACTTTTTCGAGCTGAGCGCCGCGGATCTTGTAGCCGAGTTTTTCGTTGCGTTCGTCGATTTCCGCACGGATACCCGCATCACGCAGCGCGCCGCCGACCTTGTGCGCGTAGTCGAGTTGATGCTCCGTCACGGGAATCACCTTCACCTGTACCGGTGCCAGCCATGTCGGGAACTTGCCCGCATAGTGTTCGATCAGGATCCCGATGAAACGTTCGATGCTGCCGAATCCCGCCCGATGCAGCATGACGGGGCGGTGCTTTTCGCCGTCCTCGCCGATGTAGGTCACATCAAAACGTTCCGGCATCTGCATATCAAGCTGAATCGTGCCGCACTGCCATGTCCGGCCGAGCGAGTCTTTGATATGGAAGTCCAGCTTCGGCCCGTAAAACGCGCCGTCGCCTTCGTTGACACGGTATTCGACGCCCGACGATTCCATCGCTTCGCGCAGGGTGTCGGTCGCCAGTTCCCAAATTTTTTCGTCGCCCATCGCATCGTCCGGACGGGTCGAGAGTTCGACACGGTATTCCAAGCCGAAGGCTTTGTAAATCCGATCGAAGAGTTCGAATACTTTCAGGATTTCTTCCTTCATTTGGCTCGGCAGGATAAAGAGGTGCGCGTCATCCTGCGTAAAGCAACGAACGCGGAACAGTCCGTGCAGCGCGCCGTGGAGTTCGTGGCGATGCACCAGACCGAGCTCGGCGACACGCATCGGCAGGTCGCGATAGCTGCGCAGGTCATTTTTGAAGTACAAAATCCCGCCCGGGCAGTTCATCGGCTTGACCGCGTAATCTTCGCCGTCGATTTGGGTAAAGTACATATTGTCGCGGTAGTGGTCCCAGTGCCCCGATTGCATCCACAAGTCGCGATTGAGGATAATCGGCGTCTGAATTTCGTCGTATGCCGTCTTCTGCTTGA
>CABTYA010000032.1 GCA_902488965.1 uncultured Veillonellaceae bacterium
CCGTCGGCGTGATGGGCGACTCGCGGACCTATGCATATACGCTGGCACTGCGCGGCGTCGTGACGAACGACTTCATGACGGCCGAATGGGCGAAAATCCCCTACGAAGTGCTTGCCACCGCCAGCAACCGTATCGTCAACGAAGTCGCCGGCATCAACCGCGTCGTCTACGACATCACCGGCAAACCCCCGGCAACGATCGAGTGGGAATGAGAGAATACGAGCAAGAATCGGTAAACATGAGCAACTGCAAGGATAGGCATCGCGCCTATCCTTTTTTTGTTAGGTATAATATAATGAAATCATCGGATTGTTTTCATAAATGGATTGTCAGCACTGTAGAGGGGAAAGGGATCTGTCATGTTCAACGATTACTTTTGGAAATCGTATTTGGCGGGCGGCGGACAGGAAACCGTTCGCTTTTTTGAAACCCAGCTGTCAGGACGGTTTACACAGGAATATGCGGATACAATTTGCGCATTTCATCGATCGTATTGCCCTTCGAAGAAAATCAATGAGATTTTTCACGAAGACTTGACGGATTTGTACAAAGTAATAACTGAAGGATTGTCTTGGTATGAGGGGAATCCGCCGACAATCGAAGTTGGCATGAGGGTGTTGTATGAAGATTTTTTTGAGGATGACGGTATCAGTGCCCGCGAGAAGTTTGATCGATTTTCTTCATCAATGGAGTACTTTACCACAATGTTTGCGATGATGTGGCCGGAGTATTTCGTCCCCTATTATTTTCGGTACAATTACAATATTCTTGAGAAAATCGCCGAAGAGTTCGGTATCGAGTTGCCGGAAATACCGCAAAAGAGAGAATATAAAGCGCGCTTCTTCCATTACGGAAAAATTTGTGAGGCATTCCGCGATTTCCGGGCGCGACACGGCATGTCATTGTATGAATTTTGCGCATTTCTCTACGATTTTGCACCGAAGGCCGTGGGCGGTATTGACAGTTATATTATCAAGGACATTCCCGAGCCGAAAGGGGCGTATTTCATCGGAGGGTCTAAAGACGACGCGTATTTGACCTATGATGAGGGAGAAATCATCGTTTGGCAGTGCAGCCCCGAGACGATGCCCGGTGATGCGGTTGTGATGTACTTGCGCTCGCCCGTCAGTGCGGTGGATTCCGTTTGGCGCAGTGTATCCATCGGATTTAATGATCCGTTCTTCTATTATTATCGCTGTACGTATCTCTCGCACGGCCAAAAACTCAAGCCGATATCTTATCAGACGTTGAAAGAAGATCCGATTTTCAGTCAGTTGTGGATTGTGCGTAAAAATATGCAGGGTATCAACGGTGTCGAGATATTGCCGTCGGTATATAACTACTTGCTCGAAACGGGCGAGTCGGATGCACCGCGCTTGACGTACGGCGGCGGGGGTGATGATGTCGTCGTGGGCAATGAAAAAGAGGTGGAAAACAAGATCATCAAGCCGTTTTTAGAAGCACTTGGCTATACGGATCAAGATTATCGGCAGCAATTGTATATCGAAATCGGCAATCATAATTATGCTCTGATTCCTGATTTCGTGATTCATCCGAAGGTGTCCAAAGGGCACCAATCGGCCGACTTTTTGATTGAAGCGAAATATTCGATTGCTTCCGCCAAAGCCTTGGAGGCGGCGAAAACACAGGCAAGGGGATATGCCAAGTTGTTGAATGCCAAGTACGCAGTGATTGCCTCCAAGGAGGGCATTTGGGTGACGGAGGTGGACGACGACTATACGGACGATGTGCTGGGCGCCTCGTGGTCGGAGCTGAAAGACGAAGATCGCTTTCATGCGGTGTTCCGGCTGTTGGGCGCAGGGAAATGATACTCCGAGCATCGGACAACGGAAACATTGGCTGTCGCCCTAATCGCGATTGATATGTCAGGCTCGAAGTGTGTAAGTGAGGAGCGGCAATCGGCTCGTATGGGCCGGCTGTCAAATTGCCCGTCAGCACTTCGGATCAAATGCGCAACGGCTCACGGTGGACGCCTCCAACGTACAAGGCGATGACAATAACTACATAGCGGTAAACGGAAAGGCGGTGCACGGCGCGGAGCGGAGCAAGCACCGTCTTTTTTGTGAGTGAAATAAAAAAGAATATATCGGTTGATTTTTGAGTCTGCATACAGGCAATTAATATGCTATACTAAAGGTATCAATTGGGTCATTGTAGAGGAATGACACAATTGAATCTGCTGCAGAGGATGCAGACACATTCGGAAGGAGGCCATCGCAGCATCAAGACGACAACTATCTGAGGAGAATATGTGTCGAATGGGGAATAGGGAAAACGGATGGCGTCATCCACATAGGGTACATGATCAGCGTTGTCGCGGAGCGGCAAGGCGGTTTTGTGTACTATACGGTAAACCTATTCCTGCGGAGTAGGTTTTTTATTGTACGGTAAAGGAGTAATCATCATGGAAAAGAAAGAAACACAAGCAACGGAAGAAACTCAAGTCACGGCAGTGGAAACAAAATTGGAGGCATTACAGCAGCATATCAAGGATGCCGGCATCGGCGGTGTGGAATTTGAAACGATCGGTGATAACGTACGCCTGATGCGCAGTTTCTTCCAAATCAAAGGTCAGCAGATGCCGATGTTTGTGATTATCAATGATACCGTGTATACGACCATCCAGGTCTATGTATTGCAAGATGTGGCGGATGAAAAGAAGGCTAAATTGTTGCCGTATCTCAACGATCTGAACACGGAATTCAGCATGCTCAAATATGTGGTGAATAACGATCATCAACTGGTGTTGCAGTGCTCGGTACCGTCCGGCAACAATCATTTCGATCCGGCGCTGATTACGGCGTTGATTGAAGAAGTACAAAAACATTTGGCAGATACATATGAAGCATTGATGAAAGTATACTGGCAAGAATAATGACGAGTGACAGTCGCTGCGGGCATATCGGATATATTCGCTGACAGATTGCAAGGGCGACATTGTCACTGTCCGCAAAAAGGGCTGCCCGTAAGATGCAGCCCCTTTTGCGGGAATCGTCGGGCAGGTGTTGTTGAGTAAAGGAGGAGATTGAGATGCGAGAAAATGCAGGTAGCCACGGGTTGAGCAGGCAGAAATGGCGACGCTTGTGGCAGCGGGCGGTGTCGTTGGGACTGCTGGCGGGGCTTTGTTATCCGATGGCGGTGTTGGCGGATGAATCGACGGCGCCGATCGGCAAGTCGGTAACGCTGACGGGAGACCGTGTCGCAGTGGCGGCGGATGATCCGGTGATGGTGAGCGACTTTCAAAGAGGTGTTATCGCGGCATTGTATGCAGGGAAAGGCAATGCGGCGACGGAAGAGAATGTGATTGTCGATTTGGCGAATCATCGTTTGGATTTGAAGTTTCAGCCCGGGGAAAAGAGCGCGGATACGGCCGGCATTTTTGTCGGTGCGAACAGTACGATGATGTTGCAAAATGTTGGCCCGGAAGGGCTTCATATCAATGTGAGTCAGAACGGAAACCGTACTTCGGGTATTCTCTTGCGCGCGAACAGTCAGCTGACGGTGGACGGCGATGTCATTATCGATCGAGTAGCAACTGATCGACAACGAACATACGGTATCTACCTGATGAGTCCGAACGGTCAGTTGAAAATTGACGGCCGCTTGGTGATGGACGATAGTGTGTATTTCAATGAGCCGGCCAAACGCAAAACGCTTGATATTGTTTTCGCGAGCGGGAAAGGGTCGTTACTGCAGGTCACCAAGCCGGTGTTAGTGCGCTCGACGCGCAATGCATTGACAGGGATTCGCGCAGGGAGCGGCGCAACGATAGACTTGGCCGGCGGCGAAATTACGATGCCGGAAAATCCGGCGTGGGCTACGCAGGCGCTGGAGTCATACGCAGGGACTATTCGTGTGAATATGGACGAACAGAATCGAGTCGGTGATGTCCGTACCAATATCACGGGGAAAGTCCTGATTGAGGGCAGTGTGGACGGTTCACCGGGGCGTGCTTCGCTCGGACTGGGGACGGCCGAGTCTTCATGGAGAGGTGTCAGTGAATACAGCAAGGAGACGGCGGGGACGTTTACGCTCGGTCTGCAGCAGGGCGCGACATGGAATAATACTCTCGTATCTTCGGTCGGCAGCAAATGGACGGGCAGTCGTGTCGGCAAGTTGGTCGGCGGATCCGAAGCGGCATCGGCGGGCGTTATTTATCAAAATAATGAAAAACCGATCACGATTGATGAATATGCGGGCCACACAAAGGTAATGTATACCCATGCGAATGCCGGCACACAGGCGGCGGATTATACGGCGGGCGACGTAGAAATCGTGAAGGCGTTGCCGCAGGCGGAGATCCATCTGCTGACGGATGCGACCGGCGTGAGTACCGACAATGAGGAGCAGGTCGGGCAGGTGTTGGGCGCATTGGCCGGTAAACTGTTATACAAAGGCTATGCTGCGGGCGAAAATCATCTTAAGGGCAAGGTCGGTATTGCGGACGGATTGACCGCATCGGCGCAAACGTTGCAAATCGGTGATATTCGTTTCCAAGATGACGGCCGCGGTGAGTATGTCGCTTCCGCCGAGCCTGAAGAGGGCGGTGCGATCACGCGTTCGGAAACGTTGACCGCCGATCGCGTAGTCAAGGTCACGACGGCACCGTTGTCCCGAAAAGAATGGGTTGTCGCCATGACGCCGGAGCGGACACCGACCAAAGAAAATCCGATGATTGTGGATATGAACGGCCACAATTTGACGCTGCTCGCCGACAGCTCGACGGGACAGCAGGCCGTCGGCATTTGGGCGTCAGCATCGGCACACATGCATGTGGTGAATGCCGATCCGTCGAAAGTATTGACGATTGAAGCGAAAAATATGGCGGATACGCGCGCTGCCAAAGGGATCGAAGTGGACGGCGGTGCCAAGTTGACCATCGACGGCCCGACGGTGATTCAAAATGTGCAGACGAAAGGCGGCAGCGCGTCGGGAATGTATGTCCACGGTGCGATTGATGTGCCGGGCGAAATCGTGTTTAATAATTCGCTGACGATTCGCAATGTGAAAGCCCACGGTGAAAAACGCAAAGGTGCGGGGCAAGCGGCTATTTTGGTCGGCGGTACGGGATCCAAAGTAACGGTCAAGGGAGATTTGGTTATTGAAGAGGTTCCCGGCCACGGTATCGAAACGATGTCGTCGGGCGGCTATGCCGAAGGTGCGCAGGTCAATCTTGCGGGCGGCAAGATTCATCTGCCCGATACGGCCGATCCGAACGGCGTACAGGATGCGATTCATGTGAAGAGCGGCGTGGTCAATTTCAATGCGACGGATCGCAAGGTCGGCACGGATACCGTTGATATCATCGGTGATGTGTATGTGACGGATAATGTCGGCGCGCGCGATGCGGAGTATTCCGGCGGCGAATTGATACAATATCATATCCCCGGTACCGTCAATCTCGCCTTGGTCAATGCGGCCTCACAGTGGAAAGGCGTCGCGAAATATATGAACGACATGTCGGCGCACGGACCGAAAGATCGATTCAATACGGAGCGAGTCGGGGCGCTGAATTTGTGGTTGCAAAACGGTGCCGTTTGGACGAATGAACGGCGCTCGAGTGCGCACGATACTTGGGACGGCAGTCGAATTGCCCAACTCGTCGGCGGAAAGGATTTGAAGACGAGCGGACTGATCGTGCAGCGCGACAGCAATCCGCTGTACCTTGCCAATGTCAGCGGGGTGACTCGTGTCGCTTATGCCCATGATAAGCAGGGAACCGACGTGGCGGATTATATCGGCGGCGATACGCATGTCGTTTCGGCCAAGTCAGGTGCGCAGCTGGTATTGTTGACGAATAACGACGGCTTGGACTTGTCGTCTGACGACAAGGTATACAGTGTCCTTGATGCGTTGGCGCACAAAGCGTATTACGATGCATATGAAGGCGGTGAACGCCATCTTGCCGGCAAGGTCGGCATCGCCGACGGGCTGACGGCATCGTCGCAGATGATGCAAATGAAGGACATGATTTTTGAAAACGATGCCGGACAGGGTAAGGTGCTGCGTCCGCTTCCGGGCACGCAGTTTACGCAGACGATTAACAAGGACAAAACCAAGAACGCGGAGTACATCGATGCCGGCGTATGGGACGGCGCGGGAAATGTCTACAAGTTCACGAAAGATTCGTTCATCACAGTGGACGGATACGGAGCCAAGGGTGCGGATTTAGGAAAAATCCGGAAAACGACACCGGGGACGACGGTTGATGCGGACGGTCGGATCTTGACGATGAATATCAGCGGTGACGGCGCGTTGCACGGTGTGTTCCTGGTCGGCGATACGACACTGGATTGGAAGTCGCGGCTGACGAAAATGAACGTGACCTCGACCGATGCGGGTAAGTACAGTCGCAAATCGGCGAGCGGGATGTTTGTCTCCCACGCCAAGGCGCAATTTACCGGCGGAATGGAAATGGACGTCAAGGCCAAAGATGAGGCGTACGGCGTCCAAACCAGTGCGACAGGGATGGCCACGTTGGACGGATTGGTGTTTGCGGGCGAAGCCGCCAAAGTCAATGCGTTGCGCGCCTCGCTGAATTCGAAAATCTCGGTCAATCATGACGGGACGGCGGCGAAGTCGGGGCTGGTACAAATCAACGGGGATACCTTTACGGAGCAACTGACCACGGACGGAAAGGTCACCGACACATCGGAAATCTCGTTGGGGCTGGGCAATGACAAGTCGTATTGGCGCGGGTTAAGTGCCTACCGGGGCGATTCGGAGGACGGTACGGATGATGACGGGTATGATGCTGTCATCAAGCATGATGTCGGACATGTCCGCTTGGCCTTGCAAAACGGCGGTCGCTGGATCAACGAAAAAGCGGACGGGCAAGCCTATGAGAATGGATTTGCCGGCAGCCGCATTACGCAGTTGGCGGGCGGTACGGATATGGAACATGCGGGTGTGATTGAGCATCGCGATGCCAAGCCGCTTACTATTGATCAACTGAGCGGTGCGGTACAGCTTTTCTACACGCATACCGATGACGGCTCGAAGGCGGCGCATTATACTGCCGGCGATACGCATATCAAGCAAGCGTCGCCGGACAGTAAACTCATGCTGGTAACCGACAGTACGAATGTCAATCTGGAAAACAACAGCAAAGTCTACAAAGTGCTGAACGCACTGGCCGGCAAAGTATTCTATGATGCGTATGCCAAAGGCGAGCGTCATTTGACGGGACAAGTCAAAATTGCCGACGGCTTGACGGCGTCTTCCTATGCGTTGCGCATCGATCAGCTGGAGTTCAAGGATGAAAACGGGCAGGGGACCGTAACGGAAAAACTGCCGGAAGGACAGATCGTCAGTCGTTTCAGCAAGACCTTGACGGGTGAAAAAGAGAAAGACAAAGTGTATGTCGACGGCGGCGTATGGAAAGACGATAAGCACTTGTTTACGATGGACAGCAGCATTTCCGTCGATGAAGAAGATACCTTGAAATTGGGCTCGTATGAGATTGTAGCACCGATTGCGGTGACCGGGACACCACAGCGTACCATTGACGCGACGGGGAAAGAGTTGACGCTGACCGCCGCCAGCTTTGTCGAGTCGGGCAGTCGGAAATATGTAGGGATTTATACCGATAAGCAGGTCGATATCACAGCCAAAGCGGTGAAAATTTTCTCCTCGTCGGAAGAAAATGAAGCGACCGGTATGTATATCCGTGACGGCGGCAAGGTCACCGTCAACGGTGATGTCAGCATTTCCGCCAAGCACAAAGGAGAAGGCGTAGCCAAAGGCGTGAACCTCTACAACGGCGGCAGTTCCCTTGTGATTAATGGCAATTTGACAATGAAGGATCCCAACGGTACGGAGCCGGGCATTTCGCCGGCGTATCGCGGCGGATACAGTTCGAATAAGAGTTACCAGGGCACGGGCGTGTATATCTATGACCGCGCCGGCGCACAGATGTCCGTCAGCGGCGATGTGGATATCTATGTTCGCGGGCTCGGGGTGGATATGCGCGGCAGCAAGAAGAACCGTGTGACATTCGGCGGCGGTACGATTGCCGTTGTACCGGGGCTGAAGGAAACGGCGAACGCGGTACAGGCGACCATGGGGACATTCGCCATCGGTGTCAATGAAGAAAAAACCGCCACGAACGGGCATGATGTTGTCATTCGCGGTGATGTGCAGGTAGGTAGTGACGGGGATGCGACCATCGGTCTGGGCACGGCGAAATCGTCGCTTACCGGTGTCGCGAGAGATGTTGGGCAAACGGGCATGCTGACGATGTATTTGGAAAACGGTGCTGCGTGGACGAACCAATCGACCGCGGCGCTTCCCTCCTATTGGAAGGGGAGTACGGTGTCGTACCTCCATGGCGGCAGCGCCATGACGGCGGACAAGGCGGGCGTCATTTTCCAGAAAGACAGCAAGCCGCTCACCCTCAACAACTTCAGCGGCAATGCATACCTCATTTACGCGCATACCGGTGACGGCAGCGAAGCGTCGCACTATACGGCAGGGGATACACATGTGAAGAGTGCGGCGGCTGATTCCGCCATTACGGTCCTGACGGATAACACGGATGTGGCGATTGACGACAAGGATGCCGTCTATCGCGTGCTGAACGCATTGGCCGGCAAACTGTACTATGACGGATATTCGGCTAAACCGGAAAATCTGACAGGCAAAGTCATGATTGCCGACGGTTTGACATCCTCTTCGCAGAGCTTGCAGCTGCGGGATATGAAGTTCAAAGAAACCAACGGACAGGGGTATGTGGACAAGGAAGACACACCGGAGCCGGAGCCTAAGAACGCCTTTACGACGACACTTACCGGCGAAAAAGATAAGGACCAAGAGTATGTCGACGGTGGGGTTTGGACCGATGAAAAACATGTCTTCCAGCAGGACAGCACGATTACCATCGGTGATGAAGACACGGTGAAATTGGGCTGGCAATCTGCGATTGCAGGCATTGCCGTCACGACGCCCACGGACGGACGGCGCATCGATGCGGGCACGAATACATTGCGGTTGGATGCCGTTTCTTCGGCTGACGGTCACCGTATAGCGGGGATTGTTACGGATAAGGATCTTGAGATCACGGCGGGCAAATTAATACTCAATGTACACCAACAGGCGGAAAAAGAAGAAACCAAGGGGATTTGGGTACGCACCGGCGGAGATGTCACAATCAACGGCGATGTGGATATGACCGTTCGCAGTGACGGACAGAAGGATTTGCACGGGATTGAAATGGCGGGCGGTGCGAAGGCGCTTACCATTAACGGGAATTTGACCATGAAAGGTGCCGACGGTGCGCCGGGAATATCGACCGCGAAAAAAAGCGGCTACAATGATATGGCACGGTATTCTGCGGATATCGCACGCATTGAAAGCGGTCGTTTGACGGTTACAGGCGATGTCGATATTTCGGTACGCGGACGCGGTATTCATATGCTGAACGGCAAGAAGTCCGAAGTCCGCTTGGCGGGCGGTACGCTTGCGCTTGTACCGGGACTGGAATGGAACGGGAATATCGTCGATGCCGATGCCGGGCACTTCATCATGGGGATGAATGACGACGTCTCGGATATCAACGGAAAAACTGTCGCACTGACGGGCGACTTGGCGGTCGGCCGCAACGGTCGGATTGATGTCGGCCTGGGTACCGCGGACTCCGTTTTTAACGGCACGGTCAAGGCTGGTACGCAGGGCGGTGAAGTGAATCTTCGACTGCAAAACGGTGCGACGTGGAACAATGTGTTGACCGCGCCGGATCGTAACTATACCGGTGCACATGTGCATCAGTTGACCGCCGGCAGCGCGATGACCGCCGACAAGGCGGGCGTCATCTATCAGAAAGACAAGAATCCGCTGACGATTGACAAATTCAGCGGGCATGCATACCTCATCTACGAACATACCGGCGACGGCAGCGATGCGGCGCATTATGCGGCGGGCGACACGCATGTGAAGACCGCGGCGGCGGATTCGGTCATTACCGTGATGACGGACAACACCGGCATCGCCGTCAGTGACAAGGCCAAGGTCGGCAAGACGCTCAACACGCTGGCGGGCAAACTCTACTATGATGCGTATGCGACCGATAATGCACGGGCGGCCGGTGAACGCAATCTGACAGGCAAAGTCATGATTGCGGACGGTCTCACGGCCTCGTCGCAGAGCCTGAAGCTGGCGGACATGAAGTTCAAAGACAATAACGGCCAAGGCTATGTCGAACAGGACACACCGCCGACGCCGCCGACACCTGAACCGAAGACCGGCGCCATCAAAACCGCCGAAGTGCTGACGGCGGAACGTCAGGCGACCGCAACAGCGGAAGATTACCTGATGGCGAGCGGTAAAAAACATATCAGCGGCGTGTACAACAGCACCGCGGATGAAATGATGACGGTCGATATGGGCGGTCAAAACGTCATCGTGACGGCGGCAACAGAAGACGCGCAAAACTATGCTGCGGGGATTATGGTCGACAGCAAGAAGCATGTGACGATGATGAATCCTGGTGCGACAGCGATGCATATTACAGCATCGTCGCCGACACTTGGCGCGCACGGGATTTATTCGCGCGGCGCCGGCAAGGCGGAAATATACGGTGATGTCGTGCTTGACAAAGTGGAAACGGCACGCAAGGCCGTCGGCGTCGAAACGGGCGGTGCGGGAACGATTGTCATCCACGGCGGCTTGACCATCGACAATACGGTCGTGGCGACAAAGGATGAAGCGGGTATGAGCGCCCGCGGCTTGCAGGCGCTCGGCAGAGGTTCGCGTATCGAGATCGACAAGCCTTCGACCATTCGCATGGCAGGCACAGTGGCCCGCACAGTCGGACAAAACAGCAGCATCCGAATCGCCGGCGGGACGTTGGAAACTGTTATCAAAGGCAACAGCGATGCGAAAGCGCTCGATGCATTTAACGGCACGATTGCGGTGAATATGAATGCGGACAACAGCGCGGCAACAACCAATCGGACCGTCGTCATCGGCGATGTGGAAACTAACCGCAGCGGCAAGGGCGCCCGTGCCAAGTTGGGATCGGTATATCTCGGCTTGACGACGAAGGACTCTTCCTGGACGGGGATTACGAATTATGAACAAAACAAACAAGGTGACGTGTATCTGTACTTGCAAAACGGCGCTGTTTGGAACAACCAAGTCGTTAATGCGAGTGCGACAGGATGGGCCGGCAGCCGGCTGACGACACTCACCGGCGGCAGTGCGATGACGGCCGACAAGGCGGGTGTCATCTACCAGAAAGACAAACACGCGCTGACAATCGATCAATTCAGCGGTCATGCGTACCTTGTCTACGAACATACCGGCGACGGCAGCGATGCGGCGCATTATGCGGCGGGCGACACGCATGTGAAGACTGCGGCGGCAGATTCCTCCGTCACCGTCATGACGGACAACAGCGGCATCGACATGAACGATGCGACCAAGGTCGGTAAGACGCTCAATACGCTGGCAGGCAAGCTCTACTACGATGCCTATGCGACAGACGGTGCACGGGCGGCCGGCGAACGCAATCTGACAGGCAAAGTCATGATTGCCGACGGCCTTACGGCATCGTCGCAAAGTCTCAAACTTGCGGATATGAAGTTCAAAGAGTCGAACGGTCAAGGTTATGTCGAACAGGAAACACCGCCCGCACCGCAGCCGCCGACAGGTCCGATTGTGAAGACGGAAACATTGCAGGCGGATCGGCATATCACGCAGTCCGAACCGAATCACTCGACGGCAGGGCGTCGCGTCGTCAGCGGCATGGCGGTACAGGAAACGACCGCCGGAGGACGGCCCATGGTGGTCGACCTGAACGGCCATGATGTGACGATGGATTTGTCGGAAGCGAATGACAATATTGTTCGTGCCATCCAAGTTGATAGCGGCAAG
>CABTYA010000033.1 GCA_902488965.1 uncultured Veillonellaceae bacterium
ATTTTTGCTGATTGCCGACAGTACCGTTCCGCCGGCTTGCTCAATCGCGGCCTTAGCCTCGCTGCGCGTATAATGTGCCAATCTCCCCGTCAACACGACCCGTTCGCCGACCAATACCCCCTCGGTCGCCCGGACCGGTACATCCTGCGTCAATGAGACGCCGGCCTGCGCCAACTGCTCGAGCAGCTGCTCCGTTTCCGGCAAATGCAGATAAGTATGCAAGGCGATGGCTGTTTTCTCGCCGATCCCTTCAATCGCGGCAAGTTCTTCCGGCGTTGCCTGCATCAGTTTCTCAACGGAAGGATAGGCCTCGGCTACTAACTGCGCCGCTTTCGTACCGACGAAGCGAATACCCAGCGCAAACAAAACTCGTCCCAATCCGCGCGAACGACTTTGGGCAATCGCCGACACCAAATTTTGCGCCCGTTTTTCACCGAAGAGCGGCAACCGTTCCAATTCTTCCGCCCGCAGATGATAAAAGTCCGCAGGCGTTGCAATCAGTTTTTCTTCCTGCAAACGATCGACTACGGAAGGCCCCAACCCGTCAATATTCATCGCATCGCGCGACGCGAAATGAATCAACCGCTCCCGCATGACTCCCGGGCAATGCGGATTGGAGCAGCGTACCGCCGCCTCTCCGCTACGAACCGCCGGGCTGTCGCAAACGGGGCATGTCGACGGCATAACGAATATCTCTTCTTCCCCGCTACGCTTCTCCGTACATGCGCTGACGATTTCGGGAATAATTTCTCCTGCTTTATGAATGACCACCGTATCGCCGACACGCACGTCTTTGGCCGCGATATAGTCCGCGTTATGCAAGGTCGCACGCCGCACCAATGTCCCCGCCAACCACACCGGCTCCAAATCGGCCGACGGCGTCAATACACCGGTACGCCCGACCGTGACAACGATGCGTTCCACTTTTGTTATCGCCTGCTCCGGCGGATACTTATAGGCAATCGCCCAGCGAGGATCTTTGCTCGTATGGCCGAGGATTTCCTGCAGTGAAAAATCATTGATTTTAATGACCATCCCGTCCGTATCGTACGGCAACTCATGACGAGCGGTGTCCCAGTGCTGCACTTGCTCCTCGATTTCCTCCGCCGTGCGGCACAACCGATAGTGCGGGTTGACCGGAAATCCGTCCGCTTTCAGCCGCTGCAACAGTTCTTCCTGCGAACGAATCCCGGCCGCCGTCGGCGTTCCCAGCGCATACGCAAAAAAGCCCAGACGGCGGCGGGCGGTCACTTTCGGATCCGTTTGCCGGAGCGACCCCGCCGCGGCATTGCGGCAATTGGCAAAGGGCGGCTCTCCCGCCTCATCCCGCTGGCGGTTCAGCTCCGCAAATGCGGTATGCGGCATATACACCTCGCCGCGCACTTCCCAATGCGCCGGTACCCCCGTCAAGCGCCACGGAATCCCCCGAATCGTCTTGACATTGGCGGTGATATCTTCCCCCACCCGGCCGTCGCCACGAGTAACACAACGCACCAGGTAGCCGTCTTCATAGACCAAATTGACCGCGAGTCCGTCGATTTTCAGCTCTGTCACAAATGCCGGTATCCGTTGCCCCGCATCGTCTTGCGCCCGCGTCATAAAGGTCCGCACTTCCTCCATGCTGAATGCATTGCTCAAACTCAGCATAGGCGTCTCATGCGTCACCTTCGCAAATGCCTGTGCGGCATATCCTCCGACATGCTGTGTCGGCGACTCGGGCGTCACAAGTTCCGGATACTTTGTCTCCCACTCCACCAATTCCCGATACAAGCGGTCATATTCGTAGTCCGTTATTTCGGGCGCATCCAGTACATAATACAAATAGCTGTGATGCAGCAACTCCTGTTGCAAACGGCGAACCGTTTGCACTGTTTCCTGTGTCGCCATAACTACTCCTTTGTCAGCGGAGCAAATTTGACCATGACCAAACGCACCCCTTGCGTGGGAAATTCCAACTGCAACTGCATGCGTTCTCCTTCTCCGCGGACTTCCAATACTTTACCCACGCCCCATTTGGCGTGTTTGACCCGATCTCCGACCTGCCAATCGTAGCGTGCCGAAGGACGGGGTTTCGGCCCTTGATGCACCACCGCAAGGCCCGCGACAGTGCGGCGGCTCTCCCGATCGCGATGCGCCGCGCCTTGCCAGTCGGACGATCGTTTCGGTGTTCTGGTTTCAATCAACTCCGAAGGAATCTCCGCCAAAAAACGGCTCGGCAAGTACGGCGTCGTCGTCCCGAATGTCGTCCGCATGCCGGCATGCGTCAAGTATAAACGACGCTCCGCCCGCGTAATTCCGACATAACACAAACGTCGTTCTTCCTCGAGTTCCGCTTCATCCAAAAATGTACGGGCATGCGGAAACAGCCCCTCATCCATACCGATCAAAAACACCGCCGGAAATTCCAAGCCCTTGGCACTGTGCAGCGTCATCAACGTAACCCGTCCCGCTTGGTTTTCATATTGATCGACATCATTCACCAATGCCACTTCTTCCAAAAACTCCGTCAGTGTCCCGCCGTTTTCCGCATCGAATTCCTTGGCGACCGAAATCAACTCGCCGACGTTTTCCACACGGCTTTCGCCTTTCGCGTCTTTCGCATTCAACAACGACGTGATATAGTCCGTCTTCGTCAAAATCTCTTCCAAAAGATCCGCCACCGGCCCCGTCGCTGCCAGATTCATCATTTCCAGCAAAAACGCTCCGAACGCCGTCACTTTATATTCCGCCTGTGCGCCCAGACCTTCGATGGCGGATGCCTCCATCACGGCCTCGAAAAAAGAGATGCCCCGCTCGGCGGCATGCGCCTCCAGCCGCTCGACAGTCGTCGCGCCGATACCTCGTTTGGGTACGTTGATGATCCGTTTGACACTGATATCGTCGCGCGGATTTTGCAGCGATTTCAAATACGCCAGGAGATCCTTGATTTCCTGCCGGTCGTAAAATCGTGTTCCCCCGACAATCGTATACGGTACCCCGCTCCGCACGAACGCCTCTTCAATCGCGCGCGATTGCGCATTCGTCCGATACAGCACCGCGATGTCTCCGCGTGACAGCCCCGTTTCTCCCAACCGTTCGACCTCGGTTGCGACAAATTGCGCTTCATCTCGCTCGCTGACCGCCTCAAAGTAGCAAATCTTCTCTCCGCCGCTGCGGTCGGTCCACAACTTTTTCGGAGGGCGATTGGTATTGTGACGGATGACCTCGTTGGCCGCTGTCAAAATCGTATCCGTGGAACGGTAATTTTGTTCCAACTTGATCAATTTTGCCCCCGGATAGTCCCGCTGGAAATCAATGATGTTTTGAATATCCGCACCGCGCCACGAATAAATACTCTGATCCACGTCGCCGACGACACAAATATTTTGTTCTTCACCGACCAACATCCGTGCCAAAATATACTGCGCATGATTCGTATCCTGATATTCATCAATCAAAATATAGCGAAAACGGTCGCGATATTTTTCTCGTACCTCGTTGTCCTGCTGCAGCAACTGTGCCGGTAGCAGCAACAAATCGTCAAAATCCAACGCATTATTGGATTGCAGCACCCGTTCATACTGCGCATAAATTTCGGCCACTTTCCCCGCATAAAAGTCCTCCGCCTGCGCACGCATTTCCTTGGCGGACTGCAGTGCGTTTTTCGCATTGGAAATGCGGTTTTGAATCGCCGCGGGTTGAAACTGTTTGTCATCCAGATTCATCTCGCGCAAAATCGCTTTGATGACTTGCTTGGTATCCTGTGCATCGTAAATGGTAAATTGATTCGTATAGGCAGGCAAGCGACCGACTTCCCGTCGCAAAAAACGCGCTCCGAACGAGTGGAATGTACTGATCCACATCCGGCCGGCCTGCGGCCCGACCAAATCGGTCACGCGTGCTTTCATCTCTTTGGCCGCTTTGTTGGTAAATGTAATCGCCAAAATCGAGTACGGCGATACCCCTTCGTCGAGCAGCCGTGCGATTCGGCAGGTCAGCGCTTTCGTTTTGCCGGAGCCCGCCCCCGCCAAAATCAACAGCGGCCCTGACGTTGTGAGCACGGCTTCCCGTTGTTTTTCGTTTAATGTATCTAAATAGTTCATATCAACCCCGAATAAAAAAAGAGTTGCCGAAGCAACTCTTTAGACCGCACCGAGCAGCGGAGGAACGATTTGCTTCTTGCGCGACATCACGCCCGGCAAATGGATACTGCCGTCTTGCGCGGTCGCACCGAAGGCGCGCGCCACCCATGCATCAACATCCCCGACAAACAGTAAATCGGTTTCTTCTTTCAAAATATCGGTTACCATCAAAAACGATGCGACATAGCCGTGGGCATTCCGATCGGCCTCCATGAGCGTCCGCAATTCTTCCCGGCGTGCCAATACATCCACCGTATCCATCACGGAAAGCTGTGCCACCGAAAACGTCCGATCATCGGCGGAGAATTCCTTCTTGTCGGTTTGCACCCATTGCGCTACCGGGATGTCGGAAATATCCGCGCCCGCTTTCAACATATTCATGCCGTATTCTTCGTAATCGACGTCCGCCAATCGCGCCAATGCCTTGACCGCCAATCGATCCAACTCCGTGCAGGTCGGCGAACGGAATAACAGTGTGTCCGAAATAATCGCCGAGAGCATCATCCCCGCAATCTCTTGGGGAATTTGTACGTGCGCCCGTTCAAACATTTGGAACAAAATCGTCGCGGTGCAGCCGACCGGCTCAACCGTAATATGAATCGGCTTTTCCGTTTCAAAATCGCCCAGACGATGATGATCGATCAGCGCGATGACATCCGCATCCTGTACACCGTCAATCGACTGCTTACGCTCATTATGGTCAACCAACACGACCGGTTGGCCCGCTGTGAATCCTTCGCACAGCGGCGGTTCCGTCAAGCCGAAGGATTGTAACGCAAAGCGTGTTTCTTTGTTGATTCCTCCGGCACGCACGGCCTTGGCTTCATGTCCCGTCTGCGTATACAGATAGGCACAGGCAATCGCCGAACCGATGCTGTCGGTATCCGGACTTTTATGTCCGGCAACTAAAATTTCACTCATTATCTATCACCTCATGCTCATATTGTACCATGTAATCGGGCAAATATGTAAAACGCAGCCGAGAAATTTAGTCGGCTGCGTTTTGACTGCTTAACGGTCTATTCTTTTTTGCCGCCCGTCCGTTCAACGACATAAAACAGAATCGGAATCAGGAATATTCCCAACAGCGTCGCCGTAAGCATACCGAACACGACAGTAATCCCCATCTCCGAACGGGATACACTGCCGGCACCTGTCGAAAGTGCCAGCGGCAAACAGCCGATGATGAACGCCAACGACGTCATCAGAATCGGACGCAAACGAATGATCGCCGCCTCTACCGCCGCTCGGGTCAGTTTCATGCCTTTATCGACACGGATTTTTCCGTACTCGACAATCAAAATCGCATTCTTTGCGGCCAGGCCGACAATGGTCAGCAAGCCGATTTTGAAGTAGATGTCATTGTTGACATTAAGCAACCAGCCGAAGAAAGCCGCGCCGAAAATCCCTGTCGGTACACTCAAGAGAACCGCAAACGGCACTTTCCAGCTTTCGTACAACGCTGCCAACGCCAAGAATACAAAGAGTATCCCCAGTGCCATGACGTACATCATCTGATTGCCGGCTTTCTTTTCCTGTGCGGACTGCTCGGCAAATTCATACGAATAGCCCTGCGGCAATACTTCCGCCGCGACTTCTTCCAACGCCGCCAAGGCCTGACCCGAGCTGTACCCCGGCGCAGGCGCCCCGCCGATCTTCATTGCGGGGTAGTTATTGAAACGCGTCATTACAGCTACCGATCCGGTCCGTTTCGGTACGATAAAGCTGCTCAACGGAATCATCTCGCCTTTCCAGTTGCGCACCTGCAAATCCCGATTGGCATCGGGCGACATCCGAAACTCCTGATCCGCTTGCGCGACGACCTTGAAGTTACGGCCGAAAGTTTCAAAATCATTGATCTGCAAACCGCCGTAAAACATCTGCAAGCTGGTAAATACATCCGAGATGTTAACGCCCGCTTGGTGTACTTTATCCCGATCGATATCGAATTGATACGCCGGCGTGTCCACGCGAAACGTCGTATATGCTTGCGCAATTTCCGGGCGGGCATTGACCGCCGCCAAAAATTGCTGACCGACGGCAAACATCGATTCATTGCTGTCGCCGATTTTATTTTCCAGATACATCGAAAATCCGCCCGTCGCGCCGAGCCCCGGAATCGGCGGCGGGTTGAGCGCCAAAATCCGTGCTTCCGGCGTTTGCATGCCGAATGCAAATGCTTTACGCATCACCGCGTTGACACTTAACTCCGGCGAAGTGCGTTGATCCCAATGCTGCAGTTTGATAAACGCCAAACCGCTGTTTTGTTTCGGACCGCCCGACAAAATATCGAATCCCGTGACCCCCATCGTCGCTTCGACGCCCGGTTGCTCACCGATAAATTGCACAAAGCGCTGAATCACGGCATCGGTACGTTTCCCGGTAGCCCCTTCAGGGAGATTGACCGATGCGATAAAATATCCGTTATCTTCCAGCGGTACAAATGCCGTCGGCATCCGCCAGAAGAAAAACACCGCCAACCCCGCAATCGCCACAAGCGACGCCAGCATTACGCCGCTGACCCGAATCATTCGTTCCAGCGCATGTTCATACCGCACCAACAAACGGTCAAACGCCGCATTGAACCGATCAAAGAATCGCTCCAGCGCATTTTTTTCTCCCGTCTTTTCTTTCGGATCGGAGAGAATCGTCGCACACAACGCCGGCGTCAACGTCAATGCAATAAACGCCGAGATGGCGACCGAGACGGCGATTGTGAGTGCAAATTGTTTGTACAGTACGCCCATAATACCGCCGGCAAACGCCACCGGTACAAATACCGAACACAGTACCACCGCAACACCGATGACCGGACCGGAGACTTTCTTCATCGCCATTTGCGTCGCTTCCCGCGGCGATCGCTTGTGATAGCGCATTTCAAATTCCACCGCTTCGATGACGACAATCGCATCATCGACCACCAAACCGATGGCCAAAACCATCGCAAACAGCGTCAAGGTATTGATGGTAAACCCGAGTACTTCAAATGCGACAAACGTCCCCAAGAGCGATACCGGTACCGCGAGCATCGGAATGAGTGTCGCTTTCCAACTTTGCAGGAATAAAAATACGATCAACGCCACCAAAAGCAACGCTTCCACAAAAGTTTCCAATACCGATGTCAGCGAAGCGGAAATAAATTCCGTATTGTCTAACGCAATCCGATATTCCATGTCTTCCGGAAACGATTGGGCTGCTTGCGCCAATTTTTCCTTGATTTCCCCTACCGTTTCCAACGCATTGGCGTCACTGGTCAGCGAAAAGGCCATCCCGACAGCCGGTTGACCGTTGGAGCGGGCGATAAAGTCCTGATTGAGCGCCCCCAATTCCACACGAGCGGCATCACCGAGGCGAATCAAACTTCCGTCGGGATTGGTTTTCACCACAATCGCAGCAAATTCTTCCGGTTGGATCAACCGTCCCTGCACCGTAACCGCGTACTGGAACTGCTGCGAATCCGGTGCCGGATTCAAGCCGATTGAGCCGGCCGCGGCCTGTTGGTTTTGGGAACGCACCGCGCCGATGATTTCGTTGGCCGTCAAACCGTACTGCGCCATCCGTGTCGGATTAAGCCAAATATGCATCGCATAATCGGAGCCGAACTCCTGCACGTTACCGACGCCGTCGATTGATTTCAGATCATCCATGTAGTTGATGCTGAAATAGTTCTTCAAAAATGTCGGGTCATACGTTCCGTTCGGACTGTAAAGTGTCACCGCCAGTGCAAAGTCCCCGCTCGATTTGAGCACCGATACGCCCAGCTGCCGAACCGCGTCCGGCAACTGTGCATTGGCTTGGGCAACACGGTTTTGCGTTTGCACGGATGCCAAATCGGAATCCGTATCCGTATCGAACAAAATGCTCAACATGTAAAGCCCGTTGGACGCACTTGACGACGTCATACTCTCAAAACCGTCGATACCGATAATCTGCTTTTCAATCGACTGCGCCACCGTCTCTCCGAGCACTTCCGAGTTGGCCCCCGGATACATCGCGATTACGCGTACGCTCGGCGGAGCAATCTGCGGATATCTGTCGATCGGCAACTGCCACATCGACAACGCGCCCGCAATGGAAATCAGCAGTGCGATAACGATGGCAAAAATCGGTCGTTTGATAAAAAACTGTGCCATTCGTCCTCCTTACTGCCCTGCCGGCGCCGCCGTGCGTGCCTTGGCAATATCTTCTTTCGTCAGCATATGTACTTGGACCGTCTGCCCGTTACGAATCTTGGCCTGCCCTTCGACCACGACCGTTTCGCCGGCCTGCAACCCGTCCGTCACGACAATATAGTCACCGACAACGGCACCGGTATGAATGACTTTCTGACTGACTTTATGCTCCGCGTCAACCACTGTCACCATTTCTTTATCCAGCATCGGCTGCAACGCTTTTCTCGGAATCAAAATACTGTCTTTCGATATCCGGCTGTCGGAGACGATATTGGCATACATTCCCGGACGCAGTTGTCCGTCCGCATTGGGGAACACCGCCCGCACGACAAATTGACCGCCGCCGCTCGCGTTTTGCTCGACGACCGCCACATTCCCCGTTTCTCCGTAAATCGACCCGTCGGCCAAGCGCAACTTCAGGTTCTCACCCCATGCACCGCCGTTCGCATCGCGAGTCATCTGCAAGTATTCCGTCTCGCTCAACCGGAATTGAACATATACCGGCGCCGACGAGGTCAACGTTACCAACGGCGTAACTCCGGCTGTCACCATCGTTCCTTCCGCCAAATCGTCGACTCCCAACACGCCGCTGAACGGCGCGCGCACAATCGTATCGGCAACATTGTCCGCCGCCATCTCGGCCTGCGCTTCACCGGCGTCCACAACGGCGCGATATTGCTCCGTCATCGCCTGTTGCCGGGAAAATTGTTGCTCGGAAATCGCTCCCTGTGCCAACAGCGTTCGATAGCGTTCCAAATCCCGCATCGCATTTTCATAGTTGGCCTTCGCCTGTGCGGTATTCGCACGTGCCGCCGCCAAGCCCGCTTCATACTGCCGCGAATCGATGCGGAAAAGCGGATCTCCTTCATGTACGTACGTACCGCCGGTCACGTATTTCTCGACAATATAGCCGTTGATACGTGCCTTGACGCTCACCGACTGCAACGGCATAATCGTCCCCGAATATTCCGCCGTAATCGGCGTATCGGAAGTGGTCGCGACATACGCGTTGACCAAGGTATCCGGAGGAGGACCGCCCGCCGGTTGCCGGCCGCATGACATCAGTAATACGCTGACGACCAGCGCGCCGATGATTCCTACTATCGACTTTCGTTTCATCTCAATTCCTCCTCCTGCTCATCGGGAAGCACCCCGACAAACATAACATCCAATAATGCCAATAAATCTTCTTCCGTCAACGGCTCTCGTCGGACCAGTCGACGGTACATATAATTATACGAAATCACTTGCATGAGCGTAATCACCGCATCCACGGACACGGATTTGATTTTTTGCTCCGCCTGCCGCGCCTGCAAATAGGCATGCAATATCTGCCAATACTCCTGTGCCGCCTCTTTAATCCGACAGGCCACATGCGGGTATTTCTGCAGCAGTTCTCCCTTAACCGGTAAGGTAATCAACGGCTACGAGCGTGATTGCAATGTCACACATTTGTAAATACAGTCACGCACCGACAGCGTCCCGTCCCGTGTCACGTCCCGTGCCTGTTGAATCACGTCGCCCAACTGGGACAGCAAAATCAGTTCGACAATTTCTTCTTTGTCTCGAAATTGTTCATACAGCGTCCGTTTACTGATTCCCACTTCGGTGGCCAGCCGGTCCATGGTAAAATCGTTGCCTTCTTTACCGATCGCCTTCTCGGCCGCTTGCAATATCTTCCTGCGCATTGGCACTCCCCATCAGAAAACTCAAAATCAATTTACAGTACCAATTGTAACAATTTTGCGGGAAAGCGTCAATCGTTCGGTACCGCCAACTTCATAATCGCCTTGCGCACCCGCATCGGCTCGTGCAGTGCTACCAAGGGGCGATGCAAATCCCACGGATACATAACTACGAACATCCCTCTTCTCATCTCGATGCGCCCTTGCGCCGCAATACCCGACGGATAAAAATACAGATCCCGTTCCGGATACGATTCCGACGGGGCTTCTCCCGCAAGTACCGCCCAATCGATTTGCTCACTGCCCGCCAACAACAAGTGAACATCGAGGTACTCGCGATGCGCTTCCCATTGCCGTTGCGCAACCGGTTCCGTCGTCCCCTGTTCCACATTCACATAATCGCGCTCGGAAAGGACTATTTTCCCGTCCTCCCGCGAATCCCAGTCCTGCAACGACGCCCAATGAAGCCGCTCGGTCAAATACGGCGGCAATACGGACGCATACCGCTGCCACTGGCTCAACATTCCTGTAATCATCGTTCCTCCTTGTGATGAGAAAAAGGGATCGGAACGATACCGCTCCAATCCCTTTTGTATATCTGTACCGTCGTGTACGGCAGCTTACATCATGCCGCCCATACCGCCCATGCCGCCCATCGGCGCCGGCGGCATCGCACCCGGTTCTTCCGGTTCATCGCCGACAATCGCTTCCGTGGTCAATACCAAGGCCGCGATGCTGGCCGCGTTCTGCAATGCGGAACGTGTAACTTTGGCCGGATCGACAATACCGCTCTTGACCATGTCAACATATTCTTCCGTCAATGCGTTGAAACCGATACCTTTGCCGGCCGCTTTCACTTTGTCAACAACAATCGAGCCTTCCAATCCCGCGTTGTTGGCAATTTGACGGACCGGTTCTTCAATCGCTCTCTTAACCATCTGGACACCGGTGCGGACATCGCCTTCCACATCCAATGCGTCTACTTTTTCCATGATATCCAGATATGTCGTACCGCCGCCGGCGACAATGCCTTCTTCAACGGCTGCACGTGTCGCGTTCAGTGCGTCTTCCAAGCGCAATTTTTTATCCTTCAATTCGACTTCCGTTGCGGCACCGACTTCGATGACCGCTACGCCGCCGGCCAGTTTCGCCAAGCGTTCCTGCAATTTGTCCTTGTCGAATTCAGACGTCGCTTCTTCATACTGCGAACGGATCTGCGCTACGCGTGCTTTGATTTCTTCCGCGTTGCCCGCACCGTCGACAATCGTCGTTTCATCCTTGGCTACACGAACTTGACGTGCCGAACCCAGGTCTTCCAGTGTGACGCTGTCGAGCTTACGGCCCAAATCTTCCGTAATTACCGTACCGCCTGTCAAAATCGCAATGTCTTCGAGCATCGCTTTGCGACGATCGCCGAAGCCCGGTGCTTTGACCGCGACCGCACGGAACGTACCGCGCAATTTGTTGACGACCAAAGTCGCCAGCGCTTCACCTTCGACATCTTCCGCAATAATCAGGAGTTCTTTGCCCGCCTGAACGACTTTTTCCAGTGCCGGCAGGAGATCGG
Organism: uncultured Veillonellaceae bacterium; assembly: GCA_902488965.1. GTDB lineage: Bacteria > Bacillota > Negativicutes > Veillonellales > Negativicoccaceae > CAMCNU01. Next base: position 11,546 of record CABTYA010000033.1, read on the forward strand.
TAATCGCCCCGATTTTACGGTCGGTAATCAAGATGTACGGATCGCTCATGACCGCTTCCATCTTATCCGCATCAGTAACCATGTACGGCGAAATATAACCGCGGTCGAACTGCA
>CABTYA010000034.1 GCA_902488965.1 uncultured Veillonellaceae bacterium
CCCCCCCCCCCCCCCGCCGTGACGACGGCCGCTCGCTGCTCCGCGGCGATCTCGTCCTGCGGCACGGCGCGCCGCTACCTGCCGACGCGATTCGCACCGAAGTGCGCCAAGGCATCGATTACGCCCCGTGGGGCAAGACATTTCCCTGGCGATTTATTTGGTCAAAAACATGACATTTATCGGCAAATTTGCTACACTTGATACCGAGGAGAGTGATGACGCAATGGCGTATGGCGAGAGAACCGAACAAGCCATGGCAAAAGCCGCCGAGAGCGTTCCCATACGGGCGCAACTGGAAGTCAATGCCGAAATATTTACTACATTACGCAATATCGTCGCGGCGGGGGTCGCCCCGTCACGGGAACGACAGCTGGATTTGCTGCGCTTGGGAGAACTGCGCGAACGCACCATCCAAGCGATTGACGACGTGGAAAACCGCATGGGCTATCCCCCCGACGTCGAAGAACAGCTCACCATGCTGACGACCGCACTGGCGATCAAAGACAAATACGTCCCCCAGATCGATTTCGAGCGGACGGACAAACCGGCGGGCGATCCGCCGACACCCGTGCCGCAAGAGACCTTTGACTCTGCGGAAGCCGACCGCGTCTTCGATACGCAAGTCTGGCCGCTCATCGGGGCGCACGCCGAAACCGGCAAAGCGCATCCCACCGCCTACATCATCGGCGGGCAACCCGGCTCGGGCAAAAGCCTGATCGCCGCCAGCATTCTCGCCGAGACGGATACCGATCCCGTGGCGTGCGATGCGCATCATCTGCTCGGCTTTCACCCGCAATACGAAGCCCTGCAGGATCGTTACGGTATCTACGCCATCTATATCACCCGCTATATCGCCGAGTACTTGGCGGAAGCGGCGTTCACCCGCACCATCGACATGCGCGCCGATCTGCTGTGGGAATCGAATCTGGACAATACGGCGGACAGTCTCGCCCGCCTGCGTCGGCTCAAAGCCGCCGGCTATCGCGTCGAACTGCACGTCCGTGCCTGCTCGCGCGATGATGCGTGGCTGCATCTGCAGTATCTCTACCAACAGCAGCTGCTCAAAGCCGCAGTCCTGGCGCGCATCCTGCCGTATGAAAACTATCATGCGGCTTGCGACCGCTTTCTCGAAACGGTCACCGTCCTCAAAGACGAGCCGCTCGACCGCTTGATCGTCAAAAGCCGCAAAGGCCTCGTCTACGACAGTGACGATTCGCCGACCGAAGACGTCATCGCCCTCATTCGCGAACGTCTCGGTACCCGTAAGTAATACACGGCGTTGCCCGAGGGCAGCGCCTTTTTTGATGTCGCCCGACGGGCGGAAAGGAGTGTGAACGCCATGCCGGCATTTGATGCGGACGAAGCCCTAGCCGTACTGCGCCGCTGTGCCCTGCGACTGGGCATCGACCAAATCGGCACCGTCGCCCTGCCGCTGGCGGCCCATGTGGCGGATGTCCTCGCCCGTGACCGCTCGCCCTGCCCCTTTACCCCGCAGGACATCAATGCCCGTACCCGCCCCGAGATGCTGCTCGACGGCGCGCGCAGTGTCATCGTCGCGCTGTTCCCCTACCGCACCGAACACGGCAGCGACCCCGCCGCCAACCTCTCGCGCTATACGTGGGGACGCGACTACCACCTCATCTGCCGGATGTACCTTGATCGGCTCGCCGCGCGATTGGCGACCCATTTCACGGAAGATGCCTTTCTCCCCTTTGTCGATACCTCGCCGCTCCCCGACCGCTACCTCGCCTATGCGGCGGGACTGGGCTTTTTCGGTTACCACCGCTGCCTGATCAACCCCCGCTACGGCACCTACGTCGCCATCGGCGGACTGATCACCACCGTCCCCTTCCCCGGCGCCGTGCCCGACACCCGCGTCTGCTACGGCTGCCGACGCTGTCTCGCCGCCTGCCCCGGCCGCGCCCTCACTGCAACCGACTTTGACTATACCCGCTGCAAATCGTACCTCACGCAGAAAAAAGGCGACCTCAGTGAAACCGAGATCGCCATCTTGCGCAAAAACCCGCTCATTTTCGGTTGCGATACCTGTCAGGACGTCTGCCCGCACAACGCCGAAGCCGCCCTCTCGCCGCTCGGCGAATTTGCCGAGGCGCACATCCGCCGCATCAACGCCGAAACGCTCGATGCCCACAGCAACCGCACCTTTCATGCGGCCTATGGCGACCGCGCCTGGGCGTGGCGGGGCAAGGGCGTCCTCTTGCGCAACGCCCGCCTGCTCAAGGACGCCCCTACGGACGAATCACCCGCCCGCTGACCGCACTGTCACTTACGGAGGACTCTTATGCTCATCGGTATCATCGCAGAATACAATCCCTTTCACCTCGGCCATGCCGCCCAACTCGCCGCCCTGCGGCAAGCGTATCCGGACGCACGCATCGTCGTCGCCGTCAGCGGCAGTTTTGTCCAACGAGGGCTCCCCGCCGTCATCGACAAATGGACCCGCGCCGCATGGGCTGTCCGTGCGGGTGCCGACCTCGTCATTGAACTGCCCGTCCTCTCCGTTCTGCGCAGCGCCGAACACTTTGCCGCCGGCGGCGTCCGCCTCCTTCTTGCCCTCGGCATCGAAATTCTCGCCTGCGGCATGGAAGACCCCGCCGACATCGACCTCCTGCGCCTTGCCCCTTCGGATGAGCGAATCCGTGCGCACCTCGCCGCCGGCTGTACCTACGGCGAAGCCCGTACCCGTGCGCTGGCGGAACTGAACCCCCGCGCCGCCGCCCTCTCGCGCCGACCGAATAATCTGCTCGCCGGCTACTACCTGCGCACACTGGCCGCCGCCTCCGCCGACGTCAGCGTACTTCCCCTACCGCGCACCACGACCCACACCGCCGCCGCCCGCCTCAGTCTCCCGCTGCCGGACGAAGACCTCCCCATCTCCGCCACCGCCGTGCGGACGGCACTGGCGCAAGGCCAACTCCTTCGCGACCTTTTGCCGGCCGATGTGGCTCGTACCCTTGCCGACTCGCCGCATCGCACCGACCTACGCCGCTACGAACTGCTCGCCCTCGCCGACCTGCGCCGCTTCACGCCCGCACTCGCCGCGACCCGTGCCGACTTCTCCGAAGGACTGGAACACCGCTGGTACGCCGCCCGCCATGCCAATACCCTTCCCGCTTTTTGGGATGCCGTCCGCACCAAGCGAATCCCGCTCTCACGCCTGCGCCGTCTCACCGCCCAACTGTTGCTCGGATTTGCCGCGGACGACCTCGCCCGCCACGATGCCGCCGGTGCCGCATGGATCCGGCCGCTCGCCATGACCTCGGCGGGTGCCGGCATCCTGCGCCGCGCCGCCGTCCCCGTCATCGCCAAAACCGCCGACGCCCCCGCTCTGCTCGCCCCCGACACCCTGCGCCGCTTTGCCTATGACCTCACCGCCACCGACCTCGCCGCCCTCACCGCCATAGACGAAACCGCCCGCACCGGTGGCCAAGACTACACCCGCCACCCCGTCATTGTGAAATAATGCGCATAAAAAAACGTTCTCTCCTGCAGAGAACGTTTTGCTTTTCTGTCACATCTTTGCCCATCGCATAACGGCACACCGGCAGCACCGCCGATTACCATGAACCGCCCCGCTGCGCCCGCCGACTCGCCGCCCCGATCCGTGCGCTCGATTCACTGTATTTCCCCTCGTCAGATGCCGTAGATCACAAACGCATCCGCCTGCGGCTGTGCCTTGCGCATCGCAGTCAAAAGCTCGTACAACTGACGGTACAGACTTTCCCGATACATAGCGTCGACTCCATAAACGCTTTTTGTTCTTCTTCGGGCGCCGTCTCCCATTCCCGCTGAAATGCGTCGCTGACTATTAACGCATACAACGTCTCCTCCGGATTTACAGACTCGGAATATTTCTCCGATCGAACATACTGGTATGCGACGATCGGCCGCAACGAGAGTCGTTGCTTGGTATCTTCGTCCTCCTCGTCACTTACGAATGCTTTTTTATCCCAAAGATAATCCGGGATATACTTGATATCACGATGTCTCTGCTTGGGGTAGCGTACCCGCCAGAGATAATCGGGGATATGCTCCCAATCCGCCGTTTGGAATGCGGTGATGATTTCCTCCAGCTTGACTAAGACCGCATCCAGCACGGCAATCGGATAACAATTGTCCTCACACCAATCAAACTCGCCCGCCATATCGTCCGGTGCCGCGGCGAACACCAAGGCATTCAGTGCATCGGCGTTGAAATCCATATCCATACTGAAGATCACGGGGCCTTGCACCGTCACTTTGTCATCGTCACAAAATACATTCTCCTCCACTCCGTAATGATAATACGTATATCCCTTAATCCCCTTGACAATATCCCAATCCGCATCCACCGGCAACCAATACTTTCGCCCACGCCACTGTACCTGTTTTTCCATATGTTGCCTCCTTGGTATCACTGATTATATCGTCCATGTCTATTGTACGTTGTCACAAGCCACAAGCCGCGGGTCAGTCTTCCCGTTCACACTGCACGGAAAAACCGTCGCCGCAGTAGGTTTTCCATTTGGTCAAGCGCCGCACCAGCCGGGCGTAGAAGTCTGCCACGTAGGTGCTGACGACGACTTCCAGTTCTTCTTGATCTTGGGGGGACATCTCGTTGAACTTGCCGACCAGCGTATCGAACTGCCGCTCCGGCGGGGTGCCTTCGGGATAGACGCCCCTGTCGTACATCCGCACAATCACCGCCGGATGCCACACATCGCGGCGCAGTGCCCCGCGCGGACGCTCTCGCCACCGCACGGCCGCCGCCGCAAGCGCGTCGATCAGCACCGCGGTCTCCGCCGGTGTCAGTCGCTGCCGGTAAGACTGCCAGCTATACCTCCCCTGATTGGCCGTCGCCCCCGCCGCCGCCAAGTACGGATCGACCAAGAACCGTGCGGCGAAGAAATGCAGACAGATCGCATGCGCGACCAAAAAGCCGCACTGCTTGTCATAGATATCTTCACACGGCAGTTCGATCGGGATCCGGCGGTAGATCTCTTCGTCCGTCGCGCCGTCTTTCTTCCACTGCTGCAGCGTAGCGAAATCCTCGCCTCGCTGAAACGCCGCGCCGCACGTCAGCCACGACGAATACCCGCAGTACTCCTCATTGTCTTCCTCGTCGATATACAGCGGTGTCACCCGCTCCGGCAATACATATTCTTGTCCGTGCCATGTCAGTGTCCGCATATGCCCTCCTTATACGCCGTAAATGACGAAATACCATGCCTCGGGATGCGCCTTGCGAATCGCCGCGAGCTTTTCCAAGAACGTCCCGTACAATTTGCGAGCGATGCCGCTTGTCGCTGCGATAAATGCCCGCTGTTCTTCTTCGGAAGCCGTCTCCCACTCGCGCATAAAATCCTCATCGCTCGACAAACCGATGACCGACGGTATCTCCTCCGGCGATGCATCACCGCCGAACCAACCGTCATGTTCCAATCCCATCACCGGCTCGCGTCGGATTTTTCCCTCTTCTTCATACTGATACAAATAGGTCGGAATTTTGTCCCAGTCCGCCGTATCGAACGCCTCGACCATCTCCCGCAGCCGGGCGATCAGCGCATCCAATACCTCAATCGGATACACATTGGCATCATAGATATCAAACCATTCCCCCATATACCCCGGCAGCACCTCACCGAAGATCACATCGAGTAGCGCCAGATTCGCCGTATCCATATTGACGCTCATCGCGGCGGTATCATCATCCCCCCAGCCATCCCACCCCGGCAGCGAGGTCTTCTTATCATCCGGTATTCGCGTCGCCACCCCGTAGTTGATCCACTCATTAGCGTGAAACCCCGACAGTATGTCCCACTCGCACGTGCTCGGCATCTGATATGTTTTTCCGCGCCACTCGACATATTTTCCCATATCCGACCTCCTCTGAATGACTACCTGTCCCTATCTGCTCTCATCATACCCGCTCCGCCGAAAAAAAGAAATCTCCTTCCGCGCGCTTGGTCTTTATTTAACCCATGATACTGCCGAAAACGATGCACGAAAAAAGAGCTTGCCGAGCAAGCTCTTTTTTCGGTATATGCTCACTCCTCGACGCGCTCGCGGAGTTGGACGCGGTCTTCGCCGTCGGTCTCGGTCAGCAGGACGGCGATGTCTTCGCGCTCGGAGGTGGGGACATTTTTCCCCACGTAGTCCGCACGGATGGGGAGTTCGCGGTGGCCGCGGTCGATAAGCACGGCGAGCTGAACGCTGCGCGGGCGGCCGATCGCCATGATGGCGTTCAATGCGGAACGCACGGTGCGTCCCGTGTACAGCACGTCATCGACGAGAATGACATCGCGGTCATCGACATCGACATCGGGGAGCCGCACCGCCGCATCCGCGGGCCGATCGTCCCGATAGCCTGAGATATCCAGCGCATGGACTTCGACGTGCGCGCCTTCGATCGCGGCGACTTGGGCGGCCAGCCGCTCCGCCAGCGGTACGCCGCGGGTCTCGATCCCGATGAATATCGCCCCGTCCATGCCTTTGTTGCGTTCCACGCACTCATGCCCGATGCGACGCAGGGCGCGTCCCATGGCTTGTGCGTCCATTAATACAGTCTTATCTTGCCACATGAGTTCTCCCTTTCTTCCTTCCCCGGCCGTCTCGCCCGTCGGATTATTCCCGCCGCGACGGTGCGAGCCGTTCCAGACATTCCGCCATATCCGCCGGAAGCGGTGCCTCGCAAGTAATCGTTTCTCCGTCGCTCGGCCGTGCGACGACCAGCCGCGCACTGTGGAGCGCCTGCCCCTGAATGGGGAGTTTCTCTCGCCGCCGGCCGTACAGCGGATCCCCCACGACGGGCAAGCCGATATGCGCCAAATGTACGCGAATCTGATGCGTACGCCCCGTCTCCAGCCGGCACCGCACGAGCGTATAGTCCGCATAGCGGGCAACCACCTCGAGATGCGTCACCGCCTCGCGGCCGTCCGCCGCCACGGTGCGTTTCATTCGGTCTTTCGGATGACGCCCGATCGGCAAGCGAATCGTCGCCGCATCCGCCGCAACATCGCCGTGAACGAGCGCCAAATACTCCCGCCGCGCCGTATGCGCACGAATCTGCGCCGTGAGCGCATCGCGGCCGCGCGCCGTCTTGGCCGCCATCATCACGCCCGACGTATCACGGTCGAGCCGATGCACGATGCCCGGGCGCGAGCTGTCGCCCGTATCCGCCAACACGCCGCCCGTGTGAGCAAGCAGGGCATGCACCAGCGTCCCCGTCCGATGCCCGTAAGCGGGATGCACCACCATCCCGCGCGGCTTGTTAATCACGAGCATGTCCTCATCTTCATAGAGAATATCGAGCGGGATATCCTCCGCCGTCGGGACATCGGCCTGCGTCTCGGGGATGAGCGCCGCCACCGCATCACCCGCCCGCAGGCGATAATTCGCCTTGCGCACGACGGCATTCACCGTCACGGCACCCGCCTTGCACCATCGCGCCACGGCACTGCGCGCCTCACCCGACGCCGCCGCCACAAATACGTCCAGCCGCTCCCCCGCTGCCGATTCGGGTACGGCGCATGTCCATTCCCTGCTCATCTCACCCCTCCTTCCTGCGCCCGCTGCCGCGGGAATGTGAGCAATCGCTCGCGATAATACTCGTACTGCCGCTCGCGCAGCGCAATCTCGCGCGGCAATCCCGCCGTCACGTCGCGGCAAAGCGTCTCCAGCTTGTCGAGTATCCCGACCACCTGCCGCTGTACCGCAAGCGGCGGCACAGGAATACGATATGCCTTCAATTCTTCCATTTTGACACTGGCAAAACTCGACGCATTCACATTGCGCTTCGCCCAGTCGTCAATCAAGTAGAAATAATAATAGACATACTTCATATCGACTGCGCCCGCATATTCCGGCTTGAGCGCAAAATTCGTAAACTGTTGATTTGCCAAATAGTCCACCTGCACCAACGCATGCACGCCGATGGTCGCCGTCGTCGCCATCATGATGGAATTGGCAGGAAACAGTTCCCCCTTGACTCCGTCGGGATGTACTTTTTGAATCGCGTCGTCGAGGATGTGTCCATGTTCACGAATATCTTCCATCCGAAACCACGGCACCGTCCCGTTTTGCCAATACGATTTCACCCGTTTGCTCGGCGTATAGCCGTTTTTGATATGAAACAATTCGCACAACGGATAGCTGTTGACCTCAATATGACGGGATGACTGACCCTTGCCAAGTGTAGCGGATAGCTGCGTCAGATACTCTTCCGAGAGCAGCATGTCCCGATAGTATTCGTACTGGCGGAGGCGTTGCGTGCGTTCCGCTTGCAAGTGCGTTTGCAGTTCGGTTGTGAGCGCGGTGAAAGTGTCGAGGATGCGCACGATTTCACGTTGGGCGTCGAGCGGGGGGACGGGGATTTGCATATCTTCCAGCACATTCCTTGATAGTCGCGGAATACTCGCTTTTCTCACTTTAGAACGAATATAATACTGGTTCAAAAGTAACCAATGATAAATATATCTGTTCATTATGCCGGAGGTACCAATCATCGCGAAACAATCATCTGCTGCCCAAAAATCGACCTCACTATAGCCAATATCTCCTGCCGCTCCCGCCACAATAACAAACGCTGTACCGCCTGCCACATTGCTCTCAGTGTAATATCCCAACGGTGTCAAACTATTTTGATACACGGGATACTGCCCAACAGCAAACAGCTGATTGCGGACGACACGTTTCCCGCGTGTAATGGTGACAACGTCTCCCAACTGCTTATACTCCACGCTGTCGGGGCAATACGTCGCCAAGAGGTCGGCGATGCGGGTGGCGGCGCATCCCGCAGCGTTCATCGTTTGTCCTCCTCGGTGCGGTCATGGCGCAGGAAGTACCACATCAGCGCGGCGACCGATGCGCAAATCGCCATGTCGGCGAGGTTAAATATCGGCCACACACGAAAGTCGATGTAGTCCACGACACCGCCGCGATAAAACCGATCCCACGCGTTGCCGAGCGCGCCACCGAGCAAGAGCCCGACCGCCATCGGAAAGTAGAGCGGCCGACGCGGGATGCGTGCGCGATACCAAAAGAACAGCCCGAAAAGGACGACGACGATCGACAGGAAGAACCATTGTTGGTGTGCCAAGATGCCGAATGCCGCGCCGTGATTTTCGATGTAGGTCCAGTGCAGGACGTCCGGTACGACGGGGATGCTCTCGCCGAGTTCCATATGTGTCCGCACGATGTATTTGATCCATTGATCCGCCGCCACGACCGCGACGGCTAGCCAGATTGTCAGCATGTATATCCTCCTCTATTGTACTAGGTATTATATCACAACCGCCCGCCCGACCGACACGGGTCGGCGGGTCGTGCGCAGGGGACCGACGCGCGATATTCCGCGGCTGCGAAGTATACGGACGAAAACAGCCCACACCGGGCTTGACCGCGCGAGAGGAAATCGATACAATGAAGTCAATCGAACATTTGTTCGATTTTGTGAAGGAGGAATCATCATGAATGGACAACCTACAATCCCGCTGCTCAGTCTCACGCCGCCGATCCCCGCCGAGGAGGATGTGACGAAGGTGGCGGCCTGGATCCCCACGTACACGAGCGAGGGCGATGTGGTGCGGACGTATTTTGCAGACGGGACGACGCGCGATCTGCATTGCCGGATCCGCACGGTCATCGATCATGTCGCGGCGCATCACGGGGCGAGTCCGGATCTCATCCGCCGGCAGTACACGCAGATGCGGCGGCTGTATATGCCGCTCGCACTGGGCGGTACGGTGCTGGTGCCGTTTCGCGTGCGACCGCCGAAGATCGTGCGGGATGCGACGCTCGGCTATGTCAATCTGCGCCATATCCGCGACTGCTATCCGTCGACCGGCGATGCGCCGTCACGGCTGGTGCTGTCGTGTGCGGATATCCCCGTGTACTGGCAGCACACGACGACGGTACGCCATATCGAGGCGGCGGTGATGTATTTGCCGCAGACGGCGACCGACCCGCTCTACCCGATGGCGCTCAGGCTCGCCCAGCTCTTGCACATGATGATTGAGGTAAAACAACAACCCGTGCCGTGAACCGCCGGACGAGGGAAGATCCGGCGACGCGCGGGCAACGAAACAAGCGGCTCGACGGCGATGCAACGGCGGCATGACGAGCGACGCGACGAAGGCATAGCGGGCGGCATGACGACACCGAGCGCGCCACATGCCCCGCCTCGCACGACGCGCAATCCGTACACGGCATCCCACACCTCCGCGCGACGACGTCGCCCCGCGCGCCTATCGGTGACCCCCACACGACGGGAACGCGCCCCCGCCACCGTGCTCGCTTGTCCCCACGCGCAACGCGACACCCGCTCATGCGGGTGTTTTTTTCTGCCGCTCGCCCCACACAAAAACGACCTGCCGCGATGGCAGGTCGTTTTCTTATATTGGGGGTCGATTGCTCTCAGCGAGCGATTTTCACGCGGGCGGAAATGTCTTCTTCCGCTTTCGGTTCCGGATGCGCCTCAATCCCGCCGAACACCAACTGCGCCAGCAGGACGTAGTTCTCCGGTACGTCGAAGAGCTCACGGACGCGCGCGTCGATGACGGGATTGTAGTGTTGGAGCGATGCGCCGTAGCCCTGTTCGCACAGCGCCGTCCACATCGTCATCTGGAGCATGCCGTTCGACTGCAACGCCCAAAGCGGGAAGTTGTCCGCGCCGCCGGGAATATCCCACTGCATGCGTTCGATGGTCTCCTGATCGTAGAAGAACAACACCGTCCCCACACCGGCTTTGAAACTGTCAATCTTTTCTCGGGCAACCTTGCCGCCGAATACATTATAGATCGCATCCCACAGGCGGTCATGCTGCTCGCCGAGCGCCAGTACGACGCGTTGGCTCTTCATATCGTACGCATCGGGCACCAAACGGACAATGTCCTCCACATAGCGGATCAATTCGTCTTCCGTAAGTACACTCTCTTTGTTCAGCTGATAAAAACTGCGCCGTGTGCGCAATGCTTGTAATATGCCGTCTTTCATGGTGATCCTCCTCGCTTTCACTGTACTGTTTCGTCCTATTTTCCTATGTTTTTATTATATCAAAGTTTTTCGATGATATCAGATATTTTCGTTTTCTCATGGATTCCGGCCCTGCCTATCCTTCCCGCCGCACCCCGTCGAACGGACCTGCAAGATTGCCTACCGGCCTCGATAATAAAAACTTCCTTTGTATCGGAAAATCCGTATTCGCACGACACCGACAATAGGACTTGAACCTGCGTGTGCATTGCGTAGCGCCGCGAATGGAATAAAAAACAGCCACCGTAGTGACTGTTTCGTCTTCATATGGAGCCGGCAATAGGATTTGCACCTACGTGTGCATTGCGTGGCGCCGCGAACGCAATAAAAAAACAACCACCGTAGTGACTGTTTCGTCTTCATATGGAGCCGGCAATAGGATTTGCACCTACGTGTGCATTGCGTAGCGCCGCGAATGGAATAAAAAACAGCCAC
>CABTYA010000035.1 GCA_902488965.1 uncultured Veillonellaceae bacterium
GCTTGGTCACGTTCTGATTGAGGTTCGTGATTTGCTTCGCATTGTTTTCAATATTCTTCGTATTCGCCGTGACGTTCTCATTCGTGGCAAAGAGCTGCGAACCGTTCACCGCATCGGTGCTGTCCTTGCTCAATGTGCCCGCCGCCACGTTCGTGACTTTCTTGCCGTTCGCATTGAGGCCGTCTTTGCCGATGTAGGTCTTGCCGTCATAGGAGACACCGTCATCGGAAATTTTTGCCTTGCCCGCCGTCACGGATTTCGCAGTGATATCGTCTTTGAGTGCGACCGTGTAGGTGTTCGTTTTCGCGTCTTCCGTCACCGTGATATTGTCGCCGGCTTTGACGGTGGTTTTGCTGCCCGTAATGGCTTTATTCATCGCCGCCTGCAACTGTTCTTCCGTTGCTGCACGGCCTTTCGTCGCAAACCCTTCCGCATCGAGTGTCGTGTTCGTCAGGCCGGTGATTTCGCCCTTGTCGCCCTTGCCGTCAATGGCGACATTGCCGACCTTGACCGTATCATCCAAGCCGACTTTGTAGCCGGTGACTTTATCACCGGTTTTGACTTCCGTCACCTTCACGCCGCTGTCCGTATCACCTTTGACCGTAATCTTCGCCGCGTCCACCTTCTGCTCGATGGTGGTGTCGATATTGGTGATCTTATCTCCCAGTTCGCGGAGAGAAATAGTCGTGTCACCGTCTTTGATCGTCACATCGCCGGCCGTGATGTTGGTGACTTTATCGCCGTCTTTGAATTCCGCACTCTGCAGGCCTTTCAGGTTCTTGGCCAGTTTGACCGCCATGCTGCCGTCCGCCGTTCCTACGACACCGATGTTATTGTCGGAGAGTTTCGTCGCATCGGAGATACCGCCGGTGATGGCGAGTTGCTGATTCAGCTTGCGGGTGATAACGGTATCGTTGTCGCCTTTGAACTTCAGGCCGTCATCGAGTGTCGCCACTTCATGATCCGTACCGTCTTGGTCTTTGTAGACAATCCGTGTGATACCGTCCTTACCGTCTACTCCGGCACTGCCGTTCTTGACCTGAATGTCCGCCGATACACCGTCTTTGCCCTTCAAACCGATCTTGCCGTCTTTGCCGTCTTTACCGATGACCAGTTCATTATTCAAGCTCAAGTCGTAGGTAACTTGCCCGTCGGTTTCGGTTTTCTTAATCGTAAGGTTGCCGTCGGTAACGTTTTCTTCACCGTCTACTGTCACCTTCGTCCGTTTGCCGGCTTGGGTACCGACTTCAGCGACCTTGGCCGCCAATGCTTTCAGCTGGAGTACATTGACTGCGTCATGGTCCGCCGCACCGCCGGCTACGTTCGTAATCCGACGATAATTCGCTGCAACATTCGTTTCTCCGATCGTATAGTCTTCGTTGCCGACCGATACGACGCCGTTTTCCTTCGCGAATGCTTCCTCCGACAAATAGGCTTTTGTTGCTACATCATCCGCAATATTGGCCAGCGAATTCGTTCCCAATGCGACCGAATTGTCTACGGCAGCACGTGCATGCGAGCCGATGGCAGCCGATTTGGCGACGCCTTTCTTGCCGTCCAACTGTGCCGTAATCGAATAATCGCCGATGGCCAGCGAGCTTTCGCCGAGTGCCCGTGCCCAATGCCCGATCGCATTGGCGTTTTGGCCTTCCGCACGCGCCTGTTTGCCCATGGCGTTGGCATAATGCCCGATTGCTTTCGACATCACGCCGACGGCCACCGTATTGGTGTCAAACGCTTCCGCACCGGCGCCGAGCGCTGTGTTCTGATACCCGTACGATTTCGCTCCGAAGCCGACTGCCGTCGAGTTCATCGTTTCCTTGCCTTCTGCCACTGCCGTATCGTCCTCTACCGGCGTGAAGTAGTTATCCGATACGCCCGTATCCGGTGTCGTACCTTCCGGCGACTGCTTGCCGATATACGCGCTCCGACCGATGGCCGTGCCGTTTACCGCCGTGCTGTCGGTCGTAGCTCCGGCGCCGAATACAGCCGAGTGATTTCCTTGCGCAATGGCCTGCATACCGACTGCCAGCGCCACATTGCCGAGTGCCTGTGCCTGCCGGCCGTACGCGGTCGAATCGTCCGTCTCGGCAATACTCATCAGACCGATCGCTACCGAATTTTTTCCTTTGGCCTTGGCCGCATACCCCATCGCATTGCCGAGGTAGCCCGATTCCGACTGCGCCCCGATGGCCGTACTGAATCCCGCTGTATTCTTGGCATTCAACCCGATGGCGATGCCCTGCCCTTCAGCGACAGCCGCACTGCCGATAGCGATACCGTGCTCATCTTTGACTTCCGGAGCCGCTTCTAAATAATTGCCGGTTGCCCCGATGGCAATGCCGAAATTACCGTTATTCTTGGTGATGCCTTCCCCGATGGATACGGAACGTTTACCGGCGGCGCTGACATCTTTGCCGATTGCGATCGCATCCGCTCCTGTCGCGCCCTTGTTGTCAAAGTTCGAGCCGGCACCGGTTTCCGTGCTGTTGATCGAAACATAGTGAATCTTCGATTCGTTCACCGTCTTCGTCAGATTCGTAATGGCGGTATTGTTCGACAAATCAATCTTACCGCCGTCCACACCGTACTTGATCGTCTTTCCATCACGAGCCACGGTGAGGCCTTGATCCTTTTCCGCGACGTCGAAAGTCACCGTATCGTTCTTTTCAATGGTGATATTCCCGCCCGAGGCAACCTTCAGGTTCCATCCCCCGCCGGAAAGTACGGAAAGTTTCGTCTTGAAATCGTTTTCAAGACCTCTAAGCTGGCGCAAGTTCACCGCGTCGGTATCTTCCGTACCGTCAGCGAGATTTACGATCTGCCTTAAAAACGGTACTTTCACCTTTTTTCCTTTCCCTAGGTTCGGATCATACATGGTACCGTCTACGGCACCACCGACCGAGACGACCCCGTACACATATTGCTGCCCCAATCTTTCATTCAATGCATAGTACGACTGCCCCAATGTCTGACTATCCGTAAACCGAAGCTTCGTATCGCTATACGGCGCGATCACGATCTGATCTTTTTTGTACTTCACGGATTCATCCAATGTCCAATTTGCTTTATCCAAATAACGCGTTTGTCGTTCCGTTCCGCTCAACGCACCGAGACTGACCGAGGCGGGGCGCAATGCGCTGGCTTTATAGCCCAACACCACGCCGTTGAACTCATCATACTCGCCGGTTGAATCGGGATTCGCATATAACAATCCTCGCCCGACACTGGCCTCCTTGCCCAACGCCAATGACTGGCGGCCTCGGATTTCCACGTTGGTACCGATACCGACGGAACTGAGAGGATGGACTGTGTCCTGTTGGGAATTGTCTTTCAACGCGTAGGTTTTCGCATTCGCCCCGATGAGAATATTACCTCCTTGTTCCGCATACGCACCTGTTCCGATTACCAAGGATAAATTTCCTTTTACAATCGCATTACGACCGACCGCAATCCCCGCATCATCGTTGTCTCTGGTATAGTGCGCCTGCGTCGCCACCGCCCGCGCCCCGTCACCGATGGCGATACCGACCGTCGATTTGGCTTTCAAGTAGCTCAGCCCTGCTTGGGTATTGCGTCCGAGAGCGATACTGCCCGGGGTCAGTGCCTTCGCCGTATCGCCGATGGCCACCGCACCGTCCGCATTGATATCATAAGAGTACACCACGTAATCGACCTTTTTGTATCTCTCTCCCGTTTGCGCATTGGCGCCGATGGCGATACTCTTATCCCCTGCGACCGATGCCTCCGGACCGACTGCAACTGCGCCTTTCGATGTCACGGCGGGTACGTCGCCGTCCACCGGCTTGGTCATGGCTTTCGCCTTTTGCCCCAATACCACCGTGTCATCCTGCGCCGACCTATCCGTCTGCGCAAGCATCGCCTTTAAGGCAAGTATCTCCGCATCCGTCAATGTTGCCGCCGCCTGCACCGAGATACCCGCACCGCCGGCGAGCACGGCGGCCGCCACCAGCGCCTGTAATGTCCGCCGATGCGCGCTGCTCCGTGTCTTACTCTTCTGTCTTGTTTCCATTTATGTCACCTCCAATAAATGAAAAATAAAACTTCTATATTTATTTTATATCAGTAAACCATGTTTGTAAACTTAGTTATTACCTCATAACATACATCTAATTATTTTTTATGTTGATTCTTTTCATCCCCCCGTTTGCCATACGAGAACCCGACGTCATACTGTCATGCGCTCCTCTCGCCCGCTGCCGACGGCGCTGACGGCAACAAAAAAGCTCCCGCCGAGCGGGAGCTTTCGTTCTTGTCGAATCGTGTCGCTTATTCTTCGGCGGCAATGCCGGTCAGCACGTAGCCGACGGCTTTGGCCGCGACGAGCAACGCGTCTTCGTCGATGTCGAATTTCGGGCTGTGGTTGTACACCGGTTTGTCCTGTCCTTTCGGTGTGGCCGCAATGAAGAAGTAGCAGCCCGGACAAATCGTGTTGTAATACGAGAAGTCTTCCGACGGCGCCTGTGCCGGAAATTCTTTGACTTCGGTAATGTCTTTGTCTTTTTCTTGCGCCGCTTCCAAAATCTTCACGACCCGATCGGTCAGTTCGGGGTCGTTGTAGAGCGGCGGGTAGTCGTTGTGGTAAGTAAATTCGCAGGTCACGCCGTAGCCCGCCTCCAGCCCTTTGACCAAGTTGGTGAGTTCGCGCTGGACGATTTCCTGGGCGTTATCCGACATGCAGCGGATGTCGCCTTCGAGTTCGACGGAGTCTTTGATAATGTTGAATTGGCCTTTGCCGTCAAAGGAGCCGATCGTGATGACGCCGACGTCGAACGGGCTCAGGCGGCGGCTGATGACCGTCTG
Source organism: uncultured Veillonellaceae bacterium (assembly GCA_902488965.1). Lineage (GTDB taxonomy): Bacteria > Bacillota > Negativicutes > Veillonellales > Negativicoccaceae > CAMCNU01. The sequence goes on from CABTYA010000035.1 coordinate 4,825, forward strand.
GGTCTGCGTAACGAAGTATGCGCCTGCGACGATGGCGTCGTTGGCCAAGTGCGGGGACGACCCGTGCCCGCCCGCGCCTTTGATTTTGAGTTTCATGTAGGAGCGGCCGGTGAAGGTGTAACCCTTGTGCCAGCCGACCACGCCCGCCGGTCCGTTCGGCAGGAAATGGATGGCGAATACGTAGTCCATGTCATCGAGCACGCCGGAGGCGACGATGTCTTTGGCACCGCCCGGCGCCATTTCTTCGGCGTTCTGGTGGATAATTTTCACCGTGCCGGGGATTTCGTCTTTGAGCTGAATGAGGCAGTCCGCCAGTACCATGAGATACGCGGTGTGGCCGTCATGGCCGCAGGCGTGCATCACGCCCGGCGTTTTCGATGCAAAGGGCAATCCCGTTTCTTCCTGCAGCGGCAGTGCGTCGAAGTCGGCTCGCAAACCGATGGTTTTGCCCGGTTTGCCGCCTTTGATGGTAACGACGATTCCGTGCTTGCCGCCGATCTCTTTGTCGATTTTTACATCCTTTCCGGCGTAAAATTCGGCAATATATTTCGCCGTTTCCACTTCTTCAAAGGATATTTCCGGATGTTCGTGAAAATGACGACGGGTCTGAATGATTTCGTCTTTTCGCGATTCGAGCATTTGCATTAACTTTTCTGTCAACATAGCCGTCTCCCTTTCTTTTTACCAACACATGATTATTTGCTTTGCGGTTTGCCGGCGTCGGCCGGTACCAAGAACCAGATGGACAGGATCGACAGGACGCCGAACAGTACATTGACCATCAGTCCCCAGAAGGCACCGACGTCCAGACCGGCGGTACGGGTCATGATGTAGATCGAGCCGGAGAGCGCGATCCCGATGCCGCCGCCCAGCGAGCTCGCCATCTTGTACACGCCTGCCGCGACCCCGATGCGTCCCGGCAATGCGTTTTGGACCGAGGTGTCCGTCGACGGTGTCGCATAAAAGCCCAGGCCAAGGCCGAAGAGGGCAAACCCGATAAAGACGAGCGGGAGGTAAATCACATTTTCCAAATGGGTCAGCGTCATGAGCGCAATCCCGACCGTGGTGATGCAAGAGCCCCAGAGCATCGGCTTTTTCGCGCCGACTTTTTGGAGCAGTTTTTCCCCGACACGGATCATCGCCAGTACCGCGACCAGGTAGCCCAAGGTGAGTGTCCCTGCTTCGGCGGTCGAAAATCCGCGGCCGAGCTGGACGTAGAGGTTGGCGATGAGCAGCGTGCCCGCCGTCGCATTCATCAGGAAGTTCGACACGGTCGCACCGGTGTACGCCATGTTTTCGAAAAGGGCAAAGTCCACGAGGACGACTTTTTTGCCGTCTTCGACTTTGACGAAGATAAAGAGCGCGATGATCGATACCGCCAAGAGTCCGAGCGAGTACATGCTCGTCCAGCCCCATTTGCCGCCGTAGTTGATGAAGAGGTTCAACGAGAGAATGGCGACGATGAAGATCGCCAAGCCGAGGTAGTCAAAATGGAATTTGCCGTCCGCGGGTTGGACTTCGCTCTTGCTTTCCGGCGTATCCCAAAGCAGCCACATACCGAGCAACGCCACACCGATAGAGATGATGAATACCCAGCGCCAGTCGAGGACGCTGGTCATCGCACCGGCAAAGAAGGACGCGAATCCCGTGCCGCCCCACGAACCGATGGACCAGTAGGACAACGCCCGCTGCCGGTCCGGACCGTCGAAGTATTCTTTGATAAGAGCGATCGTCGACGGCATGATGCAGGCAGCGGACAAGCCCTGAATGATACGGCCGATGATGAGCATCGTACCGCCCGTCGCCAAAATGAGCAGCAGCGAGCCGATGATGCTCAGGACAAATCCGACGTAAGTGATTTTTTTACGACCGACGATGTCGGCGAGATTACCGGCGGCCACGATGAACAAACCGGAAAATAATGACGTGATACCGATGGCCGTACTCATAACCTCCGCACTGATCCCCAAGCTGTACTGCACGGGGGCGGCCATATTGAGCAGTGTCTGCGCAAACAGCCAGAAGTTGATGACCCCGAGCACGATCCCGAAGATCATCTTGTTGGTGCCGCGATATTGCGATGCGGCGACTTGATTACCCATAGTGTCCCTCCTTAGATGAATATACTTTCCCCATCGAACAACCTAAACATATCATTAATCCGGGTGATTAACAACCGTTTTTATAAACTTAATTGCTATTTCGTCTAATTCAAAAGGTTGGCAACTTATTTTTGTTTTTCACGGTTGTTTTTCTCTTGTTTCCTGCCGATTTCATCCATATTCTCACACGAACTCAATGTCCCGATGCGACCTGTCTCCGTTTCGCAAGGCATGCCGCCGCGTCGGCGAACGATAGTTCCCTCCGCCGGCAGGCGCCATCCCCTCGGCGGGCCAAGCGACCGTCGGCAGCCCGTACGGCAAGAAAGCCCCGCATTCATCGCACAATAAACCGACCGGCCGATGGGCATACGCCGTCATCAACGGTCGGTCCTGTCTCTGCTCGGCACCTGCCTGTATCGTGTTTTCGCTTATCCGTTTTCCCATGCGCGACGTCTCCCCTCGTCCGCTCGCTTGCTCATCTCCATTCTAACCGCATTTGTCAACATCGTCAATAAAATTGATTATCATTTATATTAATAACTTGTGCATCTATTATTCGACCGCCCTGTCCCGTAATAAAAATCGCCGCCCCGTTCGGGACGGCGATTGCGTATCAATCCGCCAATGTATATTGTAAATCCATTTTCGTACTGCCGACCGTGACAAAACGTCCGAGCAGGCCGACCGTCGCTTTAAATATCGTCTGCGCCATCTCTTCGTTGGCCGCGCCGAGTTCCGCGGTCATTCGGCTGTCATCGACCGCCCCCGATTCGATCCGCGCATCCGTCAGCAGCTGCATCCGCCGCAACGTCGTCATCATCTCTTTTTCAAAGTTGGCCACAAGTTCACCGTAGACCGCATAATCGCGATCACCGATGACCGCCATCGTCTGCACGATCCAGTACATATAGTTCGGGTCGTAGGCAATCGGCGTATCCCGCCAGCTGACGGGCGTGTCGTCGACATTGGCATAGAACGGCACCATGCAGTTGTATGCGTTTGACGCCAAGGCGAGCCAATGCACTCCCGCAATCGCCGCCGGCTTGTCCGGACGAATCTGCAGGATATGCGACTCCATGTTTCGGTTCAGCCCGACCGCCCGATAGCGTTTGCGCTGCGCCTCCGTCCCCGCGCCGTACACGTCAAACGGCGTGTTTTCAAAGTGCGACGAGAGCGCCCACTTCACGTCCTCGATCGAGAGCTTGCGCTTCGGATAGCAGATGAACGGCAACTCGTGGCAATTCGGATCGTCCACGAAGGGATACCGCTCGTTGTACGGGCGCGACGTATCGGACAGCTGCTTTTGGATATACCAAACGCGGGCGTTGTTGTACACCGTATCCTTCACTGTCGAGCTGCCCAGCGTGTGGCGCAGGTTCAACCGATCCGTATCCGGATTGAGCCGGTACGTCGTAATCAAGTCCGACAAGCCCTCCGCGTACAGCACATCGGGCGAATCGAAATCGAAATCGTCGATATTGAGCCGATTCGGCGCGACAACATAGGTGTCGTCCGGAATCCGTATCGCCGCCCAGTGATGGCCGCCGTAAGTTTCCATGTACCAGATTTCATCGGCGTCGCTGAACGCCATGCCGTTCGGTTCGTACGTGCCGTAGCGTTCGAGCAGTGCGCCCATCCGCAACACGCCCTCTTTCGCCGTGCGGATATACGGCAGCACCAGCGTCAGGATATCCGCCTCGCCGATGGACGCGTCCACATAGGGGTCGGCCGCCAGCACCCGCGGATTGCTCGTGATCGTTTCCGTCGCCGTCATAGCGACGTTCGCACTGTTGATTCCCGAACCGCCGAACAGCCCCTGCTTGATATAGTCGGCATTCGGTGTCGACGTATAGCGCAACGGATCGTCCGGCAATTCGATTTCCACACCGCCGCGAAATGTCGGATACACCCGCGGCTGATCCTCCGGCCGCACCACCACAAAGCGCTGCGGATTCGGTTCGTTATGTCCGTCCTCATTGCGGGCGATCAACGGCGCACCGTCGAGCGACGCCGCCTTGCCCACCAATATCGTTGTACATGCCATCGTATTCACTCCTTTTCCGACGGGATGTCCCGCCCGTCATGACACATGTTCACCCCTATCATACTCCCCCGCGCCGAAGAAATGCAATGATTGAGAGTGGTTTTCAATCATCCCCATTACTTTCCCCGGGTTTGTTCCGAACCTCCATAATCCGGTAATGCACCTCTTGCTCTGGAGAATGAACGGTAACGACATCACCTTTTTTGTGATTCATCAGCGCCTTGCCGACCGGCGATTCGTCAGAAATTTTCGGCGGGTCCGCAAAGAGATCCACTTCCGCCGAGCCGACAATCTGGTACTCGATTTTTTCCTTTGTCGCTTCGTCTTCGAGCGTGACCAACGAGCCCAATCCGATGTTCTTGCCTTTCGGGGCTTCGACGATTTTCGCGGTACGGATTTTTTCTTCCAGTTCCGCGATACGCCCTTCAATAAAGCCTTGTTGATTTTTTAAAGCTTCATATTCGAAGTTTTCTGTCAAATTTCCCCATGCACTAGCCTCTTTTAATCGTTCCGCCACTTGCAGACGCGCTACAGATTTGAGTTCATTTAACTCTTCCCGCATCTGCTGTAAAAACACTTCACTCACCCACGTAACTGTATTTGTCCTTAACCCCGCTTTCTCTCCCGACTGACATTCATTCTTTTTTTCTTCTTCACGACGTTCGCGCTCAGCCCTTTCTTTCCGCCATTTTCTCATCGTTTCCTTATACGCTGCCTCTATTCGCTCGATTTCTTCGTACATCCGCCGTGATTCTTCTTCTTTTTTCTCCTGCTCCCGCCGTTCCCGCTCGGCTGCTTCTTTGCATTCCTGCCAAACACTCAATACAAACGGATCATCAAAATATGTACTTACTGCTACCCGATTTAGAAAGATCTCCCGGTCTTCCGACGGTGTCAACTCCGCAAATACCTTTCGAGGCACATCCGTACCGACACCATCCATATAGCCGTCATCGGGGAACGAGCTCCATAACAAATGCGGCTTTTTTTGAATTTCCCGCTCAACATTTTCCCGCCATTGCCGTGTCAAGGGATACGGTACGCTGCCGATTTGATGCAAAAATGACTCCGGCGACCACGAACGACTGATATCCACCACATGAAAATATCGTTCTTCGCCGTTGTCACGACCGATATCATCACCCGTCGGCGAGTACGTTTTTACCTCTGCACAATGGGACGGGCGAATAATCCGTATCGGATTGCTCGAGTATGCCGTGTAGGAAAGAATCAGTACATTCAAACCCATGTGATCCATCTTTTGCAAATGGTCCAACAAATGTCCGGAAATCGGAACGTACGATTCGTATACACATCGGTCTTCCGTATAGCAATCCTGAATCCATTCTTTGATTCGCGGCACGATGGCAACGGCAAACTCAATTCCGCCGACCAACCAGCGGTCGGTCGGGTAGGTAGGCATTCCCCAGCAATTGTGCAAATGCTCATCTCCCAACAATGCCCCCCAGTCACATGGCCCGCGCCAAGCGTAGTTCCGCGAATAGGCGTATCCGTCACCGAATCGCCTTGCCAGCGGTGTCAACCACTGCTCCGCCAAAATCGGAAACAACGACTCCATCACATTTTTATCCCGTAAGCCGAAATACTCCGTTGTCTGCATCGTTGACAGCACTCCTCCCGCTCACTGCGTATATTCGTCGTACAATTATTCTAATCATACCATAATACATATACGCAATGTGCGGATTCGTGTCGACTGATTTTGCGCAATAAAAAACGAACCCTTACGGGTTCGTCTGATTGACTGGTGCGGTTGGAGAGACTCGAACTCTCACGGATCGCTCCACTGCCGCCTGAAGACAGCGCGTCTGCCAGTTCCGCCACAACCGCAATATAAAAGCAAGTGGTGCGGCTGGTGAGACTTGAACTCACACGGGAAGAATCCCACTACCCCCTCAAGATAGCGCGTCTGCCTGTTCCGCCACAGCCGCATGCTGTGAAAAAATGGTGCCTCAGGGCAGAATCGAACTGCCGACACGAGGA
>CABTYA010000036.1 GCA_902488965.1 uncultured Veillonellaceae bacterium
CCGGCGGCGGCACCGGCCATCTTTGTCGGACTCAAGCTTGCGGCGGGCAGTGCGCTCGTGCTGTTGGTCGCGGCGGAAATGCTGGCGGCCGACACGGGCATCGGCGCCCTCATTTTGCATTACGGCGATCTGATGCTGACGGCCCCGCTCTTGGCTTGCGTGACGGTACTGGCGGCGGCGGGTCTGTGTATCCAGTACCTCATCGGACGGGCGGAGCGGTATGTTATCCGCTGGCGGTGACGGAGGTTGCCATACAAAAAAAGGAGACGAAGGATAACTTCGCCTCCTTTTCGTATGGAACGAACGCCGATGAATACATGGTATACTGGTCACAAGGAGGGCATATGGTACGGCGGTGGATTATGCATGTGGATATGGATGCGTTTTATGCGTCGGTCGAGCAGCGCGACCATCCCGAATGGCGCGGCCGGCCCGTCATCGTGGGATCGTCTGAGGCGCGCGGCGTTGTGGCGACGGCCTCGTACGAGGCGCGGCGTTACGGCGTGCATTCGGCGATGCCGGGGGCCTGCGCCAAGGAGCGGTGTCCGCAGGCGATTTTTGTGCGTCCGCGGATGGACGTCTATCGGGCCGTATCCGCGCAAATCCATGAAGTATTGCTGCACTATGCTCCCGAATTCGAGCCCTTGTCGCTCGATGAAGCGTTTTTGGATGTGAGCGGGATGGGGACGCACTATCCGACCTTGCAGGCGCTCGGTCGTGCGGTCAAAGAAGAGATCTTGGCGACGACCGATCTGACGGCCTCGGTAGGGATTGCGCCGAACAAATTTCTCGCCAAATTGGCGAGCGACTGGCATAAGCCCGACGGGTTGACGGTCATCGGTTACGGGGAAGAGGCGGCGCGGATTGCACCGCTGCCTGTGCGCCGGTTGTGGGGCGTCGGACCGAAGACGGAGGCGCTGTTGACGGCGGGAGGATGGCATACCATCGGCGACGTTGCCGCGGCCGATCCGCTCGAGCTTGCCGCTCGGCTGGGGTCGCAGGGACGGGTGCTCCATGAGCTGGCCAACGGCCGTGACGATCGGCCGATTGCGCCGCACGAGCCGCGCAAGTCCATCGGCGAAGAAGAGACCTTTGCCCGCGATCTCACCGCCGGTGACGAAATCCGTATGACGCTTTTGCGGCAGTGCGATACGGTGGCGTATCGTTTGCGCAAGCACGGCCTGCGGGCAAGGACGGTGACACTGAAGGTACGGTTCGCCTCGTTTCGGACGGTCACGCGGGCCAAGACGGTGGCCGAGCCCATGGATATCGATCGCGAATTGTATTTTGAAGTGGAAAAACTGTATAATCAAATCAGAAAGACGGAGGGAATCCGCCTGCTGGGCGTGACGGCCTCGTCCTTGGTGCCGGCGGTGGATACGGTGCGACTGTTTGCCGACGAATCGGAGCGCGAGCAACAGGTCGCGGCCGTACGGGACCGCCTGCGCGACAAGTACGGCGCGGACGTTTTGCGGCGCGGATATTGGCTGGAACCACGGCCGAAACAGGAGGAAGATACGGATGGTCAATCAGGAACGGATGTTAAATGAATTTTTTGAATTGGTACGGATTCCTTGTCATACCGGCAAGGAACGCGAAGTGGCCGATGTATTGAAGAAAAAACTGCGCGTGTTGGGCGCGAGCAGCATCAAAGAGGACAACGCGGGCGAAGCGATCGACGGCAACGCCGGCAACCTCGTGGCGACATTTGCGGCGACGATGGAAGGGTTGCCGACGATTGCGTTGACCGCACATATGGACAGCGTGGAGCCGTGCGCGGGGATTGAGCCGGTATTGAAGGACGGCGTGATCACCTCGGCGGGGGATACGATTTTGGGCGGCGACGACAAGTCGGGCGTCGCCGCGATTTTGGAAGGCCTGCGCCTGATGAAGGAACAGCAGCTGCCGCACGGCAAGATCGTCATCATCTTCTGCATTGCGGAAGAAGGCGGCTTGCGCGGCTCGAAACATATCGATACGAACCTGACGAAAGGAATTGATTTCGGATTTGTTGTGGATTCGTCCGGTACGCCGGGGGAAATCGTCAACTCCGCGCCCGGACAAAACGCGATTCGGGCCACGATGAAGGGCAAACGCTCGCATGCGGGGGTCGCGCCGGAGGACGGCATCAATGCGATTGTCATGATGGGGACGGCACTGTCCCGGATGCCGTACGGACGGATCGACGAAGAAACGACCGCCAATATCGGTTTTATCGACGGCGGGATCGCGACGAATATTGTCGCCGACGAATGTCACTTGCAAGCGGAAGCGCGCAGCCGTAATGCGGATAAATTGCAGGCGCAGACGGACGCGATGGTTCAGGCGCTCAAGTCGGTCGAAGCCGATTTCCCGGGCGGCCATGCCGAAGTCGAAGTCGTGCAGGTGTATCAGCCCTACACGATTGCGGAAGATCATGAAGCCATCCGCTTGGCACGGCAGGCGGCGGAAAAAGCGGGTCTGACGCCCTCGGTCAAAGGCACGGGCGGCGGCAGCGACGCGAACAACTTCAACTTGCACAGCTTCCCCGCGGTGGTGCTGGCGACGGGGATGAGCAAGGTCCATACGGTGGATGAATTTTTGCTGGAAGAACATCTCTACCAAACGGGAGAATGGGTGTATCGGATTTTGGAAACGTTGCCGCATTTGGTACGGCACTGAGTTGTCCACGAAAGCGAGACGCGAGTCTCGCTTTTTTTGTGTTGTCGATTCGCTCGGTACAAGGGACAAACAAAGTTATCCACAAGTTACACACAGAATTGGGGATAACGAAAAATTGACATGATGAGAACGTTGTATTGACGGGCATATTGCGGGGGATACACAGGGGGCGGACAGAGTGCAGCGGGGATAAGCGGACGGAAACGGGGATACGAAATTGAAAATGAAAGCGACAAGACGGGGCTCCATCGCCGAGAAGCGGCGATGGAGAGATGAGAAATGAAAATTGTGGACAATGTGGATAAATAAGTGGATAAGTGGCGTACGGCTCAGGCGGACACTCCCGAGATTGAGAAAATACGCCTCGGTTTTTGTACTTATCCCCGTATTCGCGGGGAGAACGGGGATATACCGTCGTCGCAGGAGGTGTACACAATACGCGGACGACAAACAATTGTTCGGCGCGTGTCCGAGTACGGCGGCAAGCGGAGCCGCTGCATCCATACGGCGCTCGCTGACGGAGAGGGTCCGCGCTGTCTGTCGGGGAGCTCGCAGCAGGAACGCACGGGGGCGAAGCCAACGGTCCGCATCGGATAGTGCCTGCAAAGGAAAAATTCGATAGGATAAGGGCTACTCTATTTTTTTTCAGGATTCGCCCGAACCGGGCAGAAGGAGGCGGCGTATGGTGCGGAGCGGTTGGCGGCAGGGAATGGTGGCGGGGATTCCGCTGGCGATCGGGTATATCCCGATTGCGATGGCGTACGGCGTCTTGGCGGCGACACTGGACGTACCGGGATGGTTTGTGGCGGCGTCGTCGCTCTTGGTCTTTGCCGGGGCGTCGCAGTTTATGGCGGTGAATATGATTCCGCTGGGAGCGTCGGTCACGGAAATCGTCATGACGACATTTGTCGTCAATCTGCGCCACCTGCTCTTGTCGGCGGCGGTCGCGTCGAAGACCCCGCCGGATACTTCGCGCGTCACGCGTACGCTGATCGGCACGCTGACGACGGACGAGCTGTTTTCGCTGATTACCCTGCGGCGGGAGCATTATGTGGCGGCGGGATTTACACTGGCGTTGGGTCTGGTCGGCTATACATCGTGGTGGGCGGGCACACTGATCGGTCTTTGGGCGGCGCACAGTCTGCCGCCGCAATTGGCGGACAGCATGAGCATCGGCCTCTACGCGATGTTCATCGCGCTGTTGGTGCCGGCACTTAAGCATCGGCGCGACGCGCGGCCGGTGACGGCATTGGCCGCCCTCGGGCATGCGGTCTTGTACAGTGCGGCGACGGCACTGGGCTGGGGGCCGGGTGCGGCGCTGCTGGTGGCGGCATTGGCGACGGTGATTTTGGCGGTCGGGATACAGGAGGTGCGGTCATGACGGAACGGGAGTATCTGTGGCTGCTCATCGGCATGATTGCGGTCACGGTCGTGCCGCGCGTGTTGCCGCAATGGGCATGGCGCGAAGGCGCGGGCGGGCGTCGGGTACAGACGGCGTTGGGACTGGTGCCCTTTGCCGTGCTGGGGGCGTTGCTCGTGCCGGGAATCTTTACCGGGATGGCGCATACGCCGCTTTCGGCGACACTGGCGGGCGGCGCGGTTGCGGTGTGGCTGGCGTGGCGCGAGGTGAATGTCGTGCTTGTCGTCTTGACGGCGATTGTGGTACATTTAGTTATAAGTATCATCGTCGGCTGAGGAGGGATAGCTATGGCATGGAATGAACAGGCGTTTTTGCGCGATCTCGAGACATTGGTGATGACGGACAGTTACAGCCGCGACCCGGCGGGGGTCGCGCGGGTGGCGGACCGGCTGGCGGGGCGGTTTACCGCGCTCGGCTGGCATGTCGATCGGCGCGATCTCGGGAGTGCGGCGGGCCCGGCGCTCGTCGTGACCAATCGCCCGTCCACGCGCTACGAGGTGCTGCTCTTGGCGCATATGGATACGGTATTCGCACCGGGAACGGCGGCAGAACGTCCGTTTCGGGTCGAGGGTCGAAGGGCGTACGGACCGGGCGTAAATGACATGAAATCGGGGCTCTTGCTGACGTATTATTTGGCCGAGGCGTTGGCGGACGAGCTCGGCGATGCGGCGGTGGCGATCGTCATGGTGCCCGACGAGGAGATCGGCTCGGTCGCGTCGCGCGGTGTCGTCGAAGAGCTGGCCCGGCAGGCGGCGTATTGTCTGGTATTCGAGTCGGCCCGCGCGTCGGGGAATATGGTCAACGAACGCAAAGGCATCGGCGACTATCGGGTCATCCTGCACGGTAAGGCGGCGCACGCGGCGGTGGGCCCGGAACACGGCGCGGATGCGATTCGTGCGGCGGGATTACTGCTGCCGCAGGTGTATGATTTGGCTTCGCCCGCGGACGGTACGACGGTGCTCGTCGGCACGATTGCCGGCGGGACGACACCCAACAGCGTCGCGGCGCAGGCGGAATTTTCCGTGGATATCCGACTGGTCACGCCCGCCGAGGGGGACCGTGTCGATGCGGCGATGCAGGCGCTGGCGGGTCCTGCGGCGGTCGACGGCGTGACGGTCGAGGTGACAGGCGGCATCGTGCGGCCGCCGATGCCGATGACGGCCGATACCGCGGCGTTTTGCGAGGCCATCGACGCCATCAAAGCGCGGCTGGGTATCACCGCCGAATGGGAAGCGAGCGGCGGCGGCTCGGACGGCAATCTCGTGGCCCCGTTCGGCGTACCGACGGTGGACGGGATGGGACCTGTGGGCGGATTTCCGCACAGTCCCGAAGAATATTTGGAGCTGGACTCGCTGGAGCCCCGCTTCCGATTGGCCTTGGAAACCATCCGGTACTGTCTGGCGCATCCGCGCCCGGTCAGTACGGAACGAACAAAAGCATGAGCGGATGACGCGGCGGGATTTCCCGCCGCGTTTCGGCGTTACGGGGAAATTTTCACCCGCATGCGTCATATATGGTATACTGAAGACAAGTCAAATGATAGGAATCGGAGGGAGGAGAGCAGCATGACGGCACGGAAACCGGCAACGGACGGTCCCGCGAAAAAACTGAGTTTGTTGTATATTTTGTCGATTTTACGCAAGTATTCGGATGCGGAACATCGTCTGTCGCAGCAGGATATTTTGCGGTATTTAGAGACGGATTACGGGATGGTGCTCGATCGCAAGGCGGTCAAGCGCAATCTGGACAATCTGCTGGCGGCGGGTCTGCCGCTGGGCAACAAGCCCTGGGAGCGACGACGACCGGATACGCCGGGCGGGTTCGAGACGGTCTACGGCTCCTGGTACTATGAACACGAGTTCAGCGCACCGGAAGTGACCGCGCTGATTGACAGCCTGCTCTTTTCGCATTTGCCGCGGCGGCAAGTGACGACGCTGATTGACAAATTGATTACCTTGCAAAGCGACTATTATTACAACCCGACGCTTTCGGTCAACAATATCCCGAACGAGGACTGGCACAACGAGGCGCAGGATACGGAGCAGAACCGGCAGATGTTTTACACGCTGGAGATATTGACCGAGGCCATCAAAAAGAAGTGCCAAGTGACGTTTTATTACTTGACGTACGGGCCGGACAAGCGGGTACGTCCGCGGCGCAAAGACGGCGAACGCGAACCGCGGGTCTACCAGGTGAGTCCCTATGCGGTAGTGGCGACGAACGGCCGATTTTACTTGATTGCCAATACCGAGGGGCATGATAATTTGTCGCATTACCGTTTGGACCGGATGGCGGAAGTGACGTTGGCGGAACAGCTGTCCCAGCGGTCACGCAAAGAAGTGGAAGGATTTAAGAACGGGCGGCTCGATCTGCCGCGGCATTTGGCCGAGCATGTGAATATGTTTGCCGGGGCGGCGGTACCGTGCCGTTTTCGGGCGGATATCGGGATGATGGATGCCATCATCGATGCGTTCGGCAAGCATATCGACGTACGCAAAATCGGCGACGAGGTGGAGGTTGACCTGCAGGTCAACGAGCAGGCGATGTACCATTGGGCGCTCGGCTGCGGCTCGTCGCTGCGGGTGTTGGCACCGCAAACGCTGGTCGAACGGCTGCGTGAAGCGACGCAGGCGGCGGCCGCACTCTATACGGAGGCGAAGGTATGAAAGGATATGTACAGGTGTACACCGGCGACGGCAAGGGGAAGACTACAGCCGCCATCGGTTTGGCGATGCGTGCGCTCGGCGCGGGCAAGCGGGTCTGGCTGTTGCAGTTTATGAAATCCAAAGCCTACAGCGAGCATGCGATTTTGCCGCAGGTGTCGCCGAATTTAACGGTGGAAACGTTGGGCAAGCCGTACTTTATCGCCAAGGAAGGGACACTCAGCGAGGCGGACAAACGCGCCCTCGGCGAAGTGGTGGTATTCGCACCGGGCGAGCCGCCGGCGGAGTATGTCGCCGATTGTCGCGCGGGTGTGGAAAAGGCGCGGCAAGGATTGGCGTCGGGGGCGTATGATGTCGTGATCCTCGATGAAATCATTGTGGCGCTGTATTTTGAATTGATTACGCGGGCCGACGTCGAATCGCTCATGGACGCCCGACCGGAGACGACCGAGCTGGTGCTGACGGGACGGCGTGCGCCGGACTGGCTGATCGAACGGGCGGATCTGGTGACGGAAATGGTGCCGGTCAAGCATTATTTTGATCGGGGAGTCGCCAATCGCAAAGGCATCGAAGATTGACGGCGAAGGAGGTACGATGACGTATTGGCTTGGACTCGTCGGCGGTCTGTTGTTGCTGTCGATCGCGGTGATTCTTGTCATCCTGTGGCAGCGGGTGTATTATGAATGTAACATACAGGTGTACGAAACATGGGCCGTGCAGGCGGTCGTACACTGGTGTGCGGGGGCGTTTTTGCTGCGGATTCGCTATGACAGCGGAGCCGGCTGGTGGTGGGAATGCGTGACGCCGTTCTGGCGGAGCGATGCCTATACGCCGCATGACACCTCGCCGGAAGACGAGGCGGACGATGAACCGGACGAGGAGGACGACGCGTCGGCGGACGGACACTCGCCCTCATGGCAGGATTACTTGGGTCTGCTGCGCTATGCAATCCGTGTCGGTCTGATCGATACAATCGTGCGCTACCTGCGGCGCGTGCAGGCACGCATGCGGCCGCGCACGGTCGACGGCGAGGCGCGAATCGGATTGGACGACGCGTATACGCAGGGACTGCTCATGGGCGCATTGTATGCGGCCTGGGTGGAAGTGGCGGAACGAATTACATTTATATTTACGGATCGGATATTCGAAGGCAGAGTGACCGTCGGCGGCGGTGTCCGCCCGCTGGCACTGTGTTGGGATACATGGAGGCTCGTGACGGCACGGGCCGTGTGGAAAACCGGTTGGTATTATTGGCGGCATGTACGCCGCGCGTAAAGGAGAGTGCAGTATGGACAGCTATGTAAAGGACAATTTGGACACCATTTTCGAGCATTTTCGGCATATGATTTCCGTTGAAACGGTAGTCGGCGAAACCGTCCATATCGGAGATACGACCTTGGTCCCGTTTGTGGACGTGTCGTTCGGCTTCGGGACAGGCAGCTATGACGCCAAACCGACGGAAACGAACGGCCGCATCGGCGGCGGCGGTGGGGGCGGCGGCAAGCTCACCCCGACGGCGATTTTGGTCATCAAGGGCGACCGGGTGGAACTGTTTTCCATCAAAGACGGCAACAAGAGCGGCGCATTTGAAAAAATCCTCAATATGGCGCCGGAAATCATCGACAAGATGAAAAAGGACAAATTCATCTATATCAAGGAAGACGAAGACGTCAACGTGTGATCTTCGATTTGCACAATGAGGACATTTACGATATAATAAACACATCCCTGTCAGTGAATACAGGTATTCAATAGAGGAGGATTAATCATGAAAAAACAGTTACTTACTTTGGCAGTTGCCGGCATGATGTCGGTCGGTGCGGTCTTCGGCGCGGCAGCGGCCGGAGTCGGCTATGTAAATACGGGCGCGTTGCTCCAGGCGCATCCGAAAATGGCGAAAGCGGAATTGACGATGCGTACGGAAGTACAGCAGAAACAGCAGCAGTTTGAAAAAGAAGCGGCGAAACTCAAAGACGAAGCGGCGAAACAGCAGCTCGCCGTCAAGATTCAAAATGAACTCGCGCAGAAAGAACGTTCCGTAATGGAACCGATTCAACGCGACATCATCAACGCGATTGAAAAAACGCGCAAACAGAAAGATCTCGACATCATCATTGATCAAGGCGTCGTTATCGCCGGCGGTCAGGATGTTACAGTCGACGTACAAAAGAATCTGTAATTGATTCGGCGTATGACCGCCCGTTTCTCACGAGAAACGGGCGGTTTTTTTGTAATAATTTTACACATATGTTATAATAAATAAAATCTAATACTGGGAGGCGGGATGTATGGAAATGTTTGTTGGATTGCTTGGACTTATAGTACTAATTTGGTTTGTTTTGGTGTTATTTAACCCTGGTAAATTTGCTCCATTCTTTAAAAGCAAACCACGATTAAAAGCATTAGGTTGTTGGTTTTTAGCATTTGTTTTATTGGGAATGCTAGCTCCAGAACATACGGAAACAACAAATGAAACTGCACAGGCGGAAACAGCCACTACATCCTCAAGTACTGAAACGAAAAATATGCAGAGCATTGAAGATGCAAATAGTGAGATGAAAGAGATATTGCAAAATTTTTATGTTCAAACTGATGAAGTTGAAAAAATGACGTGGTATATGCCATATCAAGAGGTATATCCTGCGGAAACACGGTTGTATTGGTATGCAGGTGTAAAGGAAAAGCACATTTGGGAACGTGCGAAAATGGTTCATTTCTCTGACGATATGGATTGGGTCTTTTGGAAAAAATTAATATTTTCAACAGATCAGGGACGCTGGGAATATAATCTTAAGACAATCATCGGACAAGACGGAGAAAAGGATACACAAATTGTAATGGGCGGTAAGTATGAAACAGCAGATATTCCATTTGACGAAATAAAGCCTGGTATAAAATTATTAATTACGGGAACAAATCCAATTATTCGTTTAAAGGGAGAAAAGCATCACAAAGACTATTATCTTTCTACAGATGAGATTGAATATTTGAAAACCGGATATCGGTTAAGTGATTTGCAAGAAGTTACTAAAAACAAGATTGATTTGTAGAGAATAAAGACTGACGGCTCTTTGTGCATTAGCACAGAGAGCCGTCAGTCTTTATAAAAAAGGCGCCAACGATAGAATTTCTATCGCTCGCGCCGTGAGCAAGACTTGCCACGCCTTATAGAATAACATGTCCGCCTTCACATGCCCGCAGCATGTGCCCCCATGGTCGTCTCCGACCGCATGTCACATGACGTCGGCACTTCGCCCGAAGTCCGTCTTGCTCCATCTCTATGGTATCATACTCGGCGCGGGAGGGCAAGTATCATTCCTCTTCGCCGATACGGGGGAAATCGAGCGCCTCTCGGGTAGTGATCATCAGGAGCAGACCCGCCAGGTAAAAGAGCGGCTGCAGCGGTGCCCAGCTGCCGACCGTTTCATAAAGACGGCCCAAACCGACCGGACCGAACGCAGCCAAGAGGTAGGCGAGGGAAAGCCCCGTTCCCGAGAGTTTGGCGGCGATGAGCGGCGATGCCGCACGTACGCTGAAGGCCAGCATGCACAGGCTGAACATCGCACCGCCGACGATTCCGAGAACGGCGACTGAGGCGGTGAGTGCCGCACCGCTCGGGGCGTGAAAGACGGCGTACATCGCCAGCGGATAGGCCGCGGCGGTCAAGACGCCGACTTCGCGGCGGCGGGGGCCTGCGGCG
>CABTYA010000037.1 GCA_902488965.1 uncultured Veillonellaceae bacterium
GTCGAACCCACGCATAACGGAGCCACAATCCGCCGTGTTAACCACTTCACCATACCCACCATAGTACCGACTACCGCTTGTGGCTAAAATAATCGGAACATCCTATATACTATCATCTCGTTATCGAATTGTCAAGCGTGTGTCCGGTGTTAACTTTCCGGTCGTTCGCGCAAAATCGTTTTGACAAAATTCGGCAAGACAAACGCCGCCCGTGCGATGTCGTCATTGTAATAACGCAACGGGGCAATATCCGCCGGCCGACGAGCTATCGTCAGCGGATCGTCGCCTTTCGAGGCGACCATGAACGAATGCATCCCGCTCGGATAAATCGGAATCGCCGCCAGATACAGCCGGGCATACGCGAATTCACTCGCCATGACATGCATGATATCATGCACCAACGGCCCTCTCAGGAAAGGAGAGTCCGTCTGTTGAACCAACAAGCCGCCTTTCTTAAGCGCACGGCAGGCATCTTGGTAAAATCGGCGCTGAAACAGCCCTTCGCCCGGTCCGATCGGGTCGGAGCAGTCGACGATAATCACGTCGTATTCGTTGTCCGCGGATGCGACTTTTTCCAATCCGTCACCGACCGTCAAATGCAGGCGTGCCGGCTCTTCAATCAACGCCGAAGCGATGCGGGGGAAATATTTCTTTGCCAATTGAATCACTTGCGCATCGATTTCCACCATATCGACAGAGGCCACTTCCGCATGGCGCAAGACTTCACGCGCGCAACCGCCGTCGCCGCCCCCGATGATCAGCACCCGCTCGGGATGAGGATGCATGTACAACGGCACATGGGCAATCATCTCATGGTAAACCCATTCTTCCGCATCCGATGTTTGGAATACCCCGTCGAGAGAAAGCACGCGCCCGAACTGCTTGGTGTCGGCGACAATGATGTCCTGATAGTCCGAACGACCTTGGTACAAAATCTTGTTGACCGCCATGGAGAACCGCAATGCCGGCGTCTGTACCTCCGTCACCCAGCCGGCATGCGCCGACGGGCGGACCGTCTTATTCGTCACACGCCTCCCCCCCCCGATGCCGCCGCACCTTCGGCAAGGGCATCCGCCGTCACGGGTGCCGCTTCCGTTGCAGCGGGCACAACGGGGGCAATATCCGGCTGCATTTGATCCACCAGCTCGCGTTGGGCGTCCAAGAGCGAACGCAGTTTGGCACGGAACACGTTGACATCCGTCACCATCCGATCGCACGCCTCCTGTGACTGCCGTGTCTGTGCCGCTGCTTCCTGCAAAATCCGCGTTTTTTCCGCTTCCGCATTACCGATGATGAGTTCGGCCTCTTTGCGTGCGTTCACGCGCACGTTTTCCGCCGTTTCCTGCGCCATCATCAGCGTTGACGTCATGGTTGTCTCCATGGTTTCGTAATTTTTCAATTTGCTGCGCAGCAAATCCATTTCTTCTTCCATTTCCCGATGTTCGCGATACACTTTTTCATAGTCGTTGACCACTTCCTGCAAAAATTGATCGACTTCTTCCGTCGCGTATCCGCGCAGTCCTTTGGTAAATGTTTTATTATGAATATCCATCGGTGTTAACATATGGTTTCCTCCTTTATAGATAGCGTTCCAAGCGAACGCCCGCCCGTCCTTTGCGACTGGTCCCTGTCAATTCGGCCAGCACGAGCCGGCCGCGGCCGCGAAATGAGATTACGTCACCGACCGCCAACATTTGAGCCGGTCCTTTCGTCCGCTGCCAGTTGACACGGACTTTTTCCGCGGCGACCGCCGCCGCCATTTTAGAACGGGAAATCCCGAATCCCGCCGCGCCGACCGCATCCAATCGTAATGACGCGACCGTCGCGCGCAATTCCTTGCACGTTTCTTCTTTCGGAACGATATCCGTCAGCGCAAGTTCCGTCACCGTCACGCCGACATTGGCGATATGAGTCCATTCATTCATCAAGTACGCGACCAGCGGTGTATCGACGATGATCTGCGCCGTCGCCCCTTGCATGATGATATCACCGAATACGTCGCGTTCCAATCCCAAACCGATCAGCGAGCCCAACACATCCCGATGACCGACGAGTCGATAGCGTGCGTCCCACTCGGCCCGCACCGCACCGATGCCCCAATCCGTGTCACCGTCGTAATCCGCCCGCCGAAACATGATTTTGCTGCGTTCCGCACCGACATAACCGCCGTATTCGTCAGCGACAAGATCCGGAAAATGCGCCGTAATCGTCGTCGCAATCTGACCGGCTGCCGGCGTCATAAACGCACTCACCGCATATGGCCGTCCTGACCGTACCGCGCGCGCCAAATCCAAGAGACGATCCGCATCCGCACCGATTCCGCCGGCGGCAAAATAGCGGCTGATTTTTTCACGTTCATTCATGCCGGTCCCTCAATTCCGCCCCGCGACGATATGCAGCCAGTACCGCCTCACCGAGCGCGGTCCGCACGCCTTCGTGCTCCATGGCCGCAATCCCCGCGATGGTCGTCCCGCCGGGCGATGTCACTTGGTCGCGCAATACCGCGGGATGCAGCCCGGTTTCCTGTTGCATACGAGCTGCACCGCCAAGTGTTTGCGCGGCTGCCGCCAACGCCAGCGGGCGCGGCAAGCCGATTCTCACGCCGGCATCCGCCAATGCATCGAGAATCACAAACGCATAGCCGGGGCCCGCTCCTGCGAGTGCCCCCAAGCGTTCCAACGTCATTTCGTCGACAACGACCGCTTCGCCCATGGCGGCAAACATCTCCTGCACCTGCGTCGTAATCTCGGCCGGCGCATCCGCCGCAATCGCGGTAAACCCCGCCCCGACCGCCAACGGCGTGTTGGGCATGGCGCGCACGCACGTTGCCTGCGGCAGTGCCGCTTTCATCTCCGCCAGTGTGCAGCCCGTCACCACCGATACCACTATCCCCGTGTATCGTTGTGCGGCCAACGCCTGCAATATCGTCGGGGCGACTGCCGGCTTCACTGCCATAATAGCGGTATCACACTGCGTCACATCGGCAAGCGAGGCCGCCGCCCGTACCCCGTATCGGGATGCATCTTCCCGACTGCGTGTCGGCGTGCGTCCCTGCACGATGATTTCCTGCGGCGTATACAATCCTGCCGCCAGCACACCGCGAATCAGGGCGCCGCCCATCATACCGGCGCCGATGACACCGATCTTCGGCATCAGGTCCGATCCTGCCACTGCGGCAAATCAGCGTTGAATTCGGTCGCAGGCTTTGTATACGTGTAGTTGACCTTGTCGACCGACATATTGTTCGGTACCGCTAAATAAATGCTTTCATTGACCTGCTCGAGCGATCCGTGCTGGGCA
This sequence comes from uncultured Veillonellaceae bacterium, assembly GCA_902488965.1. Lineage (GTDB taxonomy): Bacteria > Bacillota > Negativicutes > Veillonellales > Negativicoccaceae > CAMCNU01. The sequence goes on from CABTYA010000037.1 coordinate 3,301, forward strand.
TAGACCACGCCGTCGACAAAGTCGATCAGGCGGCGGCTGATTTCTTCTTCGGTTTTTTCCATATTGATCAGCACCGGGCGGTACTGCAGCAAATGATCCGCCACCTTGCCCGCGTCCTCGAAACTGTATGGTTCGACGATCATCATGCGATACGCTTTCGTCTGCTGTACGGGAGCCGCCGGCGGAAGGTGCCGTGTCTCCTCGTCGGCCGCATCCGTATCGGCATACTCGTAGCCGTCTTCATAATCGTCGTAATCCGCCTTGTTTCCCCCGATTTTGTCCAAAAATCCGTTCCAACCGTCTTTCCACCACGCCATGGTTATCCTCCTCAATACTCGCGCGGGCCGAAAATCGCCGTCCCGACACGCACCAAATTGGCACCTTCTTCAATTGCCACTTCAAAATCGTTGCTCATGCCCATCGACAGGTATTTTACCTGCCCGTCCGGCAAGCGCTGCCGCAATGCGTCATATACATGATACGCGACGGCAAAAATCGGGCGTATCGTCTCCGGGTTATCCGTCAACGGCGCCATACACATCAATCCTTCAATCCGCACATGCGGACAATCCGTTGCTGCGGTCAGTATGTCCTCGTATTCGGATAGTTTCAATCCGTACTTGGACGGTTCTTCCGCGATATTGAACTGCAGCAATATCCGCTGCACTTTGTCCGTTTTGGCGGCTTGTTTGTCAATTTCACGCAGAATGCGCACCGAATCGACCGAATGAATCAAGTCGAACAACGCCACAGCCTGGGCCGCTTTATTGCGCTGCAAATGGCCGATCAAATGCCACGTCAGCGGCGCTCCGTCATATTGGCGGATTTTCTCCGCCGCTTCCTGCACGCGATTTTCACCGACATGCGCCACACCTTGTCGTGCCGCCTCGATGAGCGCGGCCGGCGGATGGTTTTTGGTCACCGCGATCAATTCCACCCGATCGACCCGACCGGCCCGAATACGCGCTGCACGAATGCGATCTCTCACTGCCGTCAATCCTGCCGCTACGTCCGCCATGCCATTCCCCCTTTTGCCTGTTGCAGGCCACATGTATCAGTATTTTGTTCCTATCTTTTTTATTATAGCAACAAATAGCCCCCTTGACAAAAGAAATATCGCCGACGCGTCAGTTTTCTTCCCCGTCTTGCATTTCGGCGCCGACCTCATGGCGGTCGGCGTCATGCATGACGTAATCGCCGTATCCTTCCCGCACGAGATCTTTCGCCGGGATAAAGCGGAGCGCGGCGGAATTGATGCAATACCGCCGTCCCGTCTCCGTCGGCCCGTCGGTGAATACATGTCCCAAATGCCCGCCGTTGCCCCGTATTTCCGTTCGCGGCATATACGGAATCGACGTATCCCTATGCTCCGTGACAGGCGCCCCCGCAAGAGTGCGGTCAAAGCTCGGCCAACCGCAACCGGCGTCAAATTGATGGCGGGAAGAAAAGAGCGGCTCGCCCGTCACGACATCGACATACAGCCCTTCTTCATCATTATCCCAATACTGATTGGCAAAGGGCGGTTCCGTCGCATTGTGCCGGGTCACTTCATATTGTATCGGCGTCAACCGACGCCGCAATTCGTCATCTCGTCGATCCGTCATCGTCTTCTCCTTCCAAAAACGCCCGTACCGCCGGAATGCGGCACAATCGCTCATATTCCTCGCGGCTCGGCGGGTGCGGACGGTCCCGCCGTACATTGACCAAACACAAAAAGCCGAGCGGTTCCCCGCGATTTGCACGGAACTGGTGCCACACATCCGCACCGACGGTCACCAGATCGCCGCGTTCGACGGCGGCGACTTCATCGCCGAGCAGACAAGTCCCCGCCCCGCGAAAAATCATCACGTGATGCGTATGCGCATGCCGCTCGAGTGATGAGCGGCCGCCGGGCGCCACTTCAAAGTAGCGCCACTGACACGGGATATCCTCCGTCCCTTCAAACAGCACTTGGCGCGTCACCGATTGGAACGTCGTATCCTCCGCCTCTTTGTACTGCAGCAGCGGCACATCGGTCCAACGGTACGCGTGAAATTTTCGGATCATATCGTCATCCTTTCGTTACTGTGTTCTCCTTACTTGTATTAAACCATACTCCCGCCGCAGTGTAAACGAACCGACACGCCCCCGTGGTATAATACAAACGGTAATCATCATAATGCAAAGGAGCGGTATCGTGACACACTCTCTGATTGACGGATGCTCGTATATTCTCATCGGCGCGGCCGTGTCCGCCTTCGGCACGCTGATCGGCGCCGGCGGCGGTATTATTTTCGTACCGCTGTTTTTATTTCTCTTCGACTGGCCGCCGGCCTTGGTGGCCGGAACTTCGCTCGCCATCGTCTTGTGCAACGCACTTTCCGGTACGGCCGCCTATGTCCGCGACCGCAAAATCAAGTACGATGCGGGCGTGCAGTTTGCGCTGGCGACCGTCCCCGGTGCGGTGGCGGGTGCGGCGCTGGCCTCGTATTTCAGCGGTCCGCTGTTTCGCCTGTCGTTCGGTACGCTCTTGGTCTCGATCGCCCTCTTGCTCTTCTGGAAAAATCTCCGCACCGATGCCGCGGTCGATGAAAGCGCCTCGCGCGATTTCTCCTATTCCGTCACGGGCGGTATTCTCGTCAGTCTCGCCGTCGGTTTGATTTCCAGTATCTTCGGCATCGGCGGCGGCGTCATCCACGTCCCCGCCATGGTCTATCTCTTGGGATTTCCCGCGCATATCGCCACCGCAACCAGCCAGTTCGTCCTGGCGGTCTCCGCCGCCGTCGGTGTCGTCTCGCACGCACTCGCCGATCACGTCTGTTGGGAATACGCCGCCTGGTTCGGTATCGGTGCGCTGATCGGTGCGCAGGCCGGCGCGCGGCTGGCACGACGCATACGGGCACGACGCATTTTGCTCTTGCTCGCACTTGCGCTGCTGGCTCTCGGCGTGCGCCTGATGATCTTTGCCTGACTTGCCCGAATGCGCCAAACGGCGTATACTGATAGACATCATCAATTAAAGGAGTGATCAGATGAAACCATACAGTCGTACGAAAACCGTCTGGCAGCGCATGAACGACGAAGAACGCGCCGCTTGCCAAGCCTACGGCGACCGCTACAAAGCATTTTTGAACACCGCCCGCACGGAGCGTCTGGCGAGCCGCGAGATTGTCCGTCAAGCAGAGGCGGCAGGATTTCGCCCGCTGAGCGAATACACTTCGCTCACCCCCGGCGACAAGGTCTACTATCATCACAAACACAAGGCCGTCATTATGGCGGTGATCGGCACTGACGACCTGATGACGGGTCTCAAGATGGTCGGCTCGCATATCGATTCGCCGCGCCTTGACCTCAAAGCCAATCCGCTGGATGAAAAGGAAGGTCTCGTCTTCTTGCGGACGCATTATTACGGCGGTATCAAAAAATACCAGTGGGTCACGATGCCGCTCGCGCTGATCGGTGTGGTCATCACGCGTGACGGCCGCTCGGTCGACGTCGCTATCGGTCTTGAGGCGGACGATCCCGTACTCTATATCACGGATATTCTCCCGCACCTCGGTCAGACACAAGCGGCGAAAAAAGTCGGCGATGCGGTGACCGGTGAAATGCTGCTGCCGGTTATCGGCGGACACGCGGACGGCGACACCTCCGCCAAAGACATGATCTTGCGCCTACTGGCCGACAAGTACGGTATCGAAGAAGAAGACTTCACCAGTGCCGAGCTCGAAGTCGTACCGGCGCAAGACGCGCGCGATGTCGGACTCGACCGCGCCTTTATCATGGGGCACGGCCACGATGACCGCGTTTGCTCGTTCGGCAATCTCGAAGCCATCTTGGCGGCTAAGCCCGGCGCGAAAACACAAGTCGCGCTGTTCACCGATAAAGAAGAAATCGGCTCCTACGGCAATACGGGGGTCAATTCCTCCTATGTCGTCGACTTCATTATGGACCTGCTCGCCCTGCGCGGGCACAGCGACCATCGGGCGCTGCGCGATACCTTGCGGCACACGGAGATTCTCTCCGCGGACGTCACCGCATCGCTCGATCCGACCTTTGCCGATGTCATGGAGCGCAACAACGCCTCGCTCACCGGCTACGGAATCGCACTGACGAAGTACACCGGCTCGCGCGGAAAATCCGGCAGCAACGATGCCAATGCGGAATTTGTCGGCAAAGTGCGCAAGATTTTCAACGACAACAACGTGCCGTGGCAGATCGGCGAACTCGGCAAAGTCGACCAAGGCGGCGGCGGTACGATTGCGCTCTACCTGGCGGCCTGGGGATGTGAGGTCGTCGATTGCGGCGTACCGATGCTCAGCATGCACGCCCCGCTCGAACTCGTCGAAAAAGCGGACGCCTATGCGGCCTATCTCGCCTATCGCGCGTTCTTCGAAAGTCATTAACAGACATAACCGAAACAATCAAACGCTCCCGACTTTTCGTCGGGAGCGTTTTTGCGTCTCACCTATTCCCCGAAGCGGGGCAACGTCCCGCTCAGCAAAACAAAGAACCACCAAAGCAGCGGCTGATGCACAAGGTACACCGTCAATGAATGCCGGCCGAGAATCGCCAACGGACGGCGTGTCGTCCGTCGTCTCCAACCGTGCCCGTACGCACGCTGCACATGAAGCCCGAGGCGAAACAAGAAGAACCACGGCAACAGGGGAAAATAATCAAGCGAGCGGAACGTCGCAGGCGCAAATCCGAGGAAGGCGCTCCACGGCCATTCGTACCATGACGGCGGCACCGCTGCCGCAACGGCGCCGATACCCGCTGTACCGTCCACCACTCCCCGCGTCAGTACAAACGCCGCCAAGGCGGCCGCCATCCCGATCCCCGGCGCAATCTTCCGCGTCACGTCCCGCAACGCCGCGCTGCCGAGAATACTCGCCCCCAACAGCGTCAATATGCCGTAGTGGATCCCCGGCGGCAGGAGTACACTCGTCATCCCCGTGACGACGCCACCGAGCAGAACCAGCGTTGCCCCGCGCGTCCACGGCGAACGGTCCAACCCGAACGAAATGCCCGCCACGAGAATAAACGCACTGCACGTCAACTGCTGCCATAGCCGCCCGTACAGCCCCGCCAATTCGGGCACGTCATATCCGTAAAGAAACACCGCGTCCCATACCGCATGATAGGCAATCATCGAGACCAACGCCGCGCCGCGGCACATATCCAGCCATACGATCCGTTCGCCGGGTACTTTCGTCCCTGCAGCCCGTGTCCCTTCGTCCCTATCCGCCGCATCGCTTGCCGTTCTTCCGTCCGCCATTTCGCGCCCCCTTCCGACCGCCGCATGCACTGCCAAACAAAATCACCGCCACGATGTTCGTGACGGTGATTTTTTATGCCTTACCCCGCGTCATCCGCATCGAAGATACCGAGCGACAAATAGCGTTCGCCCGTATCGGGAAGAATCGCAACAATACGTTTTCCCTGCATCTCCTTGCGACGGGCAATATCACGAGCCGCGGCAACGGCCGCTCCCGAAGAAATGCCCACGAGCAATCCTTCTTCCCGTGCCAACGCCCGCATCGTATCGATCGCGTCTTCATTGCCGACCGTGATGATTTCATCATAGGCGCTCTTGTTGAGTACGTCGGGTACAAAATTCGCCCCGATGCCTTGAATCTTGTGTGCGCCCGCCTGTCCTTTCGACAACAGCGGCGAGGTTTCGGGTTCGACCGCGACCACATGCAGGTGGGGAATCGATTCGCGCAATGTTTCACTCAATCCCGTAATCGTGCCGCCGGTCCCGATTCCTGCGACAAGCACATCGATGTCGCCGTCCGTATCCGCCAGCAGTTCCTGCGCCGTCGTCCGCCGATGCGCCGCGGGGTTGGCGGGATTGGCAAATTGCTGCGGAATCCACACGCCGTCCAGTTCCTGCTGCAGTTCCCGGGCTTTGTCCAGCGTCCCCTGCATACCTTTTGCGCCCGGTGTCAATACGATCTGCGCACCGTACGCCCGCATCAAGTTGCGGCGCTCGGCGCTCATCGTTTCCGGCATGACCAAAATCACACGGTAACCTTTGACCGCACCGACCATCGCCAGCCCGACGCCCGTATTACCGCTCGTCGGTTCGACGATCGTCATGCCCGGCTTGAGCGAGCCGTCCGCTTCCGCCGCTTCAATCATCGACAACGCGATGCGGTCTTTGATCGAGCCGCCCGGATTGCCCCGTTCCACTTTCGCCACAATATCCGCGCCGAGTTCGCGCGCGGCGGCGTACCTTTCCAATCGTACCAACGGTGTATGCCCGATGGTATCCGTAATCCGATTTGCTATCTTCATCTCATCACATCTCCTGTTTTTTCTCCGTCGGACTCAGGTAGACAAACCCGCCCCCCAATACGGTATCTTTCGTCCATGCCGCAGGGTCGAAGGACTTGCGCCGCCCCTCATCATAACAGACGGCCGTCGTTCGCACACCGTCGCGTACGAGTTCCACGATCGGCACCCAGTGCCATGTGTCGATTTGCGTTTCCTTGCCCGCATGCCGATTCAAAAACGCGACCGGCGAATCCGCCGCCAAACCCGCCCGAATAAACTCGATGACCTCCGGTCCCGACGGGCGATATCCCGGCAAAATCGACACGGTCAGCATCTGCGGCACATAGAGCTCGATGCCCGCGTCCGCCAGCCAACAGCGCAATCCGTCCGCCATCCAGCGTGTCTTGTAGAGCCCGCCGTAGCTCGGCGTCACGTACTCCCAAACACGGTCCATGTACGTTGCCGCCTCCGCGACAGTCAGCGGTGTCGGCCATTTGCCGTCACGCCCCAAACAATACGCCAGCAGACAGGTCGCCGTTGTCGGCCCGCAGCCGGCTTTGCGACGCCATTCGTCCGTATACCAATCCTGCGTAAATCCGCAATGCGCCTGCCCCGCGACCGTCACTTCCAACCGCTCCGGCGCGCGCAAGCCGATTCTTGTCATCGGTCGTCCGACGCGTCGACGACGATCAA
>CABTYA010000038.1 GCA_902488965.1 uncultured Veillonellaceae bacterium
AACCGATCAAACTCATCGGTGTCAGTGAAAAACTCGCCGACGGGCTTGAAGAATTTCATCCCGACCGAATGGCGGGACGGATTCTTGATTTGGGCGATTTGGCGACGCTTTTTGAAAAAGCGCAACGCGAATTTGATGAAGACGAAGCCAAGCGCATGCAGGAGCAGCTGGCGGCGGGCGAATTTTCGTTCGACGACTTTTTACAGCAACTCCAACAGCTGCGTAAACTGGGCTCGTTCCAAAGTATCATGGGAATGCTTCCCGGTATGGGGAAAATCAAAGACCAGCTGAAAGATGTCGATCTCGACGGCAGTGAAATCAAGCGCGTCGAGGCGATGATTCGGGCGATGACACCGCAGGAACGCCGCGACCCCGGCATACTCAACGGCAGCCGCCGCAAGCGGATTGCCATGGGATCGGGCACCAAAGTGCAGGATGTCAATCGGCTGACGAAACAATTTATGGAAATGCGCAAAATGATGAAGCGCATGAAACGACTCGAGAAAAATAAGAAAGGCGGGCTGCGCCTGCCGTTCTTGCCGAAATAAGGTTATGACAAGGAGGTGACAACATGTTAAAAATTCGTTTGACTCGTCGCGGAGCGAAAAAAGTACCGTTCTATCGTATTGTCGTTTTGGAATCGAGCTTGCCGCGCGGCGGCCGTCCGGCCGACACGATCGGTTTCTACGATGCCGTAAAACAACCGGCCCAGGTGCAAATCGATGAAGAAAAAGCATTGGCGTGGTTGGCGAAAGGCGCACAACCGACGGATACGGTTCGTTCGCTGTTCCGCAAAGAAGGAATTATGGCCAAGTTTGCCGATCTGAAGAAGTGAGCAAAGTGAGGCGATAACGATGCAGGAACTGGTAGAAATCATAGCCAAAGCATTGGTGCGTCACCCTGAAGCGGTGCACGTCGAATTTGTCCGGAAGGGCGATTTGGACGTGTATCGCTTACACGTCGCACCGGAGGACATGGGGAAAGTCATCGGCCGCCAAGGTCGGATTGCCCGCGCGTTGCGGACGGTCGTCAAGGCCGGCGCGTTGCGTGAAAACAGAAAAGTAATCGTAGATATTGTCTAGGAGGAATCGCCATGGATGAAATGGTCTTGCGCTGTCCGGTACTGATCAAGTCCAAAGTGACACCGGATCTGAAAGAACGCATGCAAAAAGAAGTACAGATGCGGCTCGATCAGGTCGATCAGGAATTGCAGCAGATCGAATTCCAAGCCAAACGTTTACTCAGTGAACAGGCACGGATTGACGCACAGGGATTGATCAGTCTGCGGGCGCAGATTGAAGAAAATAAAGAAAAGCTCATGCAAATGAAAGCACAACTGACCGCCGAACAAAAACAGGTCCAAGATCTGGAAATGGGTCAGGAAATCGCACGGGCGCAGATGGAACAAACCGTTACCGTCAAAGTCGGCGACGATTTGAACAAGTACATGGGGGCGGAAATTTTGCTGGAAGACGGCAAAATTATTGCCTTCCGGAACTGATCGCATATGCAAGCGCAGATGCTGGTTCTCGGCCGAATAGTAGCCCCGCACGGTGTGCGGGGTGAACTTCGTATCAAGCCCGAAACCGATCGCCCCGAAATCCTGCCGCAACTGACGGAACTTGTCGTCGGCGGGCGGCGATATCCGCTTGTGCACGCGTACCTGCACAAGGGGATGCTGATTGCGACACTGGCGGGCGTGACGGATCGCGACGCCGCGCAGGCGTTGGTCGGTACATGGGTCGAGCTGGAGCGGGATCGCTTGCCGGCGCGCGGGGAGAATGAGTACTACATCGTCGATCTCATCGGCTTGACGGTCGAGACCGATACGGGCGAGACGCTCGGCACGATTCGTGAGGTACTGACGCCCGGGGCGAATGACGTATTCGTGGTCGAAACGGCGGAGGGCGATCTTTTGCTGCCCGCACTCAAACGCTATGTGACGGCGGTCGATATCGCCGCGGGCAAAGTCGTGACGACCCGTGTGGACGAATGGCGGGCCGACTGATGCGCATCGATATCGTCTCTCTTTTTCCCGAGCTGGTGACGGCGTTTTTTGCACACAGCATCATCGGGCGGGCGCGGGCGGCGGGGATTCTTGACCTTGCCGTGACGAATCCGCGGGACTTTTCGACGGACAAGCATCACCACGTTGACGATACACCCTACGGCGGCGGCAGCGGGATGCTCATGCAGGCGGCGCCTGTCTATGCGGCCGTCGAGCATATTCTCCCCGAGCGTACGGCGGCGACGCGCGTCATTTTGACCGCGCCGACGGGCACGCCTTTTACGCAGGAGACCGCCAAGCGGTTGGCGACCTACGAGCGTCTGGTGCTCATCTGCGGTCATTATGAAGGCATCGATCAGCGCGTGGAGGACGGGCTTACCGATGAAACGATTTCCATCGGCGACTATGTCCTCACGGGCGGGGAACTCCCCGCTATGATCATCACCGATGCGGTGGCGCGGATGATTCCGGGCGTACTCGGCGCGGCGGATTCGGCCGGCGAGGATTCGTTTTATACGGGGCTCTTGGAATATCCCCAATACACCAAACCCGCCGTTTTTCGCGGGCGGGAAGTCCCCGAAGTATTGCTCTCGGGCCATCACGCGAATATCGCCGCCTGGCGACGGCGCGAATCACTCCGGCGGACGTGGCAGCGGCGGCCGGACCTCTTGGCGAGGGTCAATCTGACCGATGACGAACGCCGCCAAATCGCGGCATGGGAGGACGGCGAGGTATGACACGTTTTTACATCGGACTGGTACATCATCCGATTTACAATAAGCACGGCGAAGTCGTGACGACCGCACTGACGAACTACGATCTGCACGATATCGCCCGTTCGGCGACGACGTACGACGTCCGCCGCTACTTTATCATTCATCCGGTCCCCGCCCAGCGTGAGCTGGCGCAGGATATCATGGCGCATTGGCAGACCGGTTTCGGTGCGACCTATAACCCCGACCGCAAAACCGCCTTCGGCGAAGTTGCGCTCGTGCCCGCACTGGACGATGCTGTCCGCGCTATTCAGGAAGAAACGGGCCGACGCCCGCGCATCATCACAACCGATGCGCGCATCTACCCGCATACCGTCAGCTATCGGGCTCTGCGCGAACAAATCGCGACGGGCGACGATGCCTGGCTCCTGCTCTTCGGTACGGGATACGGCATGACCAAAGAAATGATGCAACAATTCGACTACATCTTGGAACCGATCTACGGAGCGGGTACTTACAATCATCTGTGCGTCCGCGCGGCGGCGGCGATCATCCTCGATCGACTGCTCGGCGAAGCGTGGTGGCAGAGCTAAGGAGGAATACGCATGTCAGGACATTCCAAATGGTCCAACATTAAACATAAAAAAGGTAAAAACGACGCCATTCGGGCGAAAATTACGACGAAAATCGGCAAGGAAATCACCGTAGCCGCACGGATGGGCGGCGGTGACCCGACGGGCAATATGCGCTTAAAACTGGCGCTCCAGAAAGCCCGTGAAAACAACGTCCCGAAGGAAAACATCCAGCGCGCCATCCAAAAAGGTATCGGCGCGACGGACGGAGGCAACTATGAAGAAATCACGTATGAAGGCTACGGCCCGGGCGGGGTGGCGGTCATCGTCGAAGTCATGACCGACAATCGCAACCGTGCGGCGGCCGACGTTCGCCATGCATTCAGCAAGCACGGCGGGAATCTCGGCGAATCGGGCTGCGTGGCGTGGATGTTCAACCGCAAAGGCGTATTTGTCGTGTCGGGTGAAGGACAGGACGAAGAAGAGCTTATGATGACGGCGCTCGACGCGGGAGCGGACGATTTTTCCGAAGACGACGGCGACTATGAAATCCTGACGACGACGGAAGCCTACGACGGTGTCGAAAGCGCATTGGCGCAAGCGGGGATTGAGCCGCTCGTCAGCAAAATCACCATGGTGCCGGATACCACGCTGGCACTTGACGGCGACGACGCGCGCAAAATGCAAAACCTGCTCGATGCGCTCGACGAATTGGACGACGTCAAAGACGTATATATGAACGGGGAACTTCCCGAAGACGACGAATGATGACGGGGTCGCAGCAGCCGCTGCGGCCTTTTTGCGTCGCCCGCTTTTTTGGTTTCGAGCGGGCGGTTATGCTACAATAACGGGAGACAACACAGGGAAAGGAAGACATGTATGTCGATACACAAACCGCTGATTTGTATATTGTCCGCCTCCATCGGCAACGGCCACATCCAGGCGGCACGCGCCGTCGCCGAGGCGGTCAAGGCGCATCCGCACGGCTATCGGGCGCAGACGCTTGACTTTTTGTCGCGCGATGTGATTTCCGTCGATTACTGGGTGCGTGAGACGTACATCAAGATGATCGACATCTTCCCGTTATTTTACGAACTCCTGTACGAACAGTCGCAGAGCGGCCGCAGTGCGGGGCAAATCCGTTCACTCCTGTCGCATGCGCTGCGCAGTCGTATGCGCCATCTGATGCGCGCCGTTCGTCCCGATGCGTTGGTATTTACCCATCCGTTTCCCATGGTGGCGGCCGCTGGCCTCAAAGGCAAAGGCGAGCTCGACATCCCCATGGTGAGCGTGGTTACCGACTTTGACGTTCACGGCCTGTGGATTACCGACCGTATGGACGCCTATTGCGTGCCGACGCCGCGCGAATCCGCCGTCCTCATGCGCCGCCATATTCCTGCGGAGCGGATTCACGTCACGGGGATCCCCATCATGGCACGTTTTTACGACACCGATCGCCCCGCCCGCGAAGAGGGGACGGTTCTCATCATGGGCGGAGGGCTCGGCTTCGGTGCGGTCAAAGACGCCCTGCAGCGGCTGGCGCATGTGCGGGAGATTCGGCGTTTCATCGTCGTCACGGGACACAACGTTACCCTTTACGACGATATCGCCGACATGCGTACCGAGATTCCCGTCCCCGTCGAACTCTACGGCTACACCGACAACATTCCCGCACTCATGGCGCGCGCCTCGCTGCTCATCACGAAACCGGGCGCCCTCACCTGTACCGAGGCGATGACCATGCAGTTGCCGCTGCTTTTGGTCGATGCCATACCGGGGCAGGAAGAGGCCAACGCCGAATATCTTACCCGTATCGGACAAGCGCGCTGGATTACCCGCGACGAACTGGTCGGGGCGGTGAGGAGCTTTTTCTCCGCACCGCCGGACATCCCGCTCGCACCGGTATCGCCGCGCAGTGCGACACGGATTGCCGAGATCCTGGACGGACTGCTCACGGCGCGATGAGAACTCAATTGCATCGGCATAGAAAAAGAACGGATACATCGGTATCCGTTCTTTTTGTGTGCATTATTGTGCCGCAGGGGCGGGGGTGCCGACCGAGAAGGGCTGTATCGTGCGGTAGACCTCGGCGGCGTTCGCCAGTCGGATGATGCGCCAATAGCCCGTACTGTCTTGCCGCAACGTGAGCCGCAGGGGGACATAGACATCGCGCAGGCGATGACGCAGTGTTACCGTGACCGTCGCCTCGCCGTCCGTCGTCCCGCCGGAGGAGATGTCCGTCACCTCGTAGTCGGACGGTGCGTCCGTATCCGTTGCGGTGATGAGTGACGGCAACTCGATCTTTGGTGCGAGCGATGTCGGCGCGACCGACTCGCGCAGCATCATCTCCATACCGCTCGTCAGCATCGGTTTGAGTGCGTACACCAGTCGCGCGGCCAGCCCCGCATCCGCCGTCGGGGCGAAAATATCTTCAAACGCCGCATCCACGACCCGCGGGATATCCACCCGTTGCTCGAATCGTGTCAAATCGTGCGTGCGGAAGGCATCCGCCGCATCCTTCACCGCATACAGCGGCGAGCGGACATACATCGTATAGCCGATGATAGCCGCGAGCAGCAGCAATATCGCCGCCAGCACGCCGTACCAAAACGGCTTGTTTCGTATTCGTCGTAGTTGTTTCATGTGCGCTCCGTTCTTTCGGACATGGCGATGAACGGGGAGAAATTGCGCATCCGATTCTCAGTCATTTCCTTTTTCATCTTCCTTCATTTCCAACTCTTTCAGCGTTATGTTGTTTTCGTTTCTCCACTGTGTTTGACCGTTGACGGTCCGCCCCAACACAAAGGAGGCGGCATAAGAAGGACTGCTTAAAAGCTGCTCCTCCATCAAGATGCCGTCCTTGATTTCTCCGTTGGCGAGACATTTTTCACGCAAGGATTTGATGGTCTTTGGGATGTCCTCGGTGTCTACGGTGTCGATCATACTGCCCGGCAATACGACAAATCCCTCGTTCGTGCGTTGGCATCGTGCTTTAATGAGTTTATCTCCCGCCTTTTTGCTCTTGCGAGAGAGATACAGCATCATCTCTGTCGGCGCGGCGGGAGCGGGAACGGGGGACTCCACTTTCTTCTCGACGAGCGGGACGAATATCTTGTACCCCAGCACGCCCAGTACCATTTTGGCGTACGCGATAAAATCCTCCAACTCCGATTCCTTTTCCTCCGTCACATTGCCGGGGTTGGGGTCGTTCGCATTGCGTACGCGGTAGCGTGCGGTCTCCAGCGCCAAGTTGGTGAATCGATGCTCCAAGTAGGAAATCTCCGTCGGGCCGAACGAATTATTTTGCGTCGTGAGCAGAATCGCTTCCGAAAAATAATCCTCGTCCTTCAGATGCTCCGCCACACGGAAGAGTACACCCTCGCCGTTTTTGCGGATCCCCGCCTGCCCGATATACACCGCGTCTTCGTCGGCGTTATTTTTCCCGAAAAGGAAATACACCCCGCTTTGTTTCAAATCCTGCCGATCTTTGCATCGGGCAAGATGATTGCGGGGAATTTTATAGGCCAGTCCCGTCCAGTTGGCCAGCGTACACTTGATACGGCCGGTGACCGTACCGTCCATCAAGAAAAGATTGAAATTTTTGCCTGTGCTCATGTCGTCGCTCCGTTCCTTCGCCGGTTGCTTTGTCGTCGTGCGGCGTTACCGCCGCATCGGGCGTCGCCTTACAATGATCCTATGGGTATCATACCCGATGCCTCCACTGCGTGCAAGTACGGACGGGAGTTCAGCCGGTCGTGTACCGATTACCGGCCGCCACGCGCTGCCGGCGTCGCATCGCGCATGTAACTGTGCTACAATCAACATAGTAACGAAATAAAATATCCGTCCGCCGCTATCATTTCTACGGTGGCGATTACGCACGGGAGAAATCACATGAGGAGAAACCGATGACGACAAGTAGAACAGACAAAGCCAAGAAAAACGCTGGCGCCCAGCGCGCCGAACTCCATCGCCGCATTTGGACGATTGCCGACGACGTTCGCGGCGCGGTCGACGGCTGGGACTTTAAACAGTATATACTGGGCATCTTGTTTTACCGATTTATCTCGGAAAACATGGCCGACCATTTTAACCGCGACGAATGGGAGGCCGGCTTTCCGGATTTTGACTACGCGGCCATCAGCGACGAAGAAGCCGATGAGCAATTTCGCCCCGGCACGGTGCAGTCCAAAGGCTTCTTCATCCTGCCGAGCCAGCTCTTTGTCAATGTCGCCCGCAAGGCGCCGCACAATGAAAATCTCAATACCGAGCTCGCGGAGATTTTCCGCGCCATCGAGTCGAGTGCGCTCGGCTATGCGTCCGAAGATGACATCAAAGGCCTCTTTGAAGACGTCGACATGACGAGCAATCGCCTCGGCTCGACCGTCGCGGACAAAAACAAACGCCTCACTGCCATCCTGCAAGGCATCGCGCAAATCGACTTCGGCGCATTTCAGGAGAACGAGATCGACGCCTTCGGCGACGCGTATGAATATCTCATCTCCAACTATGCGAGTAACGCAGGCAAATCCGGCGGCGAATTTTTCACCCCGCAGACCGTGTCCAAACTGCTCGCACGGCTCGTCATCGACGGCAAAATCCATATCAATAAAGTCTACGACCCGACGTGCGGCAGCGGATCGCTACTGCTTCAGATGAAAAAACAGTTTGACGAACACATCATCGAGGAAGGATTCTTCGGGCAGGAAATCAATCCGACGAATTACAACCTCGCCCGCATGAATATGTTCCTGCACAATATCGACTACAATAAATTTTCTATCCGCCGCGGAGACACCCTGCTCCAGCCGCTTCATCAGGACGAAAAACCGTTTGACGCGATTGTGTCCAATCCGCCGTACTCCATCAAGTGGATCGGCGACGACGACCCCACGCTCATCAATGACGAGCGATTTGCACCTGCGGGCAAGCTCGCCCCCAAATCCAAAGCGGACTATGCCTTTATCCTGCACGCGCTGAGCTACCTCTCCGGCAAAGGCCGCGCGGCGATTGTCTGCTTTCCGGGCATCTTCTACCGCAAAGGCGCGGAAAAGACCATCCGCCAATATCTCGTGGACAACAACTTTGTCGATTGCATCATCCAACTGCCGGAAAATCTCTTCTTCGGGACGTCGATTGCGACCTGCATCCTCGTCATGGCGAAGAACAAGACCGACAACAAAATCCTCTTCATCGACGCGAGCGCGGAATACCAAAAAGAAACGAATAACAACGTCCTCTCCGATGCGAATATCGACCGCATCCTGACGGCGTTCCGTGAGCGCAAGGACGAAGATTATTTTGTCCGTTATGTCGATGTCGCCGACGTTGCCGACAACGACTACAACCTGTCGGTATCGACCTACATCGATAAAAAGGACACCCGTGAGCCGATCGACATCGTCGCGCTCAACGCCGACATCGCCGCTACCGTTGCGCGCATCGACACCCTGCGCGCCGAGATCGACACCATCGTCCGGGAGCTCGACCATGCCTAATCTGTGGGAACGCCTCGCAGCCGCCCCCGTTGAGTGGCGGACGCTGGGGGAGATGTTTCACATCAAAAACGGCTATACACCGAGCAAACGGGTGAAATCGTATTGGCAAGATGGGACAGTGCCGTGGTTTCGGATGGAAGATATTCGCGAGCATGGACACCTCCTCGACGACGCCATTCAAAAAGTACATTCTGACGGAGTCAAGGGAGAACTATTTCCCGCAAACTCCATTATTATGGCGACAACGGCGACTATCGGCGTGCATGCGTTGGTGAGTGTAGACTATCTGGCGAACCAGCGTTTTACGAATTTTGCGCTCAAGCCGGAATATGCGGATGCGATCGACATGAAATATATTTACTATTATTTTTATTTGATAGACGACTGGGCAAAGCGGAATGTGAATGCGTCGAGTTTTGCCAGTGTCAAAATGGAAGAATTGAAATCATATCGTGTCCCCGTCCCCCCGCTCGACGTCCAACGCGAGATTGTGCGCATCCTCGACACTTTCACCGCGCTCACGACCGAACTGCAAACGGAGCGGGCGCAACGCATGCAGCAGTACGAATATTATCGGGACATGCTGCTCTCGGAAGGATATTTAAATGTGCTGATTGCCAAAGAATTGCAAGCCGGTCGGAGATTGAATCGCGTACGCCTTGGTGATGTAGGGATTTTTACGCGCGGAAACGGATTGCAGAAAAAAGACTTTCGAACCGACGGTCACCCTGTCATTCATTACGGACAGATTTATACGTCATACGGCTTTGCGGCACAAAATGCGATATCCTATGTGAGTGATGCCGTATTTACTAGACTGCGCAAGGCAAGAACAGGCGCATTGCTGATTGCGACGACATCGGAAAACATAGAAGATGTAGCCAAATGCGTCGTGTGGGAAGGCTCGAAAGAAGTGGGTTTTTCGGGAGATATGTATAGTTTTCAGACGACGGAAAATCCTCGCTATCTCGCGTATTTCTTTCAAACAAATGATTTTCAACGACAAAAGGAGAAGAAAGTCACGGGCACAAAGGTCAATCGCATTCACGGCGATGATTTAGCACAGATTGAACTGTTACTCCCGCCGCCGGATATTCAACAAGAGGTCGTTCGCGTGCTGGACAAGTTTCAAGAGTATGTAGCGGAAGTGGATGGACTATTGCCGCAGGAGATTGCACAACGACAAAAACAGTATGCATATTATCGCGAAAAACTATTGACATTTGATATGGAATCTGCTAAACACACACACACACACACA
>CABTYA010000039.1 GCA_902488965.1 uncultured Veillonellaceae bacterium
CCGACCCTTTCGATTCGCTTGACAGTGGCGCCGCCGAGACCGTCGTTCACATGGCCGATGACCCGATTGGCTTCTTCCGCCGTCAGGTTATGCGTCCGGATCATCACGGCGGTACCGCTTTCATTGTCCGTACTGCCCGTCAGCTGGATCGTACTCGACTGGAGATTATCCTGTTCCAGTACCGTACGGACTTCGGCCACCGTCACCGGACGGGTGAATTCCAAATCCAAAATCGTACCGCCCGTAAAATCGATGCCCCAGTTAAACCCGAACAGGAACATCGAAAGGATACACGGAATCATCAACAGGCCCGAGAGAGTGAACCACCATTTGCGATGGGTGACAAGATTCCACTTCATTTCGCATAGCCCCCTTTCCGTGCACCGAAGAGCCACGGGTTGTGTACCACGTTGGCGTTAATGAGCATCATCAACAAGGTCCGGCTGACCGTAATGGCGGTGAACATACTGACGAGTACGCCCAAGCCCAGCGTTACGGCAAAGCCTTTGATTGTACCGCTGCCCATGACAAACAGAATGAGCGCGGTAATCATGACCGTCATGTTCGCGTCAAAGATTGTCGCAAACGCTCGCTTGAAGCCCGCCTGAATCGCCAGCCGCAGTACTTTGCCTGCGGCGATTTCTTCTTTAAACCGCTCGAAGATGAGGATGTTGGCATCGACCGCCATCCCGATGGAGAGAATAACCCCCGCAATCCCCGGCAGCGTCAATGTCGCATTGAGGAGTTTCAAAATCGTCAGCAACAGCAAGACATAAACCAACAAGGCCACATTGGCGATAAAGCCGTTGACCCGATAAATCGCAAGCATAAAAAGTACGATCAATCCGAGCCCGATACTGAATGCCCGAATACTCTTGTCCTTGGAGTCCTGCCCCAGCGACGGACCGACCGTACGGACTTCCATTACTTCTACTTTGACCGGCAACGCCCCGCTGCGCAGCAAAATCGCCAAGTCCTTGGCTTCTTCCAACGAGCGGTTGCCCGTAATGACAGCCTTACCGCCTACAATCGGTTCATTGACGACCGGATTGGTCAGGATTTCCCCGTCCAATACGATGGCGATATGCCGACCAACATTTTCCGTCGTCAATTCGGCGAATTTTTTACCGCCCGCGTCATTAAACTCAATTGCGACCAGCGGCTGATTGCCCTGACCGAGTTCTTCCTTGGCGTTGGCCAAATCTTCCCCCGACAGACGCACGTTGCCGTCCTCGTCTTTAAACTGCAGAACCGCCGTTTTACCGATGGTCTTGATCGCTTTTTCCGGATCGCGTTCGCCCGGCAACTCAATGATGACCCGGCGCGAGCCTTCCCGCTGAATCACCGGCTCCGTCAGGCCCATTTCGTTGATCCGTCGTTCCATGATTTTCACGACTTGATCAACGTCTTGATCCGTCACGGCGTGGACATCCGTATCTTTCGCTTCCAGTACGATATGCGTACCGCCTTGTAAGTCCAGCCCTTGCTTGATCGATCCCGCCAAATCGCCGACCTTGAATACAAACAGTCCGATAATGGCCAGTACCGCCAGCGCAAATTTCAACATTTCATTGATGCGCATCATTTCCTCCTCTCCGCGCCTTCGCGCGGTGTATACCATGCCGCTTCCGTCACGACCGCATCCATCACGGCGTCCGTCGCCGTCATCGGTATGTCTTCCGTCAGCATGCATTCCGCCGCAATTCCGAGTCGAAACGCATCGGTTTGCGGCAAGTAGCGGTCATAATAACCGCCGCCCGCTCCCAGCCGTGCACCGTCTTTGCCGAATGCCGTCCCCGGCACCAGCACCAAGTCGATCGCCTGCGGTGCGACGACCGCCGTCACATCTCTCGGCTCGCGAATGCCCCATGTCCGCGGTACAACCGCCTCCAAGTCGTCCAACCGAACCGCCTGCATGATCCCGCGCACCTTCGTCAGCACCGGCACCGCCACTGTTTTCCCCGTCGCCAGCGCCGTACCGATGAGTGCATCGATGTCAATTTCCGTCGGCATCGCCAAGTACGCCAGTATCGTCTTCGCTTCGCGCCATACCGAACGGCTCATCAGCCGCTCGAGCAGTGCCTCGGTCGCCGCCGTATCTCGGGCCGCCTCGGTCCGCAACGGCAAAACAGAGCGGCGCAGAGCCTCTTTACGCTCTTGCGCCGTCGTCTCATTGTTCATGAGTCGCTTCATCCTCTTGTGCCGCCACTTCCTTGGCGACTTCTTCTTCCTCTTCTTCATACTGGAACTTGTGTACGGCCGCTTTCGCAACACGGATTTCCGTCTTCGGTGCGATCTGGAGTACCACGATTTCACCCTTGATGGCTTTTACCGTACCGTACAATCCGCCCACGGTAATGACTTTGCTGTTTTTCGACAGCTGCTGCAAAAATTGCTTGCGTTCCGCCTTTTCTTTTTTCTGCGGACGATACAGCAGGAAATAAAAGATCCCGATCATCAGCAAGAAAGGCCATGCCGCATTGAACAGTGTCATCATTTCATTCATATTGTCACCCCCTGTACATTCTTTTTTATTCTATCATAATCCGTGCCCGCCTGCACGATTATTTTTCCGCCGGTTTCGCTCCGCGCGTCCACCGCGCCCAAAAGTCGTCACGAAATGCCGCCAACCGGTCTTCCACGATGGCCGCCCGCATGTCCCGCATCAACTGCTGCAGGAAATGCAAGTTGTGAACGCTGAGCAAGCGAAACGCGAAAATTTCCTCGGCCTTGTACAAGTGGCGGATATACGCCCGTGTATAATTCCGGCATGCATAACAGTCGCAATCTTCCGCCAACGGTGCAAAATCACGCTCATATTGTTTATTTTTAATATTGATTCGCCCTTCGCGGATCATCGCCATGCCGTTGCGAGCGACACGCGTCGGATACACGCAGTCGAACATGTCCACGCCGCGCCGCACGCCCTCGACCAGACAGTCGGGTGTGCCGACGCCCATGAGGTAACGGGCCTTGTGTGCAGGCAGCAGCGACGTCGAAATCTCGAGCATCTCATACATCAACTCATGCGGCTCGCCGACGGACAATCCGCCGATGCCGTAACCGTCAAAATCGAGCGCCGTCAGATCGCGCACGCTCTCGCGTCGCAAATCGGCATGCATACCGCCCTGCACGATGCCGAACATGCCCTGCCGCGGATGATCGTGCACCGCCAAACACCGCTCGGCCCAGCGCGTCGTCCGCGCCGTCGAGCGGGCGGCATAATCGTGATCGGCCGGATACGGGATGCACTCGTCAAACGCCATCGCAATATCCGCCCCCAGCTGCATTTGTACGCGGGTGGCAATCTCCGGCGACAAAAACTGTTTTGAGCCGTCCAAATGCGAACGAAACTCCACGCCTTCTTCCGTGATTTTGCGCATCGCTCCCAGGCTGAACACCTGAAACCCGCCGCTGTCGGTGAGCATCGCTCGCGGCCAGCGCATAAACGTATGCAACCCGCCCGCCTCGGCAACCAGGTCCGCCCCCGGACGCAAAAAGAGATGATACGTATTGGCCAGGATGATCCCCGCTCCCGTATCCGCGACCTCTTCCGGCGAGAGCGTCTTGACGCTCGCCTGCGTGCCGACCGGCATAAACATCGGTGTCGGATACGTCCCGTGAGGCGTATGCAACAATCCCGCCCGCGCACCGGTGTGCGCATCCGTATGAATAAGTTCGTATTGAATAACCGCCATAATCCCTACCTGATCCACATCGCATCGCCGAAACTGAAGAACCGATATTCGGATTCCACCGCTTCCCGATACGCCGCCAGTACGTGTTCCTTGCCCGCAAACGCACTGATCATCATCAACAAGGTCGACTGCGGCAAGTGAAAATTCGTCACCATCGCATCGACCATCCGGAACGTATACCCCGGATAAATAAACAACTCCGTCGTCCCCGCACCCGCTTTGAGCGTACCGCTCTGTCCCGCGGACTCAAGCGTGCGCACCGAAGTCGTACCCACCGCGACGATGCGCCTGCCTTCCGCCTTGGCGCGATTGACCGCCGCCGCCGTTTCCTCACTGACGGCATAGGCCTCTTCGTGCATGGTGTGGTCCTCAATCCGCTCGACGCTCACCGGTCGGAACGTCCCCAAACCGACATGCAGCGTCACATAGCGGATATCCGCTCCCCGCGATGCCAACTCCGTTAGCACTTCGGGGGTAAAATGCAATCCCGCCGTCGGTGCCGCCGCCGAGCCGTCAACAGCGGAATAGACCGTCTGATACCGTTCGCGATCTTCCAGCCGCTTATGAATATACGGCGGCAGCGGCATCTCGCCGAGAGCCTCCAAATGGGCCTTGAAGTCGCCCGTATATGTAAACCGAATGACCCGTCCGCCGAAATCCGTCCGGTCTTCCACTACACCGTGCAAGTCGTCGCCGAACGACAACTCCGTCCCCGGCAGCGCTTTTTTCCCCGGCTTGACCAATACTTCCCAACGGTCATTTCCCCGCGGGTGCAGCAACAATACTTCCACCCGACCGCCCGTCGGGCGGTTACCGTACAAACGCGCCGGCAGGACGCGCGTATTGTTGAACACCCATACATCCCCGGCACGCACTTCCTCCAAAATATCCCGAAACGTGCCTTGCTTCGTTTCCCCCGTCACGCGATCCAACGTCAAAAGCCGCGATGCGTCGCGCGGCTCAATCGGCGTTTGCGCGATGCGTTCGGGAGGTAATTCATAATCAAATTCGCGTACGTCCATCTGATCCCTTCTCAATACCAGTTTTTCAATTCCGTATTTCGATAAAAATGCGCCAAAATAACGCGGTAATACAATTCATTACCGTCGTGACCGCTCGCCATGACCTGTGCCCCCCACTGCGAGAGCCCCAGCCCGTGCCCGTAGCCGTAGCCAACGACATCGATACAGCCTTTTTTGCCTGCCTCGATATCAAACATCGTGCTGCGCAGGTCGAACATCTGTTGAAACAAATTGCCGCTGATGATCTTTTTGCCTTTCTTGCCTTCCACGACAATGATTTTGACTCGTCCCGACACTCCGCGGTCGGCCTTTTTCATCGGTGCCTTCGTCAACTTGGAAAGTCTGATTCTGCGAATATCGCCGACATCATAGCCGCGGGCTTTCAGCTCATCCGCCAGCCGTTCCACGGATATCGTCACACGCCACGGCTGTTCGGTATACGTGTTGAGCGGTTCTTCCACCGCCCGCAAGTAGGGAATTGCGTTGCCCCATACATTCTCGCTGTCCTCGGTATAGCCGCCGCCGTGCGCAAAGAACATCGCATCAATGGGGCGTCCGTCATAGACGAGCACCTCGCCTCGGGTATCGTTGACCGCCTTGGTCGTGCGCTCAGTCTCCGCGCCGAGTCCGCCGTATACTTGCGAGGCGATGGTGTCGACCACGTCAAACCCCTGCGCCCCGTACGTCCCCCGATGCGCGAGAGCATACGAACGAGCCGCCACCGCTTGCGCGCGCAAAGCGTTGCCGTGCCATGACGGCGATACTTCCTTCGGCACGACGCCGTAGAGATAACTCTCCAGCGGCACCTCATTGACCACCGTGATACCGCCCGCACCGACCGTGGGAATCAAACGCAAAATCCCCCGATACGGCACTTCGTCATAGGTGACGACATCCGCCCCTCGGCCGCGCAAATAAATCGTCTTGCCCACCGGCGTCCCGTTCACCTGCAACACATCTCCGACACGGGTGACGCGTATGTTCGCCCCCGCCGGAAACGATTTCCATTTTTTGACGCCGTCAAAAACGGTAAACTCGCCATGCGCGCCGACGGTCGCCACACTCACGCCGCGACCGATACCGACAGCGATTGGCGGGCCGTTTTCCGTCACAAATTCTTTTCCTACCATCGGCAATACCTGCGTGCGCGCCAGTTCCGCCGCCGGCACCGTCACCGCCTCGTCATGCCGCGCATCCGTCCGACGCGACGCCCCTTTGACCTGTGCGGATTTGACTTCATGCCGATGCGGCGCCGCTTTCACCCGCTGCGATCCCCGACTCGGATGCACCTGTGTCACCGTTGCTGTCGCCGTCTTTCCCGATGAGGACGGGGCCCCTTTGACCGAGGCCGCCGCCACGTCCGTCGACGCACATCCCGCCAGCAATACGGCACACAGCATACCGCCGATCCATTGATTCTTTTTCATATCTCATCTCCGAAACCATAGTTGTGCCAATACGGTAAGCACCACCGACAACACCAACGATGTCGCCAACGGAAAATAAAACGTCGTATGGCCGCGTGTCCACTTAAAATCTCCCGGCAATTGTCCGAAAGGAATCCACTGCCCGACCAATTGCAGCACTAACCCGATCAGCAATAATGCCGCTCCTGCAATCATCAACCACTTGCCCATCGTCATTCGTCTCCCGCAAAAAGATTCGTCTGCTCGTTCTGCGCCGGATACGGAATCCCCAAATGGGCATACGCCGCCGACGTCGCCATGCGTCCGCGCGGTGTCCGCAGCAAAAATCCGTTTTGCATCAGGTACGGCTCGCAAACGTCCTCGATGGTCGTCGTTTCTTCACTGATCGCCGCCGCAATCGTATCGATGCCGACCGGCCCGCCGCCGAATTGCGTGATAATCGCTCGCAATACATTGCGGTCTGTCGCATCCAGTCCCTGCTTGTCGACCTCCATCGCCGCCAACGCGACATCGGCAATTTCCGCCGTAATCGCACCGTTGCCCTGTACCTGCGCGAAATCACGCACCCGCTTGAGCAGGCGATTGGCGATTCGCGGCGTGCCGCGCGAGCGCCGTGCGATTTCCGCCGCCCCGTACGGGTCGATGGCAATATCGAGCAAGCCCGCCGCCCGCTCGATGATCTGCTGTACCTCGCTCGGCCGATAATACTCCAAGCGGTGGATAACGCCGAAGCGGTCACGCAGCGGTGCCGCCAGTGCTCCCGCCCGCGTCGTTGCGCCCACCAGCGTAAAAGGCGGCAAGTCGATCCGCACCGATTTGGCCCCCGGACCTTTGCCGATCAAAATATCCAGCGCAAAATCTTCCAACGCGGGATACAATATTTCTTCCACACTACGCGACAAGCGATGAATCTCATCAATAAACAGGACATCGCCCTCCTCGAGATTTGTCAAAAGCGCCGCCAAATCTCCCGGCCGTTCGATCGCCGGTCCGCTCGTAATGCGCAGCGGTACATCCATCTCGGCGGCGATAATTCCCGCCAGTGTCGTCTTGCCTAGTCCCGGCGGACCGTAGAGCAATACGTGGTCGAGCGCATCGCCGCGCTGTTTGGCGGCGGCAATGTAAACGGCCAGGTTACGCTTGAGCGTTTCCTGCCCGATATATTCTTCTAAATGACGCGGACGCAGACTCTGTTGCCATCCGTCCGCCGGCAACTCCTCACGTCCGATGATCCGTTCTTCGTCCATTATGACCCCCGTTTCTTACCGAGTGCAGCCAGCGAAGCCGCCAACAGATGCGACGTGTCGTCATGCTCCGCCGAAAGGCGCAGCACTGTCGCCGAGACCTCCGCTTCGGTATAGCCCAGCTGGCACAGTGCCGCCACCGTTTCCGTCACTGCGTCACTCGCCACAGGCTGCGGTGCAGTGCCTGCCGTATCGCCGAGCGGCCACTGCCCGACCTTGTCCTTGAGTTCCAGCAAAAGCCGCTCCGCCGATTTCTTCCCGATGCCCGGGAGATTGGTCAGTACGGCTTTGTTTTGCGAGCGAATCGCCGCATAAAAATCATCCGGACGAATCGCCGCGACAATCCCGACCGCGACTTTCGGACCGATCCCCGTCACCGTACACAGCATCTCGTGAAGCGCATACTCCGCCTCCGTCGCAAATCCGTACAGCACCCAGCCGTCGTCACGAATCTGCAAATGCGTATACACCAACGCATCCTCGCCCGTCTTTAATACAGAACGTGTCGACGCCGGAATCAACACCCGATACCCGATGCCGTGCACATCGATCAGGCACTCCTGCTCCCACAACCGTACGACCGTCCCGTGAATATATCCGATCATCTGCTACTCCTTTGCCGCATCGTCTGCCGCTCGCGCAACAGCGTACAAATCGCCACCGCCAACGCATCGGCGGCATCATCGGGACGAATTGTTTCGCGAATACCGAGCAGACGCATCACCATCGCAATCATCTGATGCTTATCCGCATGCCCGTAGCCGACCACGCCCTGCTTAATCTCGTTCGGCGTATATTCACTGAGCGGCAAGGCCGCCAGCTCCGCCGCGAGCAAAATCACTCCGCGCGCCTGCGCGACAGGTATCCCCGTGGTCACGTTGCGACTGAAAAATAATTTTTCCACGCCCATCCGCTCCGGTTCATACTTCTCAATCAGCGCCGTGAGCTCCTTATAAATCTTGGCCAGACGTGCCGCCATATGCCATTGGGGAGACGTCCGGATGACGCCGTACGTCAGCACCTTGAGCCGCGAGCCGTTGCGCTCCACCACTCCGTACCCGCAGATCGCCGTCCCCGGGTCAATTCCGATTACTCGCATACTGTCCCACCTTTATACCATCTGTCTTATTATACCATACCGCCCCCGCTCTACCGACAGACTCCCGCTCTGTAGCCGCTGCTTCCCCGCTCGTACTGCCGCCGCGACCGCAAGCAAAACACCAAGCGAACGCCGCGATGTTTTCACATAAAAAAGCAGCCGTTGCCGACTGCTCTTGTTTATCTCATCAAATACACCGTCACCTCACGACGCCCCCAATGAATCGCCTCATCATAACTGTCCATCGCGACATCAATCGTATCGCCGCGAATCGCGCCGCCGATATCGTCCGCAAGTGCATAGCCGTATCCCTCAATATATAGCATCGAACCGAGCGGAATCACATCCGGATCGACCGCCACATGCCCGCGCACCAAACGACTGCCACGCGCCGTATGACTGCCCGTATCGCTGTCCTGATTGGAATACGCCGACGAATGCATCCGCCATTTTTTCGCATACTGTGACGGCGCCGGCGCCAACACCTCGGCCTCACGCCAGAAATACGCATCCGCCTCGCCCGTCGCCGCGACACCGTGAGCCCGCTGCCACTCCTTGAGCGCCCGCTCCGTCGCCGTTCCGAACACCCCGTCGACCGTACCCGGATCATACCCGTTTTGGATCAGCAAACTCTGCAAGCGAAGCACATTTGTCGTTTCTTTCTTTGCGGGCGTTGTCGATGCTTTGGCTCGCTCACGCAAACCTTTCACCGCACCGCCGCGCGACACCGTCGCACTGCGGCCGCCGATCAAACGCCACGTTTCCTCATCGACCGCACCGATGACCTCGAGTCCGTTTTCCCGTTGCAATTGCTGTACCGCCGCCGTCAGCTTATCGCCGTACACGCCGTCGGCCGCATCATCCAAGCGTCCGGCCGCAATCAACCGTTCCTGTAACGAGCGCACTTCATCACCGAGATTGCCCGGTGCATACAAGATCCCGCCGCCGGCGCGCCCCGTCGTATGGCCACGCAACGCCGCCCGCGAACCCTCGTCCGCAACACCCGTCACTGCAAGTCCCGCATCACGTTGAAACAGCCGCAACGCCTTCTCCGCGGCCGACCCGAATTCATCATCCGCCTCACGCGCTAAATACCCCGATGCGATCAGCTCCTGCTGCAATGCGAACACTTCCGTGCCCGTATCACCCTTGCGCAAATCCGCCGCGCCGATACCGATGCAGAAACACAAACAACAACACAGCACTAACCATCGGCCAATTAATCGTTTCATCATCCGCTCACCTCAATCAAATACATACAATATTATTTTACTACACCCTCTTTGTACGTGTCAAAAGTACATCATCTGACCTTGTCTGCGCGGAGGGAACGCAAGATGAGGTATATCTCATGCTTTTACGTCTGTTTTGATGGAAAAATCCCCAATCACACAAAAACGCCCAGCCAATGACAGGCGAAGTCCCCCGCGTGTGCGGGAAGG
>CABTYA010000040.1 GCA_902488965.1 uncultured Veillonellaceae bacterium
CAGCCCGCGTGCCACGCCGAAGCGGATGGCTTCTTTCATCGTGACACCCAGCGCGCCGCCGCCGATCGCCTCGGGACTGAACGCACCGATGCAGATGTACTGCAACGTCGGGATGATGTGATCCTGATACATCCACAAAATCACAATCGCACTGCAGATATAGATGACCGCCATGATCGGTACGACGAGCTGCGCAAAATTGGCGATCCGATGAATCCCGCCGATGAAAATCAGCCCTGCCATTATCGCAATCGCAATCCCGATCGGGAGCGGATCGACGGCGAAAGCGTTGGAGACGGCGGAAGCAATCGAGTTGGACTGCACCATCGTCCCGATAAATCCGAGCGCCAAGATAATCGCCACCGAGAAAAACGCCGCCAGGATCCGCGCCGGCAGGTCGCCGATGCGGGACTTGAGCCCGCGGGAAATGTAAAATGCCGGCCCGCCGATGAACCGTCCCGCGACTTCTTTACGATAATGCTGGGCCAGTACCGCCTCGGCAAAAATCGTACTCATGCCGAATGCCGCCGACACCCACATCCAAAAAATCGCCCCCGGCCCGCCGGCCATGATGGCGGTCGCCACACCGGCGACATTGCCTGTGCCGACCTGTGCCGAAATCGCCACCGCCAGTGCCTGAAACGACGAAATCGAGCGGCCGTCGCGATCCGTCGGGTGCTTCTTGTAGAGCTTGCCGAACACCTGACGAACCGCCGGTCCGAAGCGGATAAATTGAGGAAATCCCAAATAACAGGTAAAAAATATTCCGATGCCGACCAGTGCATACATCAGCACCGATCCCCACAGGACGTCATTGACCGTATCGACTACTGATTCCAGCAGTGCCAACCATGTTTCCATACACTACACGCCTCCTGAAAAGTGAATTGCATTCATTCTACCACAGCATAGCGGGCAATACAAGAGAAAGTTTATTCATAGTGGAACTTTGTTCATACAGAACGCACATATTGACACCCTGCTATGTGAACGGAGAATATAACGGAATGTTCGATTCATCGAGTGTGAATGCTGTCGGGATTTTCTCTATTGTTCGTTATGAGAAGATGAATACCGAGAAAACAGGACAGCATCATTCGATATTGGTGCATCGGTCGGCATGCTTGGTAGTCTGCCGGCCTGTCGCGGGTCATCGGCGAATGCCGCACGGCGGGAAGCGCGCACCTTGCGGCGTTCGCCCCGCCGTTTTCGTCGCTCAGTTGTTGTCGGTTATGCCCGTATAGGCGGGACATCGGACGAAGGAAAACACCCCCACACATGTGGGGGTGTCTGCTTTGTCGTCACAAGCGGCGGAATCAGCAATCGCATGCCGTTTGCGCGTCGCTTACGCTACCCGCAATCAAGTTACGGGATAAGCGATCACATGTCATTTGTGCGTCGCTTACGCTCCTTCAAATGACTGTGCCTGCTTACCTTCAAACGACTGCATCTGCTTACCGTTTACCGCTTCAGTCGATATGTGTCGGATACTCGTAGACCGGTACGCTGCCGTCTTTGCGGCGTTCATCATAGTCGCGCAAGATCTGTTTGACCTTTTTGCGGAGCAAGATCAGCCCGATCAAGTTCGGGATGACCATCAAGCCGTTGAAGAGGTCGCCCAGATTCCAGACCATATCCGTCGCACCCAGCGTCCCCCCGACGATCAGCATCAAGAACGCCATTTGATAGGCGATGAGTACCGCTTTCGAATCCGTCAGGAAATGCACATTGGATTCACCGAAATAGTACCAGCCGATAATGGTGGTAAAGGCGAAGAACGTCAGACATACCGCAATCAGCATCGGCCCGACATCGCCGAATGCCATGAAAAACGCCTGCTGCGTGACCAGCGGCCCCGCCAGCCCCAGCTCGTTGGCGCCCGTCACCAAGATAATCAATGCCGTCGCCGTGCAGACCAGCATCGTATCGATAAATACCCCGATAAACGCCGTGAACCCCTGCAACACCGGATGCGCTACCAGTGCGGTCGCATGCGCGTGCGGCGTCGAGCCCATACCGGCTTCGTTGGAAAACAGCCCGCGCGATACGCCGAAGCGGATGGCTTCTTTCATTGTGATCCCCAGCGCGCCGCCGCCGATCGCTTCGGGATGAAACGCCCCGACGAAAATCTGTGACAGCATTGTGCCGATATGGTCACTGTACAGGAACAGGATAATGACCGCACAGCAGATATATACACAGGCCATCACCGGCACAATCAGCTGCGCCACGCGCGCAATCCGCTGAATCCCGCCGATGAACGTCATCCCCGCCAACACCGCGAGGATGACTCCCGCGACGAGCGGCGGTACGGAAAACGCATTTTCCAGCGACGAGGCGATTGCATTCGACTGAATCGTCGACCCCGTGATACCGACCGCCGCGATCAACGCACAGGCGAAACAGCAAGCGAGAAATTTCGCGCCGCGTTCGCCCAGCTGATCACGCAGACCGCGGGACAGATAAAACGCCGGCCCGCCGATGAATTTGTTGGCCGCTTCCTTTCGATAATTCTGCGCCAGCACCGCTTCGGAAAAAATCGTACTCATGCCGAACGCCGCCGACACCCACATCCAAAAAATCGCGCCCGGACCGCCCGCCATGATCGCCGTCGCGACACCGGCGACATTGCCCGTGCCGATTTGTGCGGAAATCGCGACCGCCAGTGCCTGCACCGACGAAATCGAACGCCCGTCACGGGTTATGGGGCGCGTCTTGTAGAGCTTGCCGAACAGCTGGCGCACCGCCGGCCCGAACCGGATAAACTGCGGCATGCCGAGATAGATGGTGAAAAATATCCCGACGCCGACCAACGCGTACATCAGTACATACCCCCACAGGACTCCGTTGATCGCGCTTACCGCTGCGTCAATCTCCGCCAGCCATGATGTTAACTCCATTGCTATCACCCCTTCTGTAAATTTTATTCAATTCTACCATACACAAAAGGCAATTAAAAAATGCGCAAAGTGAAATCGAGACGCCTTTGTTGTCGAAATTACAATCGTCGGCGACCTCTTGCGGCCCCATAGAGGCGTGATTTCCTCTGTCGGAAATGGTTGTCGAGTAGCCGTGAATCCTTGTATTACAAGGCCTGAAGACCGCAAGACCGCCACGGGAAACAGGCGCTGTTGCATTGGCAAACCGTCACCGAAAGAATAGTGTATACCAAATAAGAATATTGTATACACGATATATCGGAGTGAAATACAGCGTTCGTTCGGCACGGAGGAGCATGATTTTTGCCGATGATGCGAAGAAGAAATCAGAGTATGACAAAATAAAGAAATCAGGCATGACGCAATATCGCAATATATAATCATAGACTTACAGAATTTATACGGGGAAATAATGATAAAAATGCGTTTATGTTATTGAAAAATCATACAGCTGTGCTATACTCTGGATGAATCATTATTATTTCATATAATGCTATTGGTATAGATAGCATAATTTCGTACGTTTGGCGTCGGCATGTGTTGTCGGGGTTTTACTGCAGGGTGAAAGTGTCGGCACAGTTGCCGATACTGCGTTCGCCTTGCGTCGGCGTACGGAAGAACTAATGGCGGATTGTTGCGATGAGGGAGGATCCGGCACTTGACACGGTGCGGGGGTCGTAGAAAGAGAGGGGTAGTTGTATGAATCAGGCAAAAGTATCGGCACTGATGGCCGTCGTAGTCGGCGCGGGATTGCAAGTCCTGCCGGCGCAGGCGGCCATCACTGCGGAGGAACAGGAACAGATTGTCGCGCAGGTAGTGCAGCAGCTGGAGGCGGACAAGAAAGTTCCGCAGTATATATCGGTAGCGTCCGATGCAAAAGGTGAAACGTCGAATATCCGCAATGACGGCGCCCAAGCGGAAAACAGTATCGCTATCGGCGGCTCGGCACGGACGACAGGCAGCTACAATGTCTATATCGGAGACGGGGTGGATAAAGAACACACCGATGCGGCATTGCGTACACAGGCGCAGCGCCTCTATGGCGAAGACAATGTGGTCATCGGTTACCGAAACGATTTGGGCTCGAGAGGGAAAGACGATTTGCATTTGCGGCAGACGGTTTTCCTTGGGGCGAAAAACTCCATTAGCAAAGGAAACAGCCAAGACGCCGGCAGTGTTTCGCCGGTGTATTCCATGGCGTACGGGTACAAAAATGCGCTTTACGGCTCCTATGCCGTGGCGTTCGGTCAGGGAAACAAAGTGCGCAACAGCAGCCGTACATGGGCTGGCAGCAACTTTACCAGTCAGGACTATGCATGGGTCATGGGCAGTTCCAATGACGTTTTTGCTACGGGCTACGTCATCGGGGATAAAAACTTCATCAATACCTTACCTACCTACGACCCCAATCAGGTCATAAATAAGGTCGGGGCAGACCTTTATGTGATGGGGAGGATGAATCTTATCGGCTCTTCCGATGAGAAAAACACTTTCGTCGACAGTGGCACTATCGTCGGACAGAATAACATTGTCTATAAAAATGACAACAAAATATTCGGCGATGGCAACAAGGTCCATGCCGTCACATCCACGGTCGTAGGTCAGGGGAACCGGGTCGGTATCGAATCGAACGGAACACTTCACTTCAAGACGGACAAAGGGCAAGAAACGGAATATCCATTGTTCGGCGCGGTGGTGTTCGGCTCGAGCAACTATGTACAAGATGCAAACGGTGTCGCCATCGGTCAGTGGGCGGAGTCGGTCGGCAACGGCGCGTTGTCACTGGGGCGCTCAACCAAGGCAAAGGGACTCTATTCGACCGCCATCGGGCAGGATGCAATCGCTGACGGTAACGGAGCGGTGGCCATCGGTTTTCGCAGTCATGCTCCGGCAGAGCAGAGTGTCAGTCTCGGTGTCAGAAATAACGCGGACAAGAAGGACGATAATAAAGCAATCGCGGCGGGGAAATATTCTTCCGCAGTGGGTTATCGCAACAATGCCGGCGGAGAAAGTTCCGTTTCGTTCGGGGCAAACAATGACAGTGCGGCGAAAAACACCGTTGCTATGGGGGTTTTCAATACCGTTACAGCAGATGCGGTAGGATCTTCCGCTGTCGGTCGCGGCAACCGTATCACGGGTCATACAAACGCTGTTGCGTTCGGGATATTCAACAACCGTTGGGATATAGCAGCCGGTAAATGGAAAGACCAGGAGGCAGGAGAATATTCCGTTTCCATGGGGGCAAAAAACAACAGTCGGGGTGATTATTCCTCCTCCATCGGTTTTGAAAACTTGAGCGGGGGATTGGCCGCCAGTGCGTTCGGCTACCGCAATATTACCGACGGACAGTCATCATCCGCATTCGGCTATGCCAATAAAGCCATGGCAGCATATGCCGGTGCTTTCGGTACGCTCAATACGAACGGCGGTGAACAGGCCTTTGTCGCCGGCGGCTGGAATATCATCACGCCGAATGCGAAAAAAGCACAGGTCTTCGGTTATCAAAATATCGCCAACGGTTACGGTGCGGTGGCAATCGGGATGCAGAATAACCGCAATTTTGAAAAAGTGTATCGGATGGAAGATTTCGTTCTTCCTGAGCCGGGAGAATTCAACATGTATCCTACCGGTGAACTTTCCGTGGCAGTCGGTACGGGGAATTTGGCGCTTGGGGCGAACAGTATCTCCATGGGGCGCGGCAGCTACGCGCTGCAAGATCGGGCAATGGCCATCGGCGGTTCGGCCATCGCTGACGGTACGGATACCCTTGCTATCGGCCAGGACGCCAAGGCCCATGCGGCCGGAAAAGTACTGAAAAGTGCGATGGCGCTGGGGACGGAATCTGAAGCGGCGGCTGACTACGGTATCGCGCTCGGTGCGTATTCCAAAGTCGACGCCGGTACGCCGGCAGGCTACAATCCGCAGACAAGCGTTGCCATGACGGATGCGGAGATGGCGGCCATGGCCGAGAAGCCGGCCTTGGCGGGCAAATTGGCGGATATGCGCAAGGCAGCGGCAGAAAAGCAAGCGGCTTATGAAAAGGCGAAAGAAGATTCGCTCGCGACCTTGCGCCTGTATCAAACGCAAAAATTCAATACCAAAGAAGAAGCGGCAGCCATCATTGCCGAATATGAAAAACAGGAAGCGGCCGCATTGAAAGCTCGCGAGGAATGGCAGAAGGCCCAGGCTGAAATCGGTGCCATCACGGGCGCTTGGACGGCGACGGAATCCGCCGTCAGCGTCGGCAATGCCGATCTCGGCGTAACGCGGCAAATCCGCCAAGTCGCAGCCGGTACGATTGACACCGATGCAGTGAACGTGGCGCAACTCAAAGCGTTGGCCAATGCACCGGCGACATTCAGCACGGTGGAAAAAACGGACGGACAGCCCGACACGGTAACGAAAGTCGGCACGCTCCCATTGAGTAAGCTGAACCTCGAATACGCTGACGGCCTTACGGTCACGCCGCAAGGCGATGCGGAGAACCCGACCTCGATGCGGATCGGTATCGACGGCAGCAAGATTGACATCACCCAAAACCAAAGCATTACGAATCTGACGACGCAAGTGAAAGGAAACAAGATTCATTATTTGTCCATCGGACCGGATAATGAAGCCAACCTCGCCAAAGGCGGCAATTACAATAATGACGGTGCGGATTCACACTGGGGTATTGCCATCGGCGTGGATGCCAGCTCGAAAGATGCCGGTATTGCGATGGGTAAGAATTCCCGCGCATGGGGGAACGGATCATGGACAGGACAAAGCGTAGCCATCGGTTCCGGTTCCGCCGGCATGGGAGACTATGCCGTAGCATTGGGGCATAAGGCCGATGCATACGGTGACAGTGCGACAGCTGTCGGTGCCCTGGCGCGTGCTTACGGTGCCGGAGGCGTAGCAATGGGCGAATTTGCCCTTACCGCCAATGCAAAAGGCATAAGCAAAAACGAATTTGATGCATTGTCGGAAGAAGAGAAGGCATTGTATGCCCAAAGTGCTTTACCAGGGCAAAAAACTTTTTATAAAGTGAAGACACGCACTGATTCGGGTGAAATGCAAGACATCAAGAACTACGGCGTCGCTATCGGCAGCGGAGCTACCGCTATCGGAAACTCCGGAATTGCCCTCGGCAGCAGTGCAAAATCCAATGCCGATTGGGGTATGGCATTGGGCGTCAATGCAAGTGTGACAGAAAGTCAGGGCGTTGCCTTGGGTGTCAACTCAGTCAGTGACCGCGCGGCAAATGTCAAGGGCTATCTGCCGACGACCAATGCGCAGCTTGATAATTTTGAAGCTGCCATGGAAGTATTGGGAAAGAAAGACGAATTTAATGCATTAAAACAAAAGTATGTTGCTGCAAATAGTGAAGCGGAAAGAACCAAACAAGCATATCTGGCAAATACCGGAGATGCTTCGCTGAAATTGGCTTATGAACAAGCCAAAGAAAAATTAAAAGCAGCAACCAATGAATATGCAGTGATGACGGGGGCATGGGAATCCCGTCGCGGGGCGGTATCCATCGGTAATGAAAAGACAGGTTTCAATCGCCAGCTCACAGGTCTCGCCGCCGGCACGCAGGACACCGATGCGGTGAACGTCGCGCAGCTCAAAGTGCTCGATGCGAAGAAAGCGGACCTCGATGCCGGCAACCTGACAGAGGGAAAAGACAAAAAGGCATGGAAAAAAGCCTTGGGAATTAACGAAAACAGCACTTCGGTCATGAGTTCGTGGAAACTGAAAGCGGATGGCGATACGACGAGCGAAACTATTGCCGACGGAAATGAAGTCAACTTCACCGTGACGGAAGCGAACAAAGGTTTGACCGTCGCTCGTGACGGCAAGAGCATCAAGTACGGTATCGATGCAGACAAGTTGGTCGAAAATATCAACACGGCTACGACGAAGATTACCAATGTGGACGGCAGTAAGATCGATTTGTCGAACAATACCGCCATTACGAATCTGACGAAGACGGTGAACGAATCGAAGATTCACTATTTCTCGGTCAATCCGGAAGCAACAGAACGTACGAATGTGCCTGCAGACAGCGACAACAGCAACAACGACGGTGCAATCGGCGGGTTTTCGACAGCAATCGGTTTCGGAGCCAAGTCCGCTACAAGCAGTGTATCTATGGGTAAGGGCGCACATGCAACGGGAACTTATTCGGTAGCATTTGGCAACACTGCGAAAACAGTGGGACACAGTGCCGTTGCACTCGGCTGGGGTGCCGAAGGGCAAGGAAACTTTTCGGTTGCTATTGGACAAAGTGCCGTTGCCAAAGCGATTGAAGGCGTTGCGATCGGCTCGTATGCGGAAGTGGGCGTGTACAAAGGTATCGCACTCGGTACCCGTTCGTATGCGGACCGTGACAAGGGCATGCTCGGCTACGCTCCGGGAGGCAACAGTACAAACTTGGCTGAGGTGATGGACGCCATCGGTCAAAAGGCGGAATTTGAACGCTTGCAGGGCATTGTAAATCCGCTCATGCCGCAATATTTGGAAATCGGCGAAAAATATAATCAAGCGGCACAAAACAATGATCCGGCGGCGCAAGCGGCTGCAGAGAGAGAAAATCAACAATTCCTGGCGGATCATCCGGAGTTCCTTTCGGCATTGAAAACGCTGAAGTATGCGTCCAACACGTGGCAAGCCTCGGAAAGTGCGGTCAGCATCGGTGATTCGCGTTATCTGAATACGCGTCAGCTTACAGGTCTCGCCGCAGGTACGAAAGACACCGACGCGGTGAACGTGGCGCAGCTCAAAGCGCTCGATACGAAGAAAGCGGACAAGAGTGAACTGACGGACATCAAGAACAACATCACGAATGTCGATAACAGTATCAACAGTCTCAAAGGCGGCTTCACCATTCAGGATGCGAATGCGACTGTGGGTAAAACGGATATTACCTTAGGCGACACACCAAAGAGTGCCATCACGTTCAAGGCTGAATCGGTAGCCACAGACGGTGCAACGTCCGCATTGACCGCTACGGTGGGTGCTGACAAGTCCGTCACCTACACGTTGAACACGAAGAAGCTGAAAGAAGACTTGGGTATCAACAAACTCGGTGCAGGCACGATGTCCTCGTGGAAACTGAAAGCCGATGGCGATACGACGAGCGAAGCTATTGCCGACGGAAATGAAGTCAATTTCACCGTGGCGGAAGCGAACAAGGGATTGACGGTAGTTCGTGACGGCAAGATCATCAAGTACGGCATCGATGCGGAAAGCCTGATTGATAATATCAATAACACCACCACAAAGAAGATTACCAATGTGGATCTCAGCAACAACGATACCATTAAGCAGATCAACCAAAATATCACGAACATCACCAAAAACGGTGGCGATATTGACACGAAGCTTGGCGACTATGCCAAGAAGGACGCAAGCAATATCGAAACAGACAAGTGGGCAGCCAAACTCGGTACGGGTGCAGTAGAGGAAAACGATACGAACCTCGTAACGGGCGGCACGGTCTACAATGCCATCAAGGGCAAGGCGGACCAAAAAGATGTTGATGCGATTAACCAAAGCATTACCAATATCACCAAAAAAGACGGCGTAATTGATCGGAAGGTGGCTGCAGCAAGAACGAAGGTGACTGTAGACGGTGAAGAAAACGTCCCCGACGGCAACCTCACGATTAAGAAAACCGAAACCGACGGGCAAGTTACCTACGA